>JANLFX010000019.1 GCA_024653325.1 Anaerolineae bacterium
CGACGCTGACCGGCCTGTTCGTTTACTTACCGTTCGCTATAGTGGACATGAGCGTCAGCCAATTCACGCTGTCGAATTTGTGCGGTGTAGGCTTCTTTGCGCCGCAACCACGTTTCATAAATTCCCTTCCACCGACTGAAATCGGCGCGGGTCTCATCGAAGGCATCATAGCGTTCCAGCTCACCTGCCATCAGAGCTGCATAGAAGTCTTCGCTGAGAACGCCATATTTCTCTTCATAAAGGGTTAAGCGCCGCTCAAGCAATTTCATCTCAACAATTAGCTCGTGAATTTCCATTTCTACCTCCCTCAGACTTCCGAAGTCTCTGAGACTTCGGAAGTCTCTGCTACCGCAACACCTGGTTGGCGATGACCAGTCGCTGTATCTCATTGGTGCCCTCGTATAGGCGGGTGATGCGTACGTCACTCCACAGTATCCCCTATCATCCTGAGAATCTCCATCGGTGTCTTCCGTCCACGGTCCGTACGGTCAAAATCATCGTCAAAGCTGACCAAGACCGCATTTGTTTGCTCTGCCGCCACATATTGGTAAGCATCATCAAAGTCAAGATGGAAACGCTCCACGACCGCTACCAGATGGAGCATGGACTCCGGCCGCACCGAGACCAATCCTACCCCGCCATCCACGAATACGTCTTGCACAAACTGCGTCAGTACCGCTCGCTGGCCAAGTCGTTCCAGAATGACGCCGATGGAATGCAAGGTAAAATCAGACATCAGCAACTGCTCGGTAGGTATCCGCGCCAGAAACTGCCCGACTTCCTCAGACCGTTCCTGGTCGAGCAGGCGCTCAAGCCAGATGTTGGTATCCACCAGGTACATCAATCACCTCGCCAGGTCAAGGCCTGCCGCTGCAATTCAAGCGAGGTGTACTCCTCCCGGTAACGGCGCAGTGCGCCGGCCCAATCCTGTCGCAATGTTCTGCCGACACGGCGACCTCGCTTGGCGAGCAAGAACTCGATAAAGTCACGGACCTCGGCGCGCATATCAGGTGGCAGCTCCTGTACCAGTTCCTGAAGCGGTTTCGTTATCGTGCTCATAACCTCCCTCCTCAACCTCAATACTCGCCCCTCAGACTTCCAAAGTCTCAGAGACTTCGGAAGTCTCCACTACCGCAACACCTGGTTGGCGATGACCAGTCGCTGTATCTCGCTGGTGCCCTCGTACAGGCGGGTGATGCGCGCGTCGCGGTAATAGCGCTCCACCGGGTACTCCTTCATGTACCCGTACCCGCCGTGAATCTGCAGCGCGCAGTCCACCACGAAGTCCGCCGTCTCCGAGGCGAAAAGCTTGGCCATCGAGGCCTCTTTGGTGAAGCGCTCGCCGGAGTCCTTCTTCAATGCTGCGTTGTAGACCAGTAACCGCGCCGCTTCGATGCGGGTGGCCATGTCGGCGATCATCCACTGGATGGCCTGCAAGCGGGCGATGGGCGCGCCAAACTGTTCGCGGGTCTTGGCGTATTCCACCGCTGCCTCGAAAGCGGCCTGGGCAATGCCCACCGCCTGAGCCCCAACGCCGATGCGCCCCGCGTCCAGCACGATCATGGCGATCTTGAAGCCCTGTCCTTCTTCCCCCAGCAGATTCTCCGCCGGCACCCGGCAATCCTCGAAGATGAGCTCGCAGGTATTCGAGCCACGGATGCCCATCTTGTGCTCTTCTTTGCCCACCGAAAAGCCGGGGAAGGTCTTTTCCACAATAAACGCCGATATGCCGCGCGTGCCTTTGCTCTTGTCTGTCATGGCAAAGACGATGACCACGTCGGCGATGCCGCCATTGGTTATGAAGTGCTTGCTGCCGTTGAGCACGTAGCAGTCGCCATCGCGCACGGCCGTCGTGCGCTGCGCCGCCGCATCCGACCCCGCCCCCGGTTCGGTGAGAGCAAAGGCCCCGATCCATTCGCCGGTGGTCAGTTTGGTCAGGTATTTTTGCTTTTGCTCTTCGGTACCGAACTCGACCAGTCCGTAGTTGACCAGCGAGTTCTGCACGGCCATGACGATAGCGGTGCTGGCGCAGGCTCTAGCCAATTCCTCGATGGCGATCACATAGCTGATGGTGTCCGCCCCACAGCCGCCGTACTCCTCTGGAGCGGTCAGGCCCAGCAGGCCCAGCCGGCCCATGGTTTTGATGTTCTCAAAAGGTATCACGCCCTTCTCGTCTAACTCCGCCGCCAGGGGCGCGACATCCTTCTCGGCGAAATCTCGCACCATCTTGCGCATCATCTCGTGCTCTGCGGTGAACTTCAGGTCCATCATTGGCCTCCTTTTTCAGCATTGACAACGGATAAGATGATCTTGATTATAGTTCAAAATACAGCCTCTGTCCAGTGAGAGCGTAGGACGGGATGTCATCCCGTCCTACGTTTTCCACCACAGGCGATTCCCTTCCAACTCGAAATCAATCTCACCGTGATTGTGCAGATGGCTGAGGTGGGCATAGACGGTAAGGTTGAGCAGAGAATAGTCGCGTACGCGATTGACATTCAGTCCAAAGTGGTCCGCCACAGCAGCCACCACATCCGCCGCCTCTGCCCGACCACGGGCCAGGTACGCTTTGATAAAATCCAGCGTCTCGTGTATACGGGCAATATTTAATTCGAGAAGCGAGCCAATGTCCCGACGCAGGTCGCCGTGGGCCAGCAGGTAATAGTCCGCCTCAATAGTACGCAACCGGGCCAGGCTCTCCAGGCGCATAGTTACGCTGTAAGCGTAGGATATTTTGGCGCTTTCCAGCTCTGCCTCGCTGGAAAGCAGGTCGCCCAGAAAAAGCACCCGCCCCGCCCGGTAACAAGTATGGGTGCCAGTGTGGCCAGGCATAGTGATGGCTTCGATGATCGTCCCGGCGACAGAGTACTCGCCTGGGGTAACTATCACGTCCACCGGCGAGGGCCGGGGTGAG
Organism: Anaerolineae bacterium; assembly: GCA_024653325.1. GTDB lineage: Bacteria > Chloroflexota > Anaerolineae > JACIWR01 > JACIWR01 > JACIWR01. The sequence continues at coordinate 2,915 of JANLFX010000019.1, forward strand.
AAGCGCGGGGCAGCCAGTTCATGGATGGGCTCGCCACCAGCGAACATAAAAAGCATACCCCAGAGGGGTTGACGGATGACTACACTGTCGTACAGCGGGGCATACACGTGCACTCCGGCCTGCTCCACCAGATAGGCATTGCCGCCCACGTGGTCGCCATGGCCGTGGGTGTTGAACACGGCCACCGGACGCCAACCCTCAATTTGCAGGACGCGCAGAATGTGTCGCGCGGAGCGGTCGCCGATGCCGGAGTCAATGAGTACTACCTGGTCGTCGTCGCCACGTATCACACCGATGTTAATCGCGCTGGAAAGATAGTACACGTTGTCCGTGATGTGTTGTAGCTCCATTGCTTTCCCCTACGCTGCTCTGGTTCAGGAAGCTTCAGGATGTAAATCGCCCCAATCACGAATTTCACGAATGAACGAATGGCCCGAATTTTCTCTCAGTTATTCGTGTAATTCGTCTATTCGTGCCATTCGTGATTTGTCAATCGTGATCCTGGGACGATCATTTCTCCGGAATAGTCTTATTCTGCTGGCCGGAAGTCCTCAACGACCAGTTGCAAGCGCTTTTCCCCGTTCCACTCCTGCGCCTCCAACGAGTAAACTACGTCAATGCGTTCGGGCATCCCCCCTTCTGGAATCCCCTGATGAAAGGCGATGGCATCCCATACCACCCGTCCATCGCTCAACACCAGCCGCAGATGCCGGGCATCCGTGCCGACCGGTCGGCAACTGCGCACGATCACCCCCCGGCTGAGGAAAAGGGGCACGGGATTTTCATTGCCACACGGTTCCATCTGGTCCAGCAGAGACCGGGTGGCCCAATCCATTTCACTCAAGGCTACTTCGGCATCAATTGCCAGGGTGGGTATCAGCTCTTTACCGGCCAGTTCCTCAGCAGCGATGGAGCGCAAACAGTCCCGAAGCGACTCCAGATTGGAATTCTCCACGGTGAAGCCAGCCGCCGCCGCATGTCCACCATGACGGACCAGCAGATCGCGACAGCGGTCCAGGGCGGCAGTGATGTGAAAATCGGGGATGCTGCGGCAGGAGCCCCGGCTCTGCTTCTCACCCACCTCCACCACTACCGCCGGGCGATATAGCTCCTCGGTCAGGCGTCCGGCCACCAATCCGACGATGCCCGGCAGGAAGTTCTCACCGGCAGCGAAAAGGAGCGGGACGTCCGTGCCCTCAGCCAGCACCTGCGCGCGGGCCTGCTCCAGAGTTTCCTCGGTAAGTTTCTGACGCTGGCGGTTAGTCTCGTCCAGTTTGGCCGCCAGTTGCTCGGCCTCGCCAGGATCACGGGTGGTGAGCAGGCGGTAGCTGGTCATGGCATCGGCCAGACGTCCAGCCGCGTTCAACCGTGGGCCCAGCACGTAGCCGATGGTCGTCGCCGTGATCTCCCCTGGCCGCACCCCGGCCTTGACCATCAGGGCTTTCAATCCCGGCCGTTGCGGGTCGTTAAGATGCTTCAGACCCAGGCGTACCAAATCGCGATTCTCGCCCAACAGGGGGACGATGTCCGCCACCGTGCCCAGAGCCACCAGGTCCATCAGCTCATCCTCGACCAGGGACGGCTGTTTTCCCATCCGGCGACAGGCGAGCAAGAGAGCCTGGGCCAGTTTGAAGGCCACGCCGACACCTGCCAAATCCTGGAAGGGGTAAGTACTTTCAGGGAGTTTGGGGTTGATGGTCGCCACGGCGGGCGGCAGTTCAGAGCCCACCGAGTGGTGATCGGTGACGATCAGATCCAGGCCACGTTGCGCGGCTGCTACCTCAGCCACGGAGCGGATGCCGCAGTCCACGGTAACCACCAGGCGCACGCCATTGCGGTAGAGCTTGCGCAGCGCATCCAGGTTGAGGCCGTATCCCTCGTCCACGCGATGAGGGATGTAAGGGTGCGCGTCTGCTCCCAGAGCTTGCAGGGTCTCTACCAACACGGCGGTGGCGCATACCCCGTCCGCGTCGAAATCGCCATAGACTGCGATCTTTTCCCCGGAGCGGATGGCCTGTCGCAAACGGGCTACTGCCTGGTGTATCCCCGGCAGACTGAAGGGATTAGCGCCTAACGAAGGTGGGCCCAGAAAGTCCCGTACGGCTTGCGGAGAGATAATCCCCCGATTATAGAGCAGGCGGACAAGCAGGGACGGCACGCCAGGGAAACGTTCCTGGTATGCCGGGGGTAATGGTTCAGGGAGTTTCCAGCGTTTGGCGTCAGGTGACAATGATATCCTCCAGGCGAGTGAGCGAGAAAGCGAGTCAGCGAGTATATTAGCACAAAGTGGGTTGTGCGTCAACCCTGCAGAACAACCCGTCCTACGCGGGCGATGCCCTGTTTCCACAACCAGACCAGCAACAGCGCTACCATTGCCGGAAACGGAAAATGGACCGGTATCTGTTCAGAATTGCCCTTGACAGTGATCAAGAATACTACCCACAGCCCTACCAGCGAGGCGCCCATCCAGGCCAGCATCACCCAGATGCCGAAGCGTTTCCACGTCTGTTGCATCCAGGAGAACGACCATATAGCCCAGGGTACCAGAAACAAGTAGTAAGGGGTCCCGACACGAGGGGTGAAAAAGTTGGTTAGCAACAGCAACAACCCCAGCATCCACAGCATCTGCTCCCAGGTTCCACGCCACAAGCGCCAGGCCAATGCCAGTGCCACCGCCGCCAATACAATCAGCACCGCGATTTCCACCTCACGTCCTAGGCCCAGCCAATAGTGGATGATCATCCACGTCAACGAGCCATACTTGGTGTAAGACGGATACGTCAGGACCTGGCGCACGAAACCGGAAATCCACGTTGGCAGAAGGAGCGTTGCCCCTACCAATAGCAAAATCAGGGAGAGGCCAAAGCCCCACCACAGTCGCCACCGCCGCTGGCCGGCCGCCCAGATCATGATCCACGGAATTGCCAGGTAGACCACCTGGGGTTTTACCGTGGTAAGGGCCAGAAACAATCCGGCCAATCTATCATGATGGCGTTGCATGGCCCACAAAGCGGCCATCATGGCCAGGAACTCTAACACGACCAGTTGGCCCAGCATCAGGGCGCGGAAATCCTGATACAGGAACACACTCCACAACACTGTCAACGCCCATACTACCGGCGATGGATTCCAATGGATGACCTGTCTCCATAGCATCAGCGCTACCACTAAACCCGCTAACGACCACCACAGCCAGATAGCCTGCACTAAAGAATAATTTTCGATAAGACAAAGGGGCCAGAAAAGGATCAGGCTATAGAGCGGATAGGCGAAAGCCATCTGGTCCTCATTGGCACGAGCCGGGCGGCCGTATATGCCCTCTTGAATGCGCAACGTAGCGGCCTCAGAGTAAGGGTCCAGCCCTTCACGGAGCAAAGCACGACCCCCAACCCAACGGGCATAGAAATCGTTGCCGCCAGGGTAACGCGAGGTGAATGATGTATAGGTAATCCACACGCCGGCCGTGAACACCACCGCCGCCATGACAATCAACAAGCACAACTGCCAGCGCGTTGAGATCATCTGTTCTCCTACTCAAATGACATCACTTCCGTAAGCACCGTTACTTGATGTAAATTTCCAGTACCTGCCCGGCGCGTGGAAACCGCCCCAGCAATGCCAAGTTCTCCTGAATGTAAGAATAGAACTGCTCATAATCGGTCAGATTCACAAAGTGGTGAGCCGTCTCCGGCGAAACGTCCAGGATAACCATTTGCACTCGGTCTTTTTCCATCTCGCCGATCAACTGTGCTCCGGTGATCCGTTCCTGTCCCTCCACCACTACCTGCGAGATTTCAGCGCCCAGGTAGGTAGACCGGCGAGCGGCATGGAAATTGAGTTCCTGATAATCTGAAATGATACGCGCTTCAGCGTCGGTCTGGTTACGGATTAGTTCCACTATATGGGCAGTGTCATTTTCTGTACGCATGGCTTGCATGGTGTTTTCCAGCGTCCAGGGGAGGAGTACAGCCCCGATCACGGCCACCAATAAAAACGAGCGTCCTGACCATCGGCGGAGCGGTTCCAGAGCGAGGGCAAAAAGAATGGCTAAGGAGGGCGCCAGGTATAATAAATGCCGAAGGAAGAGGTCACGGTGGAGCAAGAAAAAAGCCAGTGTGGTGGGCAATTGCCAGGCTATCAGGCTTATCCGTTCGCTCCCCCGCCTGCTCGCCCACGCCGCCGGCAATGCGAAAACCATCAACGGCAGGTAGAGCAGAACGTAACCGAGTAGAAATGCCATCCCTTTAACCAAAACATGTCCTCCGCTGAGGCCCCGCCCTTGCGCCAGGTTCACGCCGATAACCGATGGGTAGAAGGCTGGCTCCCAGTACATAAAACCCAGGAACGAGGAACCCACCAACAGCCCAAATGGGACCAACACCGCCGCCGTTCGTACAATCCAGGAACGCCAGCCGGTCCGCTGCTGCCGGGCCTCAATTATCGTCCACAACAAACAGCCGCCTAGGGACAGCCCACCCAGCAGCTTGTAGATAGTAGCGATTCCAAAAGATAAACCGGCGCCGGCGAGTAGCCAGTAACGCCGCTCGTCCCAGCCCCGCTGGAACAAGTACAGCCCCAGGACAATGAAAAGCAGCATGAAAGGTTCTGGGTAGAGGCGGCGCCCGTAGAAGAAGACCTGGGGATGCAACAGAAAAGCGAGTATGGCCAGCCAGGCCCCTTCCGCTGACAGAAACCGGCGGGCCAGCAAGTAGACAATGACACTGCTGACCAGGCTTAGCAAAACGGGCACGGCGCGAATGGCCAGGATAGAACGGCCCATCAGTTTCACCAACATACCGGTGCTGTAGAGAAAAAGAGGGTCGCGCGAGCTGAAAAAATCAGCGTAAGGACGCTCTCCTTCGCTGATCCGCCAGGCCTGATAGAGAAAGCTCCCCTCGTCGTCGTCAATCAGCCAGCCATCCGGGTTGTAAAAGTATAACGACCCCAGGACGATGATAGTGAGTAAGACTACCAGCATCTCTTTTTCCCGCATCCCGGCCTGTAAATCTGGTTCCATAGCGTTACCCCTTTACTTCCCCAGAGTTCCTCAATCCGTCCTTGTTCCCATCGGGATGACCAAGACACTTCGTTTCACGTCAATCTTCACCGATCCTGCATCCTCTATCACAACCGACAGACGAGCGTTGACGTCATCAATGGCCGCCGGCGGGCCGACGAAAAACCCCAGCGAGATGGTGGATAGGTCCACGTAAGCCGGAAGCTGAACGCGCTCTGTACTGTGCACGATCTGCTGCGGGGTCCAGCGCGTTGGTGGATACCAGATGGAAGCTCGTACCTCAATCGCCGTGCCTGGCAGGGGCACGCCCTCTTCGTCCACCAGGCAGAGGAATACGCGAGGATCGCCCTGGGGTGTCCGGTTCGCCTGCCAATAGGAATGTACTTCCACAATCATTCCGCGTTGATATTCCAGGCACAATCCAGACAACCGCACGGCGGCGCCAAAATCCACGGTCAGGGGAAGGGCTTTATCTATACCATCTGCCAGGAGAAAGCTGTAGAAATCCTGGCTGAGGGGAACTTGCTTCGCGCCTTTCTTCAGAATAATGTAACCATCCTCACCAGCTACCACACCAAAATCCTGGCGGGATAGGGTTTGATCCACTGCGGCATGGTACTCATCGTAACCAAGTAAATAACCTGGCTGCCCGGCGACATCAAGGAACACGTAGTCGGCTTCGTCTATGTTGTAGGGGAAAATGTAAACAGTCTCCCGCTCAGATACGTGGGAGTTCAGGTGGTCTTGAGCCACAACTACGGCGTCTCGTGGAATAGACCTGGCTAATCGCTCGCCCAGGCGATGATGCGCTGTGATCTGAGGCCATGAGAGATTTTGGCTCAGTGGCGAATAACCAAGCCGTTGATGGTAGAAAGCGGTGAAAGTGAGTGCGTAGATGGTGAACACCGCCACCACGAATCCCCGCTTGACCTTCAGAAGCCGATGGAACATGTGGGCCAACAAAGCAGTTCCCCATACGGCAGACAGGACCACAAAAGGCACTATCGTCACCGAACCCCAGAACATGTCCAGCGCGTACATAGTGTAGTGAGTGCTCAGAAAATTGATCGCTATCGCCGGAATGGCGATCAGCAACACCTGAGGGGCCAGCAGCGACAAATAACCGACGGGAAAACACAGCTTGAGCAAATAAGCAACCTTGAGCTTGTCTTTGAAGTTGCTAAACACCAGCTCAGGCCTGGTCACCACGTTGATTAACACCTTTTCAACACTGTCCCCTAAATAGCCGTAATGGGCCAGATGAATGCTCCGCCCCGATTCGTTGAAACTGGGAATGACTACCTTTACCGCTATGATGAACCATAGAATGCCTGATAGCAGCGTCACCAGTCCCAATTTTTGCTTTCGCAGGACGAAAAAAGCGTAGAGGCCCATCATAGCCACTATCAAGGGAATTTCCTCTTTACAACTCATGGCCAGAACAGTGAACAGACCGAAGAGATAGGGCCGATCCAGATGCAAGAAATAAAAAGCCCAGGCGAGGAAACTGCTCCCCAGGGTGACAGCGTGAAATTCGGATAGATTCGCTCCTTCCAGAGCAGGAAAAGCGAGGTAAACCAGAGCAAAGGCAGCGGCAGCCCAGGCATTCTCCAGCTTCTTTTTCGCCAGCCAGAAGATGGGCCAGGCCCCCAACGCCAGGGCGATGGTCTGCACGACCAGCAGCGTCTCCGGCCCGCTGTGGATCAGATACAAAGGGGCCAGCAGGGCGATGATCGGGTCGAAGTGCGTGCCCAGCCGGGACTCGGTTCCTTCCTCGTTGGTCATGCGCAAGAAACGGCCATGCAGCGTGTTCCACACCGCCTGGTCCACGTTGCCCAGATCAAAGCCGTGGGTCATGAACGCCTGATGCTGGCGGATGGAGAGCGCCGAAAAGAAGATGACATACAGCAAGGTCAGGGCGACGACCGCCCACCAGGCCCATCGCTCCCCTTTTTCCCCAGAGTTCCCGCTCTTTTCCATCCTGCCCCCTATTCAAATCATACAAGAGAATCCCAATTCCCCCCACATCGGTGGCATCGAGCAGGGGGTAACGTCGGTCGAACTGGCGCTTGAGTTCCTTTTGATAATCGGGGTTGTGATCCAAAGTCACCACCAGCCACAGCCTGCTTTTCCCGCTCACAATCTCATCCAGGCTCTCCGGCCTGATGCCGGCGATGCGCCCCGTGCGGCCGCGGGTCGTTTCCCGCTCGTAATCGGGATCGCCGATCAGGAAATGCCGGTCCAGTTCGGGCGCGTAGTAGACGAAGGTCAGGTAGGAGCTGTCGCTGGTGTGAATAACTGTGTCTCCCGCCCGAAAGTGAGTTTGCAGATACCCGGCCGCCTCGCGCATCGGCGGTTTGGCGTAGGCGGGGTTAGCATAGAAGTTGTACAGGCTGAGACTCACCAAAGCAAGGCCGGGAACGATTAACAGAGCCGCCAGCAGGCGGGGCATGCGCACCAATCCCCAGGCCAGCAGAACGAGCAAAGCAAAAGCGGAGACGATGAACGTCCGCGCCAGAAAGATGGGCCACAGCTGCGAAATCAGAAACGAGCTGCCCATCGGCACGGCAAACAGGCACAGCACGAAAGACAATGGCTCTCGATTGGCTCCTTCCTCCCGCAAAGCCCGCCAGCCGAGGAAAAGAGCCAGAAACACCCCATACAATCCCACGATCAGCGCAGCGATCACCATGGCAGGCGACAGAGCATGGCCGAACAGAAACAAACTCAGCGTGGTGAACAGCTCCAGTACCGATGGCGTCTCCGCCCAGAATTGAGTCCCCACCCGCGCCATTTGCTCCGGCAGATAGACAAGCCAGGGCAAAAAAAGCAAAATCACGCTGCCGAGAACGATGGCCAAAGTCCGCCACTTCCTCATTGCTTCCCGCCAATGCAGGAGAGCAAAGACGCCCAGAGCCATCAAAGACAGAACGGCCATGTTTTGGGTGTACAGGGCGGCGACGGTGCTCAAGGCAAAGCTCAGCCAATCCCTCTTTTTCCCCTCCTGCCAGGCCCGCAGAAAAAAGAAAGCAGACAACAGGGTGCAGAACCCCAGTTGGCTGTACATCCGCGCCTCCTGGGAATAGAAGATGTGAAAGGGGTTGACAGCCAGCAGCAAGGCGCTCATCAGCCCCACCTTCTCGCTGAACAGCCGCCGTCCCAGGGCGTAGAGCAGGGGTATGGTGACCATCCCCCACAGCGCCGACGGCAGGCGCACGACAAACTCACCATCGCCCAGGGCCAGAAAAGCGCGCAGCACGAAATAATACAGCGGTGGCATGGTGTCCTGCGCCGTGCTGACGATGATCTGCCCCCAATCGCGCCGGGCGATAATCACACTGAAGGCCTCGTCGAGCCACAGGCTCTGGTGGCCGAGAAGCAACAGGCGCAGAAAAGCCCCCATCACCAGGATGCCGACCAGCCACCCGTATCGCTTCATGGCCCGCTACCTCCGCCCAGCGCGTAAAGTACGTAGCCCTCATCTTCTCGATGAACCACGGTTAAGTAATCGGAGGCCAGGTTTTCCCACAGACGAACGTCTTCCTCGGTGATGGGGTCCATCCCGGCCTCGAGCACGAACTCCAGTCCCTTTTGGTGAAGCAGAACGTGTGTGTAACCCTCGTCCGCCAGGTGCCGGGCGATAGCATCAACAGAGTCATACTTGTAAACCAGGTGCTTCCAGGTCTCCAGGATGGCGTCGGGCTGGGCCTGGCGCTGGCAGTAATAGCTGCGCGGCTCCCACAAAAAAAGGATTTTCGCCCCGGCGGGTAGATTCTCGTTGATGTCCTGCATCGCGGCGTAGTGTTGCCCCAGATTGCGGGTAAGAAACTCGTCGCGGCTTTCCCGCCCGGCGAGATAGGGCAGCGGGTCAATCCGCAGAAAATCGAGGCCCTGGTACACGACGTTGAGGGCGAGCACGATGGCTATCGTCATCCACACGAAGCGGTGCAGGGAAAAGGCTGATCGGTCAAGGGCGCGCAGAGAATCCAGGGCGACGGCCAACGCCGGAGCCAACGCCACGAAACACGGCAGCAGCAATCGCGATTGGAACAGCGACCGGGATGCGATCACCCCCCAGGTCCAGGCCAGGTACTGGGCCAGGGCAAAAACAAGCAGGTAACTCACGGCGGCCGAGCGCGGAGGCCCCTCCCGGCGTGGCCTGTATAGCCAATAGACCAGCAACGACGGTAACAGGGCGAGAAACAGCGGCCCCATCCGCCCGTCGTAGTAGTTCATGTCGCGGATACCCAAGGTCAGCGTCCACGGCAGGGCCAGCAGCTTGAGCGGATTGAGGCCGATGCCTGTCCCGGCCCGGGCATACCAGGCCGCCCGGAACTCGTCCCAGAACCGCCCGCCGAACACCTCGTAAGCGAAAGGATAGAACGGATTGCCGGTGAAAAAGAAGTTCTTGATGTACCACGGCGAAGCGACCAACAGGGCCACCACACTGAAGAGCAACAGCGACCTGAAGATGACGCCCGCTCGCGCCCGCTCGCGGATTGCCTGCCGCCAGACGATGAGCACCACCAGGGTCAGCGGGCAGACGAAGCTGGTGTACTTAAGTCCCATCGCCAGGCCGCACATCGCTGCGCTCAGGATCAGCCACTGCCGGCGCCGGTCGGTGAACCAGTTGCACAAGGTGTAAAGCGCAGCCAACTGATAGAAAGCCAGGGCGATGTCGTTGTAAGCCCAACCAGCCAGCACCGGGATCATGGGCATGGAGGCGAAGATAGCCACGGACGGCCAGGCTGCCCGCGGGAACAGGTGCCGGCGGGCCAGGAGGTACACCAGGCCGGTAAGCAGCAGCGCGTACCAGAAATGCATCAGCTTGGCGGTCACGTCGCCCTTGAGCAGCATCCCGTACAGATAGAGCATTTCCATCAGCGAGGGGAAATTCAGGTGCGGGATGTCAATCCCCGGCGCGATGCGGTGCTGTTCAACATACAGTCGAGGCCCGGTAAGGTGATAAAACAGGCCGTCCCAGTCAACCGGCGGGGTAAGGGCCACCAGAAAAGCCAGGCCCAGGGTGATAGCCAGATAAATAAACAGGGGGCGCGGAGGTCTGATCGCTGGACGGCAAGTCCAGGCCGTTCGGCACACGGCAGTCGCATCGGAAAAGAGAGCGAGGAAAAGCACGGCGCTGAGACCGTAGAAAACCCATTTGTAGAGCAGCCCGACCAGGCCCAGAATCAAGACCAGGAAAGAAAGCAATCCCAGGCCGAGGCTGGTGGTCAAGATCAACTCCTCGCCAGGCGAGGCCAAGGACGCACCCAGCAGACGGATCAGGCGGCGGCCCAACGCCGCGCCCAGCAGCAGGATGACCGGGGAGAACAGCGCATCCAGAACAGCGTTGCCGGTGGCTGTGGCAAAATTCTGATCGAAAGGCTTCTGCACCAGATAAAAGACGGCGTAGGCGGCGAAAAGCCACCCGATGACGAAACCTACCGCCAGCATCCACCTGAGATCAATCCGTTGCTTCATTGGCATCTCCCCGCTGCCCGCAGGACGAGATGCCATCTCGTCCTACAGCAGTTGGCATGGACACGAATAGGTGGTATAATCAGAGCCAGCCCGCATCTTCCTGCATAGATGGATTATCTGTGAAACCCAACCATACGCAACACGCACCACGCAACACGAGGAGCACCATGCGCATTCTACTTTATACCGGCAAAGGTGGTGTAGGCAAGACCACCGTCTCGGCGGCCACGGCCCTGCGCTGTGCCGACCTGGGTTATCGCACCGTAGTGGTCAGCACCGACGCCGCCCACAGTCTGGCCGATGCTTTCGACATGGCCCTGGGAGCAGAGCCTACCCCCATCCTGCCCAACCTGTGGGGCCAGGAAATTGATGTCCTTCATCAGATGGAAAAACATTGGGGGGACGTCCAACGCTACATGGCCACTGTGCTCGCCTGGAAAGGTCTGGAAGGCATCATCGCCGAAGAATTAACCGTGCTGCCTGGCATGGACGAACTGGCCAGCCTGTTGCAAATCGTCTATCTACATGATACTGGTGATTACGACGTGATCATCATTGACTGTGCCCCTACCGGGGCCACCCTGCAACTGCTCACCCTGCCCGAGGTGGGACGCTGGTATTTGATGAAAATCTTTCCGCTCGAAAAGAAAGCCGTCCAAATCAGCCGCCCCCTCCTGCGAGCCGTACTGGACTTACCCATGCCCGATGATGAACTGTTCGATACCATCGAGGAGCTCATCAAGGGTTTGGACCGCATGAAAGCTTTGCTCACCGATCCGGACAAATCGTCTGTCCGTCTGGTGCTCAACCCGGAGAAAATGGTGGTCAAAGAGGCTCAGCGGGCATTCACTTACCTGAACCTGTACGGCTATCGGACCGACGCTGTGATCTCCAACCGATTGATCCCGCAGGACGTGAGCGATGGCTACTTCACCGGCTGGAAGGGCATTCAAGCCCGGTACAGCCAGCTCGTCGAGGAGGCCTTCGCCCCACTGCCCATTCTCACCGTGCCCCTTTTTGAACAAGAAGTGGTAGGTCACGACATGCTGCGGCGCATGGCTGAGGCCATCTATGGTGAGGATGATCCCACCCGGTTTTACTATGTCGGCCAAACCCAGCAGGTGCTGAAGCAGGACGGGACGTATCAACTGCGCATCCCCTTGCCCTTTGTACGCAAAGAGGACATCCAGCTCATCCGTTCGTCCGGCGATGAGTTGATTGTGCGCATCGGCAATCACAAACGCAATATCCTTCTGCCCCATGTGTTAGCCACCCTGGAAGTGCAGAAGGCCAGGCAGGAAGGCGATTGGCTGGTGATCACCTTCCAGGAGGAAGAGCGTCCATGAAAGTGCTCATCACCGGCGGGGCGGGATTCATTGGCAGCCACGTGGCCGAGGCGCTGCTGGCCCGTGGCGACGAAGTAGTCTGCCTGGACAACTTCAACGACTACTACGACCCCACCCATAAGCGGCGTAATGTGGCCTCTGTACTATCACACCCCGCCTATACCCTCTACGAGGCCGATGTCCGCGACGCAGACGCAGTGGAGCGTCTCTTCGCCGCCGAACGCCCCGACAAGGTGATCCACCTGGCGGCCATGGCCGGGGTGCGCTACTCCATCGAACGCGCCCCGCTGTACGTGGCGGTGAACGTCCACGGCACGGTCAATCTGCTGGAGGCGGCTCGTCGTCATCAAGTGCACAATTTCGTCTTCGCTTCCACCTCGTCGGTGTATGGGCGCAGCGCGCCAGTCCCCTTCCGCGAGGACTATCCCACCGATCAGCCTTTGGCCCCTTATCCTGCCACCAAGAAGGCAGGTGAGGTGATGGGCTATGCCTATCACAATCTGTTCGGCCTCAATTTCACCGCCGTGCGCTTTTTCAGCGTCTACGGTCCGCGGGGCCGGCCGGACATGATGCCCTACATGGTGACGGAGCGCATTCTCCACGATAGAGAAATCGCCCTCTTCGACGCGGGAGAAATGCGCCGTGATTGGACTTACATCGCCGACATCGTGGTTGGCGTGATAGCCGCGTTAGACGCTGACCTGCCCTATGAGATTATTAACCTGGGGCGTGGCGAGCCGGTGCTCATGGCCGATTTCGTGCGCCTGGTAGAGAAGTTGGTCGGTAAGCGGGCTCGTCTGGTCACCCCGGCTGCCCCGCCCAGCGAACCGCCCGTCACCTACGCGGACGTTTCCAAGGCCCGCCGCCTGCTGGGCTACAACCCGCAAACCAGTGTGGAAGAAGGTATGCAACACTTTGTGGACTGGTACCAGCGTGAGGTCAGGTCAGGTGACAGTCATCTTTAAGGTGACTGTCGCCTGATTATACTTTATTCCATTTTGAAAATCAAACCCCGCAGCCACGCCCGGCCCCTAGTTTTGCCCGCTCAACCGCGCCATCTCGGCCAAGGCCCCCGTAGCCCGCATGGCGAAAGGCCCACCGGGGTCCAGGTCCAACACGCGGGTGTACTCCCATTGCGCTTCGGCCCATCGTCTCTGGGCAGCATACACCACCCCCAGGTGATAGTGCGCGCGGGGCAGGTATGGGTCTAGCTCCAATGCCCGCTGCAACGCGACCTGTGCTGCCCGTGGGTTGCCGGTCAGATACAAGGCCCAGCCCAGGGCATCGTGCGCCAGGGGATCATCTGGGGACAGGTCCACGGCCCGCTGGGCGGCGAACAATCCCTGCTCTCGTACCTGAATGAGATAGTCGGTGTAAAATTGAGCCAGAATACGGTGGAATTGGCCGTCTTCGGGAGCCAATTCGACGGCGCGGCGCAACCAGAACTCAGCAGACACATAGTCCGGCCCGGTCAGATAGGTTTGAGCGATGTCCACACACAAGGCCGCGTTGTCAGGATCGAGGGTCAGAGCCCGGACGAAAAACGCGCGGGCGCGAGCGGGTTCGCCCCGGTCACGGAAGTAGATACCGAGGAAGTAGTATCCCATCACGTAGGAAGGATCCAGGCTGATCGCCGTAACCAGGTGATACGACGCCAGCGTGTTCTTACCCTGCCGGGCAAGTACGTAGCCCAGATAAGCGTGAGCGGCGGGGTAGTTTGGATTCAGGGCCAGTGCTGTCTCGAATTGCCGCCGGGCCAGACCTGACTCGTCCACTTCCAGAAACGCCTGCCCCAACAAAGCTGCCGCATAAGCCTGATCTTCCGTAGTTGGCACAACCCGCAGGGCATCAAGCACCCGCCGGGCGATGGTGCTCACCTCCCCATCCGGTCCATCCGTGGCGGATTCCAAATGGGCTATGGCTATTTCCGGGTCCTCAGCAGACAAAAGCAGGCCCAGGTTGTAATGAGCAAGTTGCTTCACCCATTCAGTGGCTGTCGGCTGAGCATCCAGAACGGACACGAATTCCCGTTTCGCCGCCGTCCAGTGGCCTTGGTTCATGTAAGCCCGCCCCAACCGGCAGTGCACTTCCCCCATTTCAGGGTATTTGGCGGCCAGACCCCGCCATTCTTTCACCGCCAGCGTTTCCTCACCAAGCCCGGCATGAGCGTCTGCCAGACCCAATCGCCCCTCGAAGGTCAATCCACCATGTCGCATCGCGGCCAGAAAAGCGTCTTGAGCGCGCGTATAATCGCGCAGGGCCAGGTAAGTCTGGCCCTGTCCCACAAATGGAAGTGCGTTGGAAGGCCATACCTCTACAGCCTGCTGGTAGGATTCCAACGCAGCGTGATATTCCGTGCGTGCGCGATGCATATCCCCGCTCTGCATCGCCGCCCAGAAGCTCGCCCGTTCCGGCGATAAACTCAGGAGGAGCAGAATACCGAACCCTGCGATCAGGCGCCATCTATCTTGTTTCACTTCTCCTCCAACCAAGTGCTATCACCCGCTGGTCGGGTTGGCAACCCGACCAGCGGGTGGCGTTGTCAGGCTCTGAATCTGCCATTGTCAAGATAGTGAGCAGTTACTTTGATTATAACATACCAGAGGCCGGGTTGGCAACCAGCTCATTTTACGCCATTCATGGCGGCAGCTATGGAAAGCCGCCCTACGTAAGCTAGCCGCGCCAGCCAGGGCAAGCTGCCCCAAAAGTGAAATGCGCCCCCGTCCTACCCGGCGATTGACTAATCCACCTGTTCGTGATATTATACCCTCGAACGCTCACGAAACGCGACCTGAATGAGGCCTTCACGTTTCACGAAAGAAAGGATAAGGATGAATAACGGAATCAAAGAGATAGAATTTGAACTGGTGGTGCATGCCACCCACGAGGCCGGACTGAAATTGGGGGGCATCGGCGCGGTGCTGGATGGCTTGCTCAGTGCGCCAACTTATCTGGAGAAAGTGAAACGCACTATCCTTGTCGGCCCGATGAATACCCAGGACCGCGTAGAGATGGAACGGCTGGCTGCTCCGCGCAACAAGCTGGAGATGTTATACTCCTCTTACCATCAGGTGAACGAGGTTGACGAACAACTGGCCCGGGCTTTCCGTGACATCGAGGAACAGCACAACGTCCGTGTGTTGTACGGCTGGCGAGCTTTCGGCACAGCGCGGCACGAGGTCATCCTGGTGGATCCCGCTACTGCTTTCCTCGACCGGACCAATCTCTTTAAGGGGAAACTGTACGACGAATTCGGCCTCACCTCGGACCGCTACGAGTCACATCCGGAGTACTCCCTTTACATCAATGCTGCCGAAAGCAGCTATCAGGCCCTGAAAGCTGTGGTCGGAAACGAGACTTTTCACCGGCGGTTCATCATCGCCCACGAATTTATGGGTCTGCCCCTGGTCTTTGCGGCCATGCTCAACGACCCTGGGGTGTACCGCACAGTGTTTTACGCCCACGAAGTAGCTACCGTTCGCCCGTTGGTGGAGAATAGCCCCGGCCACGATACCATGTTTTACAACGTCTTGCGCCGGGCGTTGGCTGAGAAGCTGTACCTGGAGGATGTTTTTGGTGACCAGTCGGCTTTCTTCAAACACGCGCTGGTGAAGACCGCCACCCGTTGCGATGGCATCTTCGCCGTCGGCGACCTGGTGGTGGACGAGCTGCACTTTTTGGGTCCGGAGTTCGCAACGGCGGATATTGACCTGGTGTACAATGGTGTGCCCAGTTTCCAGATCAGCCTGGAGGACAAACTGATTTCCAAGGCCAGGTTGCAGCAATACGCGAACAATTTGCTCGGCTATCTGCCCGATTACGTATTCACCCACGTTACCCGTCTGATCCCCAGCAAAGGGCTGTGGCGCGACATTCGCGTACTGGAACACCTGGATGGCGAGTTGGCTAAACGACACAAGACAGCCATCTTGTTTGTGCTTTCCTCCATTATCCCCGCCGGACGTCCCGCTGAGGATGTTTTTCGCATGGAAGCGGAATACGGCTGGCCAGTCGTCCACCGCGAGGGGGAACCGGATTTGATCAGCCACGAGATTCCCTTTTATCATGCCCTCGAAGCCTTCAACCGGCAATCGCAAGCCTGCAAGATCGTCCTGGTCAACCAGTTCGGTTGGAGTCGCGACCGTTGCGGCCAGCGAATGCCCAAGGACATGGAGTTTATGGACATCCGCAAAGGCAGCGATTTGGAGTTTGGACAGAGCATCTACGAGCCATTTGGCATTGCCCAGGTGGAGCCGTTAAGTTTTGGTGCGCTGTGCGTGATTTCCACCGCTTGTGGCAGCGTCGGCTTCATCGAGCGGGCTGCAGAGGGCAGGCAGTTGCCTAACGTCATCGTCGGGGATTACATTGGCACTGCGCCAGTGGGGGATTACTTACAAGCATTGGCCATTGGCCAACCAGAACGAGACCGCATCGAAGCTAAGGAGGCCAGTCGTGTCGCCCGCCAAATCGCTGGCACCCTGCCATGGGACGAAGAAGCGATGCAGAAACTCCTCAAAGACGGTTATGAGTTGGGGCAAAGAATGAGCTGGGAGGTCGTAGCCCGCGATTATCTGATGCCGGGATTGCGTCACGTCGGGCGTTGAATCCAGGTGCGACGCACCTTTTTGCTTACTCGATGATCACGGGGATGACCATGGGGCGTCTCTTGGTCTCGCTATAGAAAAACTCTTCCAAAGCGGCGCGCACATCGCCCCCGGCTTCCGTTTTGGTGCGCCGCTTCTGAGTGCTCAAAGTCTTCACCACCTGCTCTCTGGCCCGGGCCAACAGGTCTTCTGCATCGCGTAAGAATACGAATCCGCGCGAGATTATCTCCGGCGCACCGATCACCTGGCCAGTCCGCTCATCCCGGCGAACGACGGCGATCACAAACCCGTCCCGGGCCAGCATCTCCCGGTCGCGCAACACTGCCGGGCCCACATCACCCACGCCAGCCCCATCCACAAACACGTAGCCACCGGGCACCCGCTCGCCAATGCGCCCCTCTTGACCGTCGAATTCCAGGACATAACCGTTTTCCACTACCATGGTGTGATCCGCCGGGATGCCCAATTGTTGCGCCAGACGGGCGTGCAGGGTCAGGTGGCGCAATTCCCCGTGGATGGGGATAAAATACTGCGGGCGGATGAGATTAATCAGCAGTTTCTGCTCTTCCTGACTGGCGTGACCGGAGACATGTACCGGAGCGATCTCCTCGTAGACCACGTCCGCACCCCGCTGAAAAAGGCGGTTAATGATGCGGTTGACCATTTCCTCGTTGCCGGGTATGGCGTGAGCAGAGATGATCACGGTATCGCCGCGCGTGATTTTGAGTTGCCTGTGCTCGCCAGTGGCCATCCGTGCCAGCGCCGAAGTGGGCTCACCCTGGGTGCCGGTGGCGATAATCACCGTCTCCGCCGGGGATAAACGGGCAATCTGATCCAGGCTGACGAGCATGTCCGGTGGAATTTCCAGATAACCCAATTGCTCAGCCATCCGCACGTTTTGCACCATCGTCCGTCCGGCGATAGCTACCCGTCTTCCATGCCGCACAGCACAATTGATGACTTGTTGGATGCGGGAAACCAGGGAGGCAAAGGTGGCGACGATAATCCGGCCCTGGGCAGACTGGAAAACCTGGTCGAAAGCGGCATCAATCACCCGTTCGGAAGGGGTGGTTCCCGGCCTTTCGACATTGGTGGAATCCGAGAGCAAGGCCAGCACTCCGCGCCCTCCCAGCTCAGCCAATTTGGCGAAATCGGGCGGCTGGCCGTCCACCGGGGTGTGGTCGAGCTTAAAGTCGCCAGAGTGCACCACCAAACCGACCGGCGTCTGAATGGCCAATCCCACTCCATCTGGGATGCTATGGCAGACGTGAAAGAACTCAACACTGAACGGGCCGAGGGTGATTTTATCGCCAGGTCGTATGGTATGCAATTTTGTGCTTTCGAGTAAGTGGTGCTCGCCGAGCTTGACCTCGATCAGACCACGGGTCAATTTAGTGGCATAGATTGGCGCGTGGATGTGTTGTAACACGTAGGGCAGCGCGCCGGTATGATCTTCATGACCATGCGTGACTATAATCCCTTGCACCCAATCCGCCTTGTCCCGCAGATAGCCAAAATCAGGGATGACCAGGTCAATACCCAGCATGTCGTTCTCCGGGAACATCAACCCGGCATCCACAACCAGAATCTGCCGGCTATATTCCAGAGCCATCATATTTTTCCCGACCTCGCCAAGGCCGCCCAATGGTATGATTTTCAAAAGGTCGTTTGACATAGTACGTTTTCTCCACTTCAAGATAATTTCGCCCCAACTGACAACGAGCCCCAGCGAAGGGGGACCTCCGGTGGGGCTCGTTAACACTGTTGATAAGTGGCGAACCTACAGACGGGTGACCTCAGGTCAGCCGATTTACCCGATGGAGCCGATTGCAGCCAGCTACTATCAGCTTCATCGGCTCAATCGGGTGACCTCTACGGCCAACGGGCCACGGGGATCATCCTCAATCGAGAACTCCACCTGGTCGCCGGCGGCTAGATTCTTCAGTCCCCCATCATTGATCGCCGAATAGTGTACGAAGACATCCTCACCCTGTTCCAGGGCGATGTAACCATAGCCTTTGGAGCCGTCAAACCATTTCACTGTTCCCGTCATGCGTTCGCCCACCGTAATGTCCTCCTTGTGTCTAAAAAGTGAGATGATGGCATGGGCCACCGGTCCCGTTTTCACAGGCCATCAGCCCGAAGCAAGATATTAACACAACTTGACACTCTTGTCAAACGCCAAAGGGGTTCTCAAGCCGGTTCAAGGGCCCCGTGCATAAACAAGGCCCCGACTCTTTATGCGTCGGGGCCGGATTCAGCTTTAATTTGTTCCTGGGGCGGTCTGTGACCTAGGACGCTCCCTCGTGTAACACGGACACTTTGACCGCTTGCGGGCCTTTAGGGGTATCCTCGATGCCGAACTCCACTCGCTCACCCTGCTCGAGGTTGCGGAAGCCCTCCCCCTCGATGGCCGAGTAGTGGACGAAGACATCCTCGTCCTGACCGTCGGGCTGGATGAAACCGTAGCCCTTCACACGGCTGAACCACTTGACTGTGCCGGTAGTCTTTTCCATTGACGACGTTCCTCCTTACAAAATTGGTATTGCTTTTTCGAAGCCTGGCCCTTGTGGGTCAGGTACACCGCCGTTATATGAGTTGAGTTTCCCTTTTTATGAAAAACCGCCAGGGCGGTCGTTCAGCTCTGGCGGTAAATCACTTAGATTCCCAACACAGACAACATCGCCTTCGAACGAAAATAAAGATACCACAAAACGCTTTTTTTGTCAAATCCCCAAGAACCCTTGCCTCACCAACTCCGCGACGGGCTATGAGTCCGATTGCCAAGCGCCGTTTGACAGGTCGCCCAGGGTAACGTATACTTGGAGTACTATGACATGGAACCAAATTGCCAAAACCAGACGCGCCCTCGAAAGGGAACAAGGCCCGATAATCAAGGACTGGGGTGGGCGGTTGCCGGTGGCCCTCGTCTACCCTAACACATACCACGTGGGCATGTCCAGTTTGGGATTGCACACCGTTTATCGGCTGTTCAATGCCTGCGACGACGTGGTCTGCGAACGCGCTTTTTGGGATGGGAATGTATTTCCAATTTCCATCGAGAGCCAGCGCCCGTTGATAGATTTCGCTGTGCTGGCTTTCACCATCTCCTATGAGCTCGATTACCTGCACGCAGTACAGATGCTTCGCATGGCAGGCATGCCTCTGCGGGCCGAGGAGCGTGACCAGAGCTGGCCGCTGGTTATCGCCGGCGGTCCGGCAGTGACGGCCAATCCCGAACCCATGGCTCTGTTCTGCGATGCTTTTGCCATCGGCGAGGGAGAGGTCATCATCCCGCCGTTGTTGGACGCCCTTCGTAAGGGAATCACAGCCGGCCGCGACGAACTGCTACAGGAATTATCCCACGTTCCCGGCCTTTACGTTCCTCACCTGCCCGGAAATCGGCGGCCCGTCCAACGCCAATGGGTCCGCGACCTGGATACACATCCCGTCGCCACGATGGTGTACACCCCTGACACCGAATTCGGCGACCGGACGCTCATCGAGGTCTCGCGCGGCTGTGGACGGGGATGTCGTTTCTGCCTGGCCGGGTTCTGCTATCGCCCTCCCCGGGAGCGGAGCGTCGAAGCGTTGCTGGTTCAAGCCAGGGCCGGGTTGCGCTACCGGGACAGCGTGGGATTGGTGGGTGCGGCGGTGTCCGATTATTCGCGTCTCGGCGAGCTGACTGCCGGCCTGCGAGCGATGGGGGTTCACCTCTCCGTATCCTCGCTGCGGGTGGATCCGCTGCCCGAGGCGCTGTTGCAAGCCTTGGCCGAGAGCGGCATCCGTACGCTGACTATAGCCCCAGAAGCAGGATCCCAGCGGTTGCGAACTCTGATCAACAAGGGAGTGAGCCAGGACGATGTGCTCCGGGCTGCTCATGCCGCCGCCCGTTACAACTTCGCACAGCTCAAGCTTTATTTTATGCTCGGCCTGCCCGGGGAGACCGATGATGACGTGCAGGCCATCGTTGACCTGACCATGGCCGTAGCCGAACGATTCCAGCGGCAGGTCACAGTGAATCTGACGCCGTTCGTGCCTAAGGCGCATACGCCGTTTCAGTGGGCAACCATGGCCGAGGTGACTACCCTGCAATCGCGCATCAATCACGTCCAGCGGGCGTTGCAAAAGCAGGGCATGACGGTGAAAGCGGAAAGCCCGGCCTGGGCGGCGGTACAAGGCGTGTTGGCGAGAGGCGACCGCCGCGTAGGAGAAGCATTGCTGGCCCTGGAACAGCCAACGCTCGCCGGTTGGCGAAAAGCGCTCGCGGCTGCCCGTTTGCATCCGGCAACCTATCTGGGTAAGTGGGCTCTGGACGCACCCCTGCCCTGGCAAGTGGTGAATACCGGATTGGACGCAGCTTACCTGCGCCGCGAATGGGAACGGGCCCAAACGGGACGCGAAACCGCGCCCTGTCCGCCTAAAGGGTGTCGTCAATGTGGGGTGTGTTAAGGGAGAGCTGGGGGAACTCAGGAAAACTGGAGGAACTGCGAAACATGAGTGGACTTGAGGACTTTGGAAAGATGCTGGTGATTCTGGGCAGTGGGATTTTGCTTCTCGGCGGGGTACTGTGGCTGGCCGGCAGGGTGGGATTGGGCCGCCTGCCGGGCGATATTGCCATTCGTCGTGAGGGATTCTCTTGTTACTTCCCCCTGGCCACAGGCCTGGTGCTTAGTGTCGTGCTCAGCGTGCTACTGACCATCGTGCTCAACCTGCTCGCCCGCTGGCTCAACCGATGATACAAGTGGCACCTTGCATCCTGTGCAATGAAAACATCTGACTTCGATTACACACTTCCACCTGAACTCATCGCTCAGACGCCCATCGAGCCGCGCGATGCCTCACGATTGCTGGTGCTGGACCGGGCGAGTGGGCAGTTGACCCATAGCTTCTTCCGCGACATCGGCACGTACCTGCGCCCTGGGGATTTGCTGGTCGCCAACGAAAGTCGGGTTATTCCGGCCCGCCTGCAAGCTCGCAAAATACCTACGGGCGGCAAAATCGAACTGTTGCTGGTCGCTAAACGGGATGAGCGCACATGGGAAACACTGGTCAAGGGACGGAAATTGGTCCCCGGACATGAATTGGCCATAGGTCACGATGAAGATCAGGTGACGGGTCGGGTCTTGGAAATCACAAAGGCGGGCGGACGGTTGATCAACTTCGAACAACCTATCGAGCCACTGCTGGACAAGCTGGGGGTCATTCCTCTGCCGCCCTATATTCACACCCCCCTGGCCGATGCTGAACGCTATCAAACGGTTTACGCCCGGCAGGAGGGTTCAGTGGCTGCCCCGACCGCCGGATTACACTTTACCCCGCAATTGCTACGCAGTTTGCAGCAAGCGGGGGTGCAACTGGCTTTTGTCACCCTGGACATCGGTATGGACACTTTCCGCCCGGTGAAAGAGGAGCAGATCGAGGAGCACGTGATCCACACCGAGCGTTGTGAGATCAGTCCGGAGACGGCTCACCTGATCAACCAGGCCAAGCAAGAGAATCGGCGGGTGATCGCCGTAGGCACGACGGTAGTGCGCGTATTGGAGACGGCGGCGTCCGCATCCGGAATTGTGCAGACGTTTGCTGGATCAACAAACCTGTTTATCTATCCAGGCTTCCAGTTTCGGGTGGTGGATGCGTTGATCACCAATTTTCACCTGCCACGTTCAACGCTGCTGATGCTGGTGTGTGCCTTTGCCGGACGGGAATTGATTTTCAAGGCGTATGAAGAAGCTATCCGCGAACGCTACCGCTTTTACTCGTTTGGCGACGCGATGCTGATACTCTGAGATTTCTTTTATGGAGGCAATACAGTGGACACGAAAAAAACCAGTATCTCGTTAGCAGGAGTTTTTCCTCCCATTACCACCCCCTTTGACCCGGAAGGTAACGTGGATTACCAGGCGCTGGTAAGGAACCTGGAACGTTGGAACCAGTATGAGCTGGCCGGGTATGTGGTGCTGGGGTCCAACGGCGAGGCGGTCTATCTTACCGAGGAAGAGAAGCTGCGCGTTTTGAAAACGGCCCGCCAGGCGATCCCGCCGAACCGCCTCCTGATCGCCGGGACCGGCTGCGAATCCACGCGCCAGACGATAACCTTTACCCGGCAGGCTGCTCAGGCTGGCGCCGACGCCGCCCTGGTGGTCACGCCACACTATTTTGGTGGCCAGATGACGCCTGAGAGCCTGGTGCACTATTACGAGGCCGTGGCCGAGGCTTCGCCCATCCCCATCATGCTCTACAACGTCCCTAAATTCACCCACGTGGACATGGATGCGGCGACCATCGCTCGCGCGGCGCAACATCCTAACATCGTTGGCCTGAAAGATAGCAGCGGGAATATCACCAAGCTGGCCGATATTGTGCGACAGACCGATCCCACTTTTCAGGTACTGGCCGGGGCCGCCGGGTTTTTCTTTGCCGGGCTGGCCCTGGGTGCTGTGGGAGGCGTGTTGGCCCTGGCCAATATCGCTCCCCAACAGTGTGTGGACATCTATCGCCTGTTCAAGGCGGGGCGGTGGGACGAAGCAGCCGACCTGCAGCGGCGAATGATTCCGGTCAACGCGGCAGTCACCGCCCGTTTTGGCATCGCGGGCCTGAAAAGTGCGCTCGACATGCTAGGCTACTACGGTGGACCGGTGCGCCAGCCCCTGCTGGATCTCACCAAGAATGAGCGTCAGACCTTGCGAGACATCTTGGTCAAGGGTGGATTGCTCTGAGGGCAGGCGTTATACCCGATTTGATGTGGCTGTCGGAACAGGCTCCTCTCCGTTCATCCTCAGGTAGGAGAGCACCAAATGCCGGCGCGAGAAATGTCCCAGGGTGATAAATTCGATGAGCATTGGCCCGCCACACAGCGCGCGGACGATTTCGTTCACACTTCGCCCCTGCTGGTGGCGGGCCAACACCTGTTCTCCCATCTTTTCCAGGTGGGTGATTTTGGCAGCCAGCTCCTCTGCCGGGTTATGGCGCACGCGAGCGCTCCCAGGAAAGAGGACCGTGATCGGCAGGGCCGCGATCCGCTTCAGTGAGGCGATAATGCCCCACACGTCATATCCTGCTCGCAGGGCGCGGTCCCGCCCACCCACAAACAAGTCGCCACTGAAAAGCCAGCCACAATCGGGCTCATAAAGGCATAGGTGGTCAGGGCTGTGCCCCGGGGTATATATCACCTGAAAACGATGGCGACTGGTCTCAATCACTTCACCATCGGCGACGGATTTGCCCTGAGATGGCTGCGGCCAACCCCACATGAGGCGACGGTAAGGGTGCAGCGGTTGCCGACCGCGCGGGTCGGCCAGGACGGGCAGAGCTAAAGGGTGAGCCCGAATCTCCAGCCCATGGCGCTGGCGTTGCAAATCTCCATTGGCACCGATGTGGTCCTCATGGCTGTGAGTGTTCACGATACCGTCAAAAGAAACGTCGGCCAGGGCCTTCGCCAGCTCCGCCGTAGTGAAGGCACAGCCGGTGTCCACTAATAGGCCGTCCACCAGGTAAGCAGTGGTCCAATAACGCCCACGGCCGAAGAGAGTGCGGGCTAGGTCGAACCGGGTAACGTCATCAAAACGTGTGATCTTGAGCACTATCTTCCTCCTCAATTATTACTACAACCGCCCTTCGCCTAAGAGTGCCATTCTGAGCGACCGAAGGGCGCGAAGCTCCTACTCAGAAACTTGCCGGTCATTGCGAGCCGAAGGCGAAGCAATCTCCTCGTCGCATTTTGGAGATTGCTTCGTCGGCCTACGGCCTCCTCGCAATGACAGTCAGCCGATTAAGCTGATGGAGCCGATCATCGGCTGAATCAGCTGACCAGCCATGGCCGACTCAGAATGACAAGTGCGGCTGTAGTATTATCCTCCTGGGACCTTGCGACCTGCAAGAGGATGGATTTTGACAAATGGCCAGGGTTCTGTGCATCAATCCATGGATCTACGATTTCGCAGCCTACAACATGTGGATCGAGCCCCTCGGCCTGTTGACCGTGGCCGGGGTGCTGCGCCAGGCAGGGCACGACGTGGCCTTGATTGATTGCCTTGACCGGCACCATCCCGATGCCCCTGCTCCTCGTTCCAGACGTGACGCTTATGGCTGCGGGCATTTCACCAAGGTGGAGGTGCGCAAGCCAGAAATTCTGGCCCATATCCCCCGCCGGTGGGGACGATACGGCCTGCCGGTCACCATTTTTGAGAAAGAACTCGACGCTCAACCCCGTCCCGACGCGGTTCTGGTCACTTCGATGATGACTTACTGGTACCCCGGCCCTTTTGAAGTGATCAGCCGCATCAAGGCGCGCTGGCCTGATGTGCCTGTGGCTTTGGGCGGCGTCTACGCCACGCTCTGTGCCAAGCATGCGGAGACCTATTCGGGTGCGGATGCCGTCCTGATCGGCCCTGGTGAGACACAGGCCTTGCAATGGGTGGCTCAGGTGACAGGCGAATCCCGCGCCAGCAAATTTCCCCTCGGTGATGTCTTGCCCGCCCACGACCTGCGCCGCCCCCAAGGCTATGTAGCCATTCAGACCGCGCGGGGATGCCCTTTCCACTGCCCTTACTGCGCCGTCCATCAACTGTCACCGGGTGGGTTTGTGCCGCGCGCGCCAGAGCGGGTGGTGGAAGAGATTGCCTGGTGCGTCAAGGTTCTCGGAGCGCACGATGTGGCTTTTTACGACGACGCCCTATTAGTCAATGCTGCCCAGCACATCCATCCCATCCTGGACGGGGTGATTGAGCGAGATTTGCGCGTCCGTTTTCATACTCCTAACGGCCTGCACGCCCGATTCATTGACCAGAGCCTGGCCCAAAAGATGCGCCGCGCCGGTTTTGTGACCATCCGTTTGGGGTTGGAAACCGCCGACCCGGATGAGCAATGGCGCGAGGGTGGCAAAGTGGATGAGGCCAGCTTTGCCCAGGCAGTACAGGCCTTGTTTGCGGCCGGTTTTTCCCCACATGAGATCGCTGCCTACGTATTGATCGGCCGGCCAGGGCAGAGCGTGGATAAAGCACGGGACACCGTTGCTTTCGCCCACCAATTGGGCATACAGGTCCACCCGGCTCAGTTTGCACCTATTCCGGGCACGGTGGAGTGGCAGACAGCTATCGCCGCCGGTCAGATCGCTGCCGATGCTGACCCGTTGTTGCACAACAACTCCATCTACCCTTGCGCTGATCCCTGGGCGTGGGAAGAATTCAAGCAAGAGGTGCGCGACAGCAACCATGCCCTGTTAGCGAGGCTGGAAATGTAACCCTGATGTGCGCAAGTATATCACGGTGTTAATGAACGGGCAAGCACAAAACAGTTGCAAGAAAAACACCACCTTGCCAAAAATAGGTAGAACCAGTATAATAGCAGACATAGGATAGAGCAAAGGGATTGAGGGGGGCAAAGGAGCGACTCATGAATTCCAATGAACAATCAATCTCAGTGAACCCACTAGGCAGAGAGCCCATTCCAGCAGAGGAATGCGAACCGGAATCCGGCGAGGTGGAACAAGCTGCCGCTCACGGGGAAAAGCGATGGGTTCGATGGTGGCGACGCCTGGGTGACAGTTTTCTTTTCCGTACCAGGCGAAGGCGGGTTGTCATCGCGGTCATAGCCTTGCCCTTCCTTTGTTGCCTGGGATACTTTCTGACCGGCCTCGTAGCCTTTCCCAGCACAGCCACCCTCACTGACCTGAAAGGGATCGTTCATACGCTCAGACAAGGGACAACAGAATGGCAGGTGGCCCAGAACCACGACATCGTGCGCAACAATGACCGGGTCCGTACAGCAGAACTTTCCGGGGTCACGCTGGTCTTCTTCGATATTTCCAAGGTCAATCTGGACGAGAATACCGAGGTCAGCGTAATTGAGGTCAGTTCGCGCCGCGGTGGAAGTGCTGCCAACGTAGTGCTCAAAACCTGGGCTGGACGCACGTGGGTGAGGGCCGTGCGCTTTGTAGACCCGGCTTCCACCTTTCGGGTGGATACTCCCACAGCTTCCACCGTTGTCCGTGGAGCGCGGCTGGCCGTAGAAGTTGCCGGGGATGGATCCACCCAAATCAATGTCGAGCAGGGCAGCGCCACCGTCACGGTCGGTGCCCAAAGCGTGAAATTGACAATGGGCCAGCGAGCGAATATCTCCAGCGAAGCCAAGTTAACGACCGAACAGGTCTTTACTCCCGATATGCAACCTCTAATGAATAAAGGGCAGGCGGCGCTGGACAGCCCCGAGAAAGAGTTTATTCTGGAGATTGAGGAGCAAGAACTGAACCAATTCCTGACGGCTTATGTGAATGACCATGTGGCTTTCGCCTCAGACCCCCAGGTGTGGCTCTTGAAAGACATGGCCATCCTGGGAGTCACCATTACCGAACCTTTCCAGGCTGAAACCACCGTCGCTTTATCTCTCCAGGCCAGGAATGGCCAGCTACGCCCACAAGTGAAGTCCATATCCGCCGGCGGTTTACCCATCCCTGGCCAACTGGCCGATGGACTGGTGAACTTGCTGACTGGTGCTTACGAAAACTATCTGGCTAAAACTTATCAATGGCTGGAATTCACTGAAGTTCAGATTGGGGACGGAAAAATCATCGTTAAAGCCAACAAGCTCTATCGGTGAGGAGGGGTCATGAGCGACCGTATCGTAGTGGACCCTGACATTATGCTGGGAGTTCCGCATATCAAAGGCACAGAGGTGCCCGTTTGGACCGTAGTAGAAATGGTCAAGGCGGGGCTGACGGTGGAGGAGATCATGTCTGCCTACGAAGGACTGACGAAGGAGGACATCGAGGCCGCGCTAAAGTACAATGAGGAGCACGGTGCTTAGCCTCCCGCTCCGGCTTTTGTTCGGCGGGGTCAACCGACGGCTATCCCTCCTGCTCACATATATTTGCCCCTTTTAATGAAATGTGCTATAATATAAATCGAGTTTGACGGGGCAGGGCTGAAGAGCACGGGTGTCCTGACCCGCGTTGTTTAATAGTATAGAGGAGGGATGCTGTGCCGTTAAGCAAGGATGAGAAAGACACAATAATTCAAGAATATCACCGGCATATCAAAGACACCGGTTCGCCAGAGGTGCAAATCGCGCTATTGACCACCCGCATCAATCATCTGGTAGAGCACCTTAAGCTCCATAAACATGATGAGCATTCCCGACGCGGCCTGCTCAAACTGGTTGGTCAGCGCCGCCGGCACCTGGCTTATCTCAGTCGCACAGATTCCGAACGCTATAGGTCTGTCATTGAGCGGCTAGGACTGCGCAAGTAAAACTATTAGCGGCTATTGAAAAACGAGTAGATGCGGGGGAACGATGCCCATCTACTCGTTGTGTGTAGCACGTGGCCCGATCCAATGCTGATGGTCCAATAATAACCAATTCGTCATGCGGCATTCATGCCGCAACCAAAAGCGACTTAAAGGACTGTGGAGAGCCACGTGCGGAAAAGACCATCAGCAAAAATCATCGGGACGGCGGTGAGGTTTAGGAATTGGAGAGTGCACCCCAGGGCAGGTTTCTATACCTGCTACGGGCTGGGGTTCACTCTCCAGTCCCTGACCTCCTGGCCTGTCCCGTATCATGGAGGTTAATTTATCATGTCTCAACAATTTAGTGCAGCTATTGGGAAGTACTCCATTAGCTTCGAAACCGGCAAGCTGGCCGGACAGGCCGGGGGGGCGGTAACCGTGTCATGCGGCGATACCGTGCTCCTGGCCACAGCTACCATGGCGCATGCGCCGCGCGAAAACGGCGACTTCTTTCCTCTCACCGTAGATTATGAGGAGAGGCTGTACGCGGCAGGCCGGATCCCCGGCAGTTTCTTCCGCCGCGAGGGCCGCCCCAGCGAGGGAGCAATCCTTATCTGCCGCCTGGTTGACCGCCCCATCCGCCCCCTGTTTCCCAAGGACCTGCGCAACGACGTACAGGTCATCGTCACCGCTCTCTCCCACGATCAGGAACACCAACTGGACATCCTGGCCATCCTGGGCGCCTCAGCCGCGTTGACCATTTCTGACATCCCCTTCGGCGGGCCGGTGGGCGCAGTGCGGGTAGGTTACGTGGATGGCCAATTTATCTTCAATCCTACCTTCTCCGAAATGGAACACTCCACATTGGACCTGCGTCTGGCGGGTACTGCCGACGCGGTACTGATGGTGGAAGCCGGGGCCAACGAGGTCAGTGAGGATCTGATGGTCGCCGCCATCAAGGCCGGGCATGAGGCCATGCAGCCGATCATCGCCCTCCAGGAGGAGATGCGACGCGCGGTGGGCAAGCCTAAACGAGAGTATAAAAGCTTCACCGTCAGCGAGGAAGTCAAAGCCGCCGTAGCTGCCCGGCTCAATGGTCGCTTGCGCCAGGTATTGGTTGAGAACCCGGTCAAAACTGAACGCAATGAGGCCCTGGAAGCCTTGCAAGACGAGGTGGTCGCCGCTTTAGCTGAACAGTATCCCGCCAGCGACGTGAAGACCGTATTCTACGATCTCCTGCGCGATGAGGTCCGTCGGCGTATCCTGGAAG
The DNA here is from genome assembly GCA_024653325.1 of Anaerolineae bacterium. Classification (GTDB taxonomy): domain Bacteria; phylum Chloroflexota; class Anaerolineae; order JACIWR01; family JACIWR01; genus JACIWR01. The sequence continues at coordinate 31,858 of JANLFX010000019.1, forward strand.
AAGGCATCCGTCCCGACGGACGGGATCTCAAGGCCATTCGCCCTATCTCGTGTGAAACACATCTCTTGCCCCGCGCGCATGGTTCAGGCCTGTTCACCCGAGGGCAAACCCAGGTGCTGACTATCGCGACCTTGGGCACGCCGCGTGAGGAGCAACAACTGGATACCCTATCGCCGGAGGAAAGCAAGCGGTACATGCATCACTACAACTTCCCGCCTTATTCCACTGGCGAGGTGCGACCATTGCGCGGCACCTCACGGCGAGAGATCGGGCACGGGGCCCTGGCCGAGCGCGCACTCCTGCCGGTACTCCCTTCCGAGGAAGAATTTCCATACACCATCCGCCTGGTGTCGGAGGTGCTTTCTTCCAATGGCTCTACCTCGATGGCCAGCGTATGTGGCAGTACCCTGGCCCTGATGGATACCGGCGTACCGATCAAGGCTCCGGTAAGCGGTGTGGCTATGGGCCTGATCAAGGAAGGGGATGACTACCGCATCCTGACCGACATCCAGGGTCTGGAAGACTTCATGGGTGACATGGACTTCAAGGTAGCCGGCACTCGCCAGGGCATTACTGCCTTGCAAATGGACATTAAGATCAAGGGCATCAGCTATGAGATCATGGCCGAGGCGTTGGCCCAGGCCCGCGAAGCCCGGAATTTCATCCTGGACCGTATGCTTGAGGCCATGCCGGCAGTACGTCCCGAACTTTCGCCTTACGCACCGCGCATCACCATCATCCACATTGATCCGGAGAAAATCGGCACCGTGATCGGCCCTGGCGGGAAAACAATCCGTGGCATCCAGGAAACAACCGGAGCCAAGATTGACATTGAAGAAGATGGCAGTGTGTACATCGCTTCCACCGATGGCCCCAGCGCCAAACGGGCCCAGGAGATGATCGAAGCCCTGGTGGAGGAGGCGCAAATAGGTAAAATCTACACTGGCAAAGTAGTGCGCACCACCGATTTCGGAGCTTTCGTCGAGATTCTGCCCGGCCAAGACGGTATGGTACACATCTCACAATTGGCGGATTATCGCGTGCCTAGCGTGGAGGACGTGGTGCATGTCGGCGACGAGATCATGGTCATGGTCACCGACATTGACTCCGAGGGCAAGATTCGCCTATCCCGTCAGGCCGTGCTGGAAGGCTGGACTCCGGAAGAGGCCCGCGCACGCGACCTGGCCAATCGCACCAAACGCAACAGTAGCGGGTCGGGTGGAAAACGCCGTCCCGAAGGCCGGAGCAGAAGTGATCAAGGGCGACGTTCATACGGCCGCAAACGGGAATAGAGCATGGAAGATTTAGAACTGCAAAACCCAAACGCCACGCCCCAAAAACCGGAAACCGGCAATCAGGTATTAGAGACAGTGGGCCACTGGCTACGCGAGGTGCTGGAAACCATCATTCCAGCGGTGCTCATCGCTCTGGTCATCAACCTGTTCCTGGCCCAGGCCACTCAGGTGTATGGACAGAGCATGGAGCCTAACTTGCATCATAGCCAACGGCTGGTAGTAGAGAAAATCTCGTACCACTTCCATGGTCCACGGCGTGGCGATGTGGTGGTACTGAGGTCACCGCAGCACAATTCAGAGCTGTTGATTAAACGCGTGATAGGGCTGCCCGGCGAAAAAGTGGAAATCCACGACGGGCTGGTGTACATTGATGGCGTGCCTCTGGCCGAGCCATATCTAACTCAGGGAACCGCCGGTTATCAGGGGCCGATCGTCGTGCCCCCGCTGCACGTCTACGTACTGGGCGATAATCGGAATTTCTCTAACGACTCGCGCTCTTTTGGCCCGGTGCCTCTGGAGAATATCGTTGGCCGGGCGTGGCTCTCATATTGGCCACTCACCCAGGCCGGTCTTGTGCATTGATCCAGGTGCGACGCACCTCAGAGGTGCGTCGCACTTTTTGATTATGGAGGGGAACACAGTGCTCGGAGAAAAAGGGGTAAAAGAGATTGCAGACCACGTCCTGGCCCACTCCAACGCGGACCAGACTGAGGTGGTAATTATCTCCCAGGATAGCCAACTCACCCGCTTCGCCAACTCGACCATCCACCAAAACGTGGCCGAGCTGAACACGCAGGTCAACGTTCGCGCCGTGCTCGGCAAACGTATTGGTGTGGCCTCCACCAACGACTTGAATCCCGAAGCCCTGAAACGTGTGACAGAGACGGCTCTCACCATCGCCCGACTGCAGCCGGAGAACCCCGATTTCATCTCCTTGCCTGGTCCGGCACCCATTATCCAGGTGCACGCTTTCGACGAGGCGACGGCCGCCTGCACCCCGGAAACACGGGCACGCGCCGTGGATGGCATCTGTCGTCAGGCTATCGCAAAGGGACTGACCGCCGCTGGCGCGTTCAGCACCACTATCTACGAGATAGCTGTGGTCAACTCCCTGGGCGTGTTCGCCTATCACCCCAGCACCGGGGCCGAGCTGAACATGGTGATCATGAGCGAGGACAGTTCCGGCTACGCGGCTCAGGTCTCGACCCGCGTTGCCGACCTCGATGCCGAGTCCCTGGGCTGCCAGGCGGTGGACAAAGCCCTGCGCAGCCGTAACCCGCGCGCGTTGTCACCCGGGCACTATACCGTCATCCTGGAACCTTACGCCGTCCAGGACTTCCTGAGCACCTTCGCTTATCTGGGATTCGGGGCGCAGACCGTTCAAGAGGGACAAAGTTTCATGGCCGGACGCTTCGGCGAGCGCATCATGAGTGAGGCTATCTCCATATGGGATGATGGCCTGGACCCCACAGGATTGCCCCTTCCTTTTGACTTCGAGGGGCAACCAAAACAGCGTGTGGACCTGATCAGTCATGGCGTGGCCCAGGCGGTGGTTTATGACTCATACACGGCAGGTAAGGAGGGCAAACAATCCACCGGTCACGCTTTGCCAGCACCCAACACCTATGGCCCCCTGCCGTTTAACTTGTTCATGGACAGCGGCCAAGCAACCCTGGAGGACATGATCGCCAGCACCGAGCATGGTTTGCTCGTCACCCGCTTCTGGTACACCCGCCCGGTGCATCCCAGGCTGGTCATCGTCACCGGTATGACCCGGGATGGTACCTTCCTGATCGAACGGGGAGAGGTTGCCTGCCCGGTCAAGAACCTGCGTTTCACCCAGAGCTACCTGGACGCTCTTGCCCAGGTGGAGCTCGTGAGCCGCGAGCGGCGGCTGTTATCCGACTTCGGCGGGGCAGATTACGTACCTGCGCTTAAGCTCTCGGAATTCACCTTCACCGGCGTGACCGAGTTTTGAAGTTAACCACAAAGAACACGAAGGGCACAAAGGTAAAAAAGCAAATATCTTTGTATCCTCCGTGGTTTTCAGACAAGCCCCGACAGGCTGAAGCCTGTCCTACTCCAGCCGACGAGTCAGCCACACCAGCCCACCGGCCATGCCCAAGGTCAGCACCACCAAAAACGAGAGCAGGCCAATCAGTCCCAGCCCGCTCAACGCCGCCAGCTCATCGGCAGCATGGGTGATAGTGGTGAGAGACACACCCACGATGCCGACGGCGGCCAGATTCCACAAAGCATGCATGGTCAAGCTGAGCACGAATGCCCCCGCCAACTTCCACGGACGGCGCTCGGCCAAAAGCTGTTGCCAGCCCACGGCGATGAGCCCGCAAGTCAGACAATGCATCAACGAGGCCCCGACCCGCACCGGAGCAATCAACCCCCAGGTCTCTGCCGAAGTCGCCGTGTTCAACAGGCCCTCGGCCAGGGCAAAGCCAGCGCCGCAGGCCAGTCCGCCCAGCCAGGCCTGAGCCCGCGTTGGGCGGCGGTAGCTGAGCAACAACATCCCCAACGGTTTGAGCGGTTCCTCGATGAGCGGAATAATGACCACGAGCATCAACACCATGGGCAAAGCCACGCCGGGACGAAGGAGCAGGTCATACAGGTTTTCGACGTTCGCCATCCACAGCGGGTCCTGCAGATTAGCCAGCAAGTCTTCGATCTCCGCCTGGCCCGAAGGCGTGAGGGATACGATCACGGCCACTGCCAGGATCAGGCTCAGTCCGGCTATCATCTCCAGGATAAAAGCTGCCGTGGTAGACAGAAACGCGCCGCTGGCTCCCTGCAACACCACGTCTCGCCAACGTACCCCGGCCGGTGCCAGCCGGCGGCCAGCGTAAGCCAGGATACAGGCTGGCGGTATCGCTATCGCCATCACATGGAACGGTGGCAGGGTGAGCCAGGGCACAAGTTTCAGGGATAAGAATAACTGGCCCAGGATGACTACCGGGGCGAAGCCCAAGGCCAACAGCCAGGCTCGCGGCGGGCGGAAAGACGCGGAGGGATAATCCAGTAAGGCGCGCACACCATGCCAGGCCAGCGGTCCGCCCAGGCCCAGACCCAGTGCGGCAAAAGAGGCGCCTATCAGCACCGAGGACAGAAGAGAGGTCTCCTGGGGCAACACCAGGGCGAAGACGACGATGACCGCCCCGGCCAGAGGACCTGTCGCGACCAGACTCAATCCTACGGCGGCGACAAAGGCTTTGATGATTCTGAGTAACAACTGATCAGTTCCTCCTTCCTACCTGCTGCGCGTGAGGCGTGAAACGTGAGGTGCGAAACGCAAAACGTGATGGATGAATTCACGTTTTACGCATCACGTTCCACGTTGCCAGACACACCGTGCAATAGTGCGTGCAAGATGACAGCCGCAGCCGCCTTGTCCAGTGGCTCATTGTTATTGCCGCATTTGGGACTCTGCACGCAGCTCGGGCAGCCCGCCTCGCAGGGGCACTCTTCGATGGTCTGCAAGGTGGCCTGCCACAACTCTTCCAGCAACTCGAAGCCCTTCTCCGCAATGCCTATCCCGCCGGGGAAAGCGTCGTAGATGAAAACCTGCGCCTGACCTGTATCCGGGTGAGCCGGGGTGGAAAGCCCACCAATGTCCATCCTATCACACATGGCGAAGAGGGGCAACATGGCAATGGCCGCGTGCTCCGTGGCGTGCAACCCGCCGGCGAAGTCCAGCTTCGCCTGGGCTACCTGCTGGGCGATGGAGCGGGGCACGTCGAACCAGAGGGCCATGGTGTCAAAGCTCTCCGGCGGCAGGTCCAGGTCCTCCACGCTGAGCACCGCTTCGGTGAACTGCTGGCGGCGCGTGTAGCCGATGACCTGCTGCGTGACGCGCACCGGGCCGAAGTAGGCGTGTGTGGTGGGAAAATCGCGATCCCGCAGCGAACGCACGATGCGCACGTCGTTTATCTCGCGGGGTTGGGTGTAATAGTTCACCTCTACCGGACGCAGGTAAGCGATGCCACGATTGAGGTCCAGGTAACGCACCAGGTAGGACTCGCCCTGATGCAAGTAGATAGCCCCCGGGTGGACACGAGCCAGCGCACTGGTAGATTCAATCTCCTCCAGCACCTGTCCGCCGCGAGTCTCGTCCACCAGCAGCACGCTGGAGCCGCTGATGGAGCGCAGGCTGAAGTCCTGCGCCGGATACCGCGAGCCGACGTTGAACCAGCGCTCGTGACGGTATTCGAGCACGCCCCGCTCCTCCAGATGAATCATCGCCTGCTCGAAGCCCGGTCCGAACAGTTCCTCGTCCCGGCTTTCCAGGGGCAATTCGTGGGCGGCGCAGGGCAGGTGCAACTCCAGCAGGTGTACGTTACCCGGATCAATCAGGGCGTGTTCGTGGGGCCGGCCAAACAAATCCTCCGGATGGCGCATGAAGTGTTGATCCAGTGGGCCGTTCAATCCGATGAGGATGGACAGTGCCTCGCGCACGCCACGCCCGGCGCGTCCGGCCTGCTGCCACAGGCTGGCGATGGTGCCCGGATAGCCGACCAGCACCGTGGCGTCCAGGCTACCCACGTCAATGCCCAGCTCCAGGGCGTTGGTGGCCGTCACCCCCAGCAGCTCGCCGTTAAACAGTTGCCGCTCGATCTCCCGCCGTTCTTCGGGCAAATACCCGGCGCGATAGGAGCGGATGCGCTCCACCAGGTGCGGGGCGTCTTTCTCCAGTTCGCGGCGGGCGTAGAGCAGGATGAGTTCGGCCACGCGGCGGGCGCGGGTAAAGGTGATGTTACGCACGCCCTGGCGAGCCATTTCCGCCAGCAGATGAGCGGCCTCACTGTTGGCGCTGCGCCGCATCGTCCGCGCCTGGTCTATGAACGGCGGGTTCCACAGCACGAACTCCCTGCTCCCCTGTGGCGAGCCGTCCTGATCAATCACTATCGCTGGCAGACCGGTCAACCGTGCGGCGTGCTCGCCGGGGTTGGCAATGGTCGCCGAGCAGAGGATGAACTGCGGCTCCGAGCCGTAGGAGCGGCACACCCGCCGCAGACGGCGCAGCACACAGGCCACCTGCGAACCGAACACGCCGCGATAGGTGTGCGCCTCGTCAATAACCACGTAGCGCAGATTACGGAAAAAATGCGACCACAGGGTGTGGTTGGGCAGAATGCCCAGGTGGAGCATGTCCGGGTTAGTCAGAATGATAGCGCATTCCTTGCGCCGACGGGTGCGGTCCTCTTTGGGCGTATCGCCGTCGTAGGTAGCGTAGCGGATGTGACGCAGCGCACCCTGCGTGAGTTCGCCCAGGGCCCGCAGTTGATCCTGAGCCAGAGTTTTGGTGGGGAAAAGGTAAAGCGCCCGCGCCCGCCAGTCGGTCAGGATGCTTTCCAGCACGGGGAGATTGTAGATCAGAGTCTTGCCGCTGGCGGTGGAAGTGGCGGCAATGACGTTCTCACCCCGGCGCACGGCGTTAATGGCCTGGGCCTGGTGCACGTATAACTGCGCGACGCCGCTCTCTTTGAGTGCGGCCTGCAACTGTTTCGGCAGGGGCCTTTCCAGCTCACCGTACCAGGCCCGCCGTGCCGGCAGGTGATGTACGTGAACGATCTGGCCTTTGTAGAAGGGCCGTGATTTCAGATGCTCGATAAAAGCCGAAACTGTCATTGAGCTGCTATTCCACTACGTTGGTCAGCCGATGCAGCCGATCACCCCATCCGCTTAATCCGATTCTTCGGCTGACCACTCAATAATGCACCACTACCAGCGTGCCGATGGGCGCCCAATCGTAGAGCCATTTGGCGTCAGTGGTACGCATGTTCACACAACCGTGGCTCATCGGCTGGCCGAAGTTGTTGTGCCAATAGGTGCCGTGGAAGGAGTAGCCTTTATAGAAATACATCACCCAGGGCACGTTGGGCAGGTAATAACCGGGGCCGGACATGGCCTGCGACGCGACTTTCTGGTAAATACGATACCGCCCGGTGACGGTGGGCGTGCCCGGCAACCCGGTGGAGACGGGAGCCACCAGTACGGCGCGGTCGCCTTCATAAGCTATCACCTGCTGGGCGGTGAGATTGACGTCAATCCATTTATTGTCGCTGGGCGGGGGCACTGTCGTAGGGGGCGGCCTGGGAGTAAAAGTAGCTGTGGGACGCGGCGTCCAGGTAGGCGTAGCAGTGGGCGTTGCAGTCGGTGTGAAAGTGGGCGTCGGTGTAAATGTCGGTGTCGGCGTCGCCGTGGGCGTGAAGGTCGGCGTGGCCGTGGCGGTGGATGTGGCGGTCGGCGTGGCCGTGGGCAACAGGGCAGCCAACACTGCCTGCGGCACATCCACGGCGACGAGGGCCATCCCCAGGCCCACAAGGGCCACGGCCAGTAGAGCGACCATTACCCAGACCAGCCCATGATTCCGGGCGGTTACTTTTCCTGCGGGCAACGCGCCTCGATCCACAGTCCGGAGGGGTGGTGGCGCAGCAGCGGTGGTCGGAGAAGGCGAGATAGTAGTTCGCGCCGGCAACCGGTGGCGGGCCCAACGCAACCCGGCTTTAGCCCGTGCGTTCTGCGGGTTGATCTCCAGCACACGGCTCAGGTAGGCCAGGCTGGCCCGTGGGTCATCGGCAAGACCAGCCAGCCACAGCCAGGCGACCTCGTTGCCGGGGTCCAGGCTTACAATCTGGCGGAAGCAACGCCGGGCCAGGGCACGATCACCGGAACGTGCGGCAGCTATACCGGCCCGCATCAGGGCGCTCACTTGGTCCTTGGCCTCAGCCCCATCCACTCTCCGCCCCTCCCACTACAATTACTCGTTGCTTGTTACTCACTACATCTTACCACAAACCGCTCCATCTGGCAACTGCGCTTGCCCAGCGGACGAAAATGAGGTACAATTCGGGAAATGGGACTGCACTTGAACCAATGATAACCACGGAGACACAGAGGATCTCTACTGGCAACGAATGGTGAAACTGGAGTCTGGCGAATTTCGAGGCGTCCACATCTTGGGATTAGCGACGGGGAGAGCACAAGATGTGGGGGTTCGTAGTAGCGGCTTCAGCCGCTTTTCGCCCTCTTGGACGGCTGAAGCCGTCACTACTTCGTTAGCATTCGTTGACAGAATATAAGGACCGAATCCAGAAAGGAGACCGTTTCATGCGTACACCAATTATCGCCGGTAACTGGAAGATGCACAAAACCATCGAAGAGGCAGTGGCCTTCGTCCGCGAGATTCGCTTCAAATTAACCGAGATAAAAGGCGTGGACAAGGTGCTCTGCCCATCCTTCGTCGCCCTGGCGGCCGTGAAGGAGCTCCTGGGCCCCACGGACATCGGCCTGGGGGCGCAGAACATGTATTTCGAGGAGAAGGGGGCCTACACCGGGGAGGTTTCGCCGTTGATGCTCAAGGGCCTGTGCCAGTACGTGATCCTGGGCCACTCGGAGCGGCGTGCCTACTTCGGAGAGACGGACGAAGGGGTGAACCGCAAGATCAAGGCCGCTCTGGCCCACGGCCTGACGCCCATCGTCTGCGTGGGGGAGAGCCTGGAGCAGCACGAGGCCGGACAGACCGAGGAATGGGTCAGTGGGCAGGTGCGGGCCGCGCTGGCGGGCCTCACCGCCGAGCAGGTCCGCGCATTGATCATCGCCTACGAGCCCATCTGGGCCATCGGCACGGGTAAGGCGGCCACCGGGGCTGGGGCCAACGCGGTCATCGGCCTGACCATTCGCGGCACCATCGCCGATTTGTACGACCAGGCCACCGCCCAGGCGGTGCGCGTGCAGTACGGCGGCAGTGTGAGTCCGGCCAACATCGCCGAGTTCATGAGCCAGCCGGACATTGACGGCGCGCTCGTCGGCGGGGCCAGCCTCAAACCCGATTTCGTGGACATCGTGCGCATCAGCGCCGAGGTGAAGGGCGTGTAGCGTTTACCCTCCCGCAGGTTTCCAAACCTGCGGGAGGGTCTGTGAAGGATGGAGGGGAATGGAGGACAAAATCGCAGAACTGCTCAGCCAAATGACCATCGAGGAAAAGGTGATGCTGCTGGCTGGCTCGGCGATGTGGTACACCACGCCCGTGCCCCGGCTGGGCATCCCGGCCATCAAAGTGACCGACGGGCCCAACGGTGCGCGCGGTGGCGAGAGATTCGCCGGTGGGCTGACCTCAGCCTGCTTCCCGGTGAGCATCGCCCTGGCCGCCACCTGGAACACCGACCTGGTGGAACGTGTCGGGCAGGCATTGGGCGAGGAGGCCAGGAGCAAGGGGGCGCACATCCTGCTGGCGCCGACGGTCAACATCCACCGCTCGCCGCTCAATGGCCGCAACTTCGAGTGTTTCTCGGAAGACCCGTACCTCTCCGCCCGCATAGCGGTGGCCTACATCAAGGGAGTGCAAAGCCAGAACGTGGGCACGGCGGTCAAACACTACGTCTGCAACGATTCCGAGTTCCAACGCACCACCATCAGCTCCGAGGTCCGAGAGCGTGCCCTGCGAGAGATATACCTGCCGCCTTTCAAGGCCGCCGTACAAGAAGCCCACACCTGGTCGGTGATGGCTTCTTACAACAAGGTCAACGGCACCTACGCCAGCGAGAACCCCTATCTCCTGACGGACATCTTGAGTAATGAATGGGGATTCGAGGGCCTGGTCATGTCCGATTGGTTCGGCACCAAAAGCACCGCCGCCGCGGTGAAGGCTGGCCTCGACCTGGAGATGCCGGGGCCACCCGTGTGGCGCGGCGAGAAGTTGCTGCAAGCCTTCCGCGCCGGGGAGGTAGACGAGGCGACCATTGACCGGAGTGTGCGCCGCCTGTTACGCATCATCGCCAAGTCTGGTGCTTTTGAGAATCCAGAGGATCGCCCAGAACAGGCCGTGGACAAGCCGGAGCATCGCGCTCTGACCCGCCAGGCGGCAGCGGAAGGGATGGTGTTGCTCAAGAACGACGGGAATATCCTGCCCTTAGACACCGAGAAGATCAAATCCCTGGCCATCATCGGCCCCAATGCCAGGATAGCGCGGATCATGGGCGGGGGCAGCTCTCACGTGAATCCCCACTACGCCGTCACCCCCTTCGATGGCATCGTCAGCAAGGTGGGCGAGGCTGTGAAGATCGGGTTCGAGATAGGATGCACCAATCACAAGCTGCTCCCCCTGATCAACCCGGCCTGGCTGACCCCGTCCGGCGGCCCGGCTGGGAAGGGCTTCACCCTCGAGTTCTTCAACAGCCCCGATTGTTCCGGTAAGCCCGTCAAGACGACGGTGGTGGAAACCAGCGAACAGACCTGGTTCGGCGAGATCGCTCCGGAGGTCAACGCTGCTCAATTCTCCGCCCGGCTGACGGGCCGCTTCACCGCGCCGGAAACGGGCCGCTACACCTTCGGCCTGAGCAGCGCCGGTCCGAGCCGGCTCTTTATTGACGACCAGGAGGTCATTGACCGCTGGACCAGCTCCGCCGACAGTGGCCCGGCAGAGTTAACCTCTGCTTTGGACATGGTGGCCGGCCAGTCCTGCGAGCTGAAAGTGGAATACAGCAAGCCAAGCACCGTGCCGCTGGCCAGCATCCGTCTGGGTTGTCTGCCGCCCATCCCGGAGAACGCCATGGACCGCGCCATAGCCCTGGCTGCCGCCTCGGACGTGGCCCTGGTCTTCGTCGGCCTGAGCGACGAGTGGGAGAGTGAGGGCTTCGACCGGCCGGACATGGAGCTGGTGGGGGACCAGGTGGCGCTGATCGAAAAAGTAGCGGCGGCCAACAAGAACACCATCGTGGTGCTGAACACCGGTTCGCCGATCACCATGAACTGGCTGGACAAAGTGGCCGCCGTGGTACAGGCCTGGTATCCCGGCCAGGAATGTGGCAACGCCATCGCCGACGTCCTCTTCGGCGACGTGAACCCCTCCGGCCGGCTGCCCCAGACCTTCCCCAAACGGCTGGAGGACAATCCCGCCTACATCAATTATCCCGGCGAAAACGGCAAGGTCTACTACGGCGAGGGCATCTTCGTCGGCTATCGCTACTACGACAGGAAAAAGATCGAACCCCTGTTCCCCTTCGGCTACGGCCTGTCCTACACCACCTTTGCCTATAGCCACCTGCGCCTCAGCGCCTCCGAAATTGATGCGGATGAGGAGTTACAAGTCTCTGTGGAGGTACAGAACACCGGGGCACGCGCGGGTCAAGAGGTGGTACAACTCTACGTCCGCGACGTGGAAGCCTCACTGATACGCCCGGAAAAGGAATTGAAGGGATTCGCCAAAGTGTTCCTGGCGCCCGGCGAGACCAAAACCGTCACCCTGACGCTCAACCGCGAATCTCTGGCCTATTACGATGACCTGGCACGGCAATGGGTAGCCGAAGCTGGAGAATTCGAGGTGCTGGTCGGCAGCTCGTCGCGGGATATTCACGCCTCGGCCCGCTTCACCCTCAAAACCACCAGCCGTTTCGGCGGCCCTGAGAAAGCAGGTGTCCGTCTCGGGCTGGACAGCACCCTGCAATTGCTGCTGGCCAGCGAGGAAGCCCGGGCCATCCTGAACAAGCACCTCCCTGGCCTTCTGGATGCGCCGCAGTTGAGCATGGCCCTGGGGTTCACCCTGGAGCAGGTGGCGGGCTTTGCGCCGAATGTGTTCACCCCGGAAGTGATGCAGGCCATCGCCGAGGACCTGGCGCAGCTTTCGCCTGTGGCCATATCTGAACTGCCAGCCCCGCCGAAGCTGAACCTGTGGCAACGACTGCTGGCCAAGCTGGCCTCCTGGCGCGCCCGGCGGTGAAAGCCAGGCACGGGCCTGCGCAACACGGGTTTGAGCTTGTGTTACTCTAGTTTCCGGTATAAAACGTAGCGGCCGATCGCTGCTGCGCCCTGAGTGGAATCGAAGGGTGTCGGCCTTATAAGCGGGCAGAGC
>JANLFX010000001.1 GCA_024653325.1 Anaerolineae bacterium
GCCCTTCGCCTACGCGGACTTCGGCAACCTGGCCTGCGGCTGTGGCACGAATAGGGCTTTTCATCTTCATCGCCTCCAGGTTGCAGAGTTGCTGGCCGTGTTTTACTACATCGCCAGTCCTGACCGCGATGTCCATAATCGTGCCTGGCATTGGAGCGATAATCTCGCCTGTGCCAGCACTTACAGGCGTGGCGGACACAGGTGCAGATGCCGGGGCAAGAGACACCGGCGCCGTCGGGCTGGCAACCGGGGTTGTCTCCACTGCAAGTTCTCGTTCTACTCTCACGGCAAACTTCTCGCCATCCACTTTCACCGTGATCGGCGAAGCGTGCGTATCGCCTACTTCCACGGCGTAGATTTTATCGTTAACGGTGATCTTAAAGCGTTTCACAAAACTTCCCTTTGTTGATTTGCTGATTTGCCGATTTGTTGATTTGTTGATTTGCTGATTTGCTGATTTGTTACCGTAACTGCAGAATTCGTCCCTGCATTTTCCAGGCATCCTCCCGACCCGAGGCGGTGACCTGAGGACGGGGATATTCTTCACTCAACGCCAGGGCTACAGCGATGGCCGCCACTCGTGCCCGCTCGTCCGCGCCGATTTGCTGATTTGCCGATTTGCTGATTTCCTGATTTGCCGATTTGCTGATTTCCTCTTTCTCCCTGGCCTGTAACCAGGGCAGTCGGGTGAGGATGACCATCGAAAGCACCACCAGGCTCAGGGCCAGAAATACCAGCCCCATACCAACTACGGTAAGCTGCGCTCCTTGCGCCACCACGTTCCAATCAATGTTCCACATGGGTCTTCTCCCGTTAAACTTAGAACCACACCCGGCCTATCGGCCACCCCGCAGTCGCAGGCGGATCTCCCGGCAATGAGGGCACTCCAGGCCCTCGTATTCCCGTCCGCAGATGCGGCAGGTACGGCGCCGGCCCTCGTCTTCGCCGATAGAAGCGGCGATCAGGATTACTTCCTGGCCCACGTGCCCCTTCAGCCATTCCAGGATATCCGTTTCGCCAACAGTTAATCCCTCTTCGGCAATGGTCAGTGGGCCGCGCAGCACAGAAGCACCAACATCGTAAGCACGGTTGGCGAGTTCACGAGCAGTAAATGAAGAAATTGGCATCTTGGCCTCCATAGGTAACCGGCACTGACAAAGAGCCGGTCCGAAAAATCCGTAGTAACGACTTCAGTCGTTCGTTCAACGACTTCAGTCGTTCGTTCTTAAAGCGACTAAACCCTGTGGTGAGCTAAGTCGAGCGTCGCCACTACGAGCACTTTTCGGACAGGCGCAAAGTGCCGGTTACCTGGGAATCTTAAACGACAACGCGCCGCATTATAGTCTTTTTGGTGTGATTTGGCAAACTGTGATGGAAGTTAACGATAGTCCGCGTGCAACACTGTGCCCCCCATGGATTCCTGCCGGAGCAGGGCCTGGACAATACGCCCCGGCTCCTGTCCAGTGATGAGATATACTTTCAGGTCCGGCTGTTGCTCGATCAGGGACAACATCTCCCCCACTTTGGATAACATGCCACCGGTGACATCCACTCCGTGCGAACCGGCCAGTTGCTGCTCGATGGTGGGAAACGTCGCCGGGGTTATCTCGGGGATGAGCTGCGCGGCGGTATCCTGCAAGGGATCGCGGTCAAACACACCATCCACTATCCCGGCCAGGATGATGCGTTGCGGGTGCAATTGCCTGGCCAGCCAGACGAAGATTTGCTCGGTGGAGATGATGGTGCAGCCGCGCACCTCGTCCAGGGCCACATCGCCGTAGACCAGAGGCACCAGGCCGTGAGCCAGGGCGATTTTGATGGGTTGGATGTCTAGGGACAGGAGTTCGCCGTCGTGACAGCGAGCTGAAGCCGAGGGTTGCACGGAGAGCACCGGTACACCCGCCGCCAGAAAGGTGTCGGTGACGAGGCGATTGAGCCGGGCGGCGGCAGCCCCGGTCTCGGCGTAACCGCGCCAGCTCGACTCATCGCGGATGCCTTGCCGCGTGCCGTAGCGCCGCCCCACGAAGTGCCCAAAGGATCCGCTGCCGTGGCCCAGCACCAGCCGCAGATCGGGCCAGGCTTCTAGAGCTTGATGCACTTCCTGTGCTACACGCCGGATGATCTCCGGCCGCGGAGTGGATTCCCGATTCTTGTCGGTGATCAGCGAGCCGCCCAGTTTGAGGAACACCAGCTCACTCAATAGTCACTACCTCACCATCTATGCTGACCGCGTCCCCGGTGCGAATCTGGCTGATGTCCACCTGATCCACCATGGGGATGCCGGCGATGATCGCCCCCACGGCGACGATGGCCTCGCTCTCGGTGTTGATGATCCCCGCCGGGGCCAGGCCATTGCGCGCCAGGCGGTAGAGGGTATACGAGCCGACGGTGCTCCCCTTGCCGGTGGGAAAGACAAGGATGCGTCCGGCGACGCACTCTCCCTGCAGGGGATGTCCCAACTCGATCACGATTCCCGTATCCGGGTCCACACCGCCCAGGAAACCGATAGGTTCCGGCGAGACCAGGGCGATGCCCTGTGCTTTTCCGTGTTTGATGACTCGTCCGTGCAAGCGTTTTTTCGTCATGAGGGTTCTCGGTACGTCAAGTTAAACGTGAAGACGTGATTTTTAGGGAAGTGGAACGTCTTGGAGCAAAGTGTTCAGGTTCTCTTGGTCATCGGTGGTTTCCAGCAAAGCGTGATCTAGCTCAGTCTGGTATCTGAGGCCCGTTTCACGTAAGGTACGCCCACGTTGTTGTGGCACCATGGTCAGTAACAGACGAATGATCTGGGTCAAGAAGCGCAGGCGATGAGTTGTTACTTCTCACGTTTCACGTTTCATCCTCCCTGTTAACGCCGCCTCCAGACATTGCTCCAGCGGACCAAACCGCACCTGCAATCCAGAATGCGACGGCGCGTAGAAGGCCATCTTGGCCGAATTGGTGGCCAGGGTGCGAAAACCCAGGGCATCTATGGGGGCGACGACCAGGCAGGTGTCAGCGACCAGCCGGCCACCAGCAGCCTCGATGGTCGCCATGTAGCCGGCCTCTGCCGCTTTTTCTTTGATCTGCCGGGCAGTGGTGATCCACAGCGCCGCTTGTAATCGTTTTCCCTCCACCGCGCGGGCGATTTCGGCGATCTCCTCCAGCGAGGCGTGGGGGCAGCCGATGCTCACCAGGTCAATCTTTTCCACCGGGGCGTTGAGGGCAGCGTAGGCGGGGGACAGGTCCGCGATGACCATGCGCTGGGCGTCGGGGGCGAGCATGTTCGCGTGCCGGGCTTCGGGCGTTACCCCTGCTACGTGGTAGAGGGCGACCGCGCCACTGGCAGCCATAGCGGCGCCGAGGGTTTTGAGGGGAAGGATGGAAGGGTGGAAGGATGGAAGGGTGAGGTATGGCACCGCGTTGCGCACCTTTTGGCCGATAAGGTAGCCCAGGGCGCCCAAGTCCGCCTCCGAACGCAATGGACAGCGCACGTCCACCAGGTAGCGTGCCAGGCGATTTTCATCGAGATGCAGGCCATAGGCGGCGGTTCGTCCGGTGATGGCCGCTGCCAGGGCGCTGGGGCCGCCCTCGCGGTTGGTGCGCGCGCCCAACACGGAGTTGGCGAAGCTCACCGCCGAGGACTCGGCCCAGGCCACGTGTTCGCCGAAACCGGGGACGTTGCCCACCAGGTAAGGAGTGCACGAGCAAGTGGGTGAGATACCCATGGCCCGATAGGCCTCGATGACAGCCTCTTGCCGGCGGGCGAAGGTCTCTGGGATGCCCAGCTCGCGCCAGGCCTGCAGGTCCATCCCGGCGGGGTTGAGGGTAGTCGGCACGCGCACCCTCGCCCCTTCTGCCGCCCACTCGCGCAGAAAGTCCAGTCCGGCCTGGCCCAGGTTCTTGTAGCTCACCCCGGCCACTTGTACGCTGGTCACTGGGACTAATTTTGTCGCCCCGTAGATTTTGCCCAGGGCGACGACGATTTCCATTGCTTTCTGAATCGCGGGGCCCTGCTCACCGGCGAGCATAGCCCGCTCTTCCCGCGTTAGATGCACGATTTTCCCTCTAACCCGGACAAGCCGGAACCAAACAGGCAAACCACAAAGGACACGAAGGAGACCACGGCTTGTACCTTAGTGTCCTTCGTGGTTCATTCTGTCGCGGGCGCAGCGGAAGCCCAGAGCAGGGTTTCTCTCGTTGGAACCCAAATGCCAGCGCCTGGTGGTGCGCAGGTCGTATTCCACATCCCACCATCGTCCGCCGCGCAAAACGTTCTCCACACCAGTGGCGGGGCCTTGCGGATTGCGCACTGGCGATTGGGTATAGTAATCAGCCGAGTACCAGTCTGCCACCCACTCCAGGACATTGCCGGCCATGTCCAGCACGCCGTAAGGGCTGGCGCCCTCTGGATTGCTGCCCACGCGGGCGGTGTCGTTGCCGGGGCCGAGGCCCAGTTTGCTCCGGTCGAAGGTATTGCCCCACGGCCAGGTACGGCCATCTGTACCCCGCGCTGCTTTCTCCCACTCGGCTTCAGTGGGCAGCCGCTTGCCTGCCCAACGGCAGTAGGCTTCCGCGTCATAGTGGTTCATGTAGATGACCGGGTAATCGGCGAAAGTAGGGTTATTGTAGTAGTTGCTGCGGGTATTGGAGGAGTTGAGGGGCTGGTTGCATGCCCCGGCCTCGACGCATTTCTGGAACGCGGCGTTGGTCACCTCGGTGCGGTCAATCCAAAAGCCGTCCAGATAGACGGTGTGTATCGGGGCTTCGTTGGGATCGCCGGAATCGCTGCCCATGATGAACTCGCCCGACGGTATGTAAACCATTTCCGCGTCGCCGAATACCTTAATCGTGCCCGCTGCTGGTTCTGTGGGCGGTGCAGGTGTAACCGTTGGCGATGGGGTCACGGTCGGAGTAGGGGTGCCTGTTGGGGTGGCCGTGGTTGGTATGGCTGTAGGCGATGGCGTCGGGATAGCCGTGGTCGGTATAGCTGTAGGCAACGGCGTCGGAGTATCCGTCGGCAACCCGGCGGTGGTCATCGGCGTGGGGGTGGCAGTTGCCTTCATCGCCTGCGCCGTGGCAGTGAGGGCTTGAGCGACGGTGAAGGTTGGCGTTGGGGTAGCCGAGATGAGCCGAATCAACATCTGCGTAGCGAAGCAGGCAGCCACGGCCAGAGCCAGGATGGCCAATAAAGCGATCGCGGCGGCGACAATGCGATTCCATTTGGGAGGAGCCTGCGGGCGCTCAGGTGGCTCGGCAGTGAGTGGCGCTCTGCGAGTTGTTTCACCGCCTGGATAGGAGACGGCAGCTTTGGGCGGTTTCGCCTCGGTGGCGGGCAAGGGTTTTGCAGCAGGAGCTTCTGCTTTGGCCACAGCTTCCTCCAATGCAGCGGCCAAGTCGCCGGCGCGGGCATAGCGATAAGCCGGGTCTTTTACCAATGCTTTGAGAATCACCCGCTCCACCGCTACCGGAATGTTGGGGTTCGCCTCGCGCGGCGAGGGCAGGGGTTTGGTGATATGCTGTACCATCACTGAAAGGGGGCTGTCGGCCTCGTAGGGAGTGCGGCCGGTGAGCATCTCGTAGAGGATCACTCCCAGTGAATACACATCGCTTCTCCGGTCTACCTCCAGGCCCTGACCCTGCTCCGGGGACATGTAAGCCGGGGTGCCGATGCCCACGCCGGAGCCGGTGATGCGCGCCGAGGTGCCGGTCATTTTGGCCAGGCCAAAATCGGTGAGCAGGGCCCACTCCCCATGGTCGAGCAGAATGTTGCTCGGCTTCACGTCGCGGTGAATGATCCCTTGATCGTGGGCGTAGTCCAGGGCCGAGGCTACCTGGGAGATGATGGACGCCGCGCGGCGCAGGTCAAAGGGCTGGCCCAGTTGGTCTTTGAGCGTGCCGCCCTCCACGTACTTGGTGACGATGTAGCTTAACTCGCCTTCGCGGCCAAAGTCATAGATGGGCAGGATGTGGGGGTGCTCCAGGCGAGCCACGGCGCGGGCTTCGCGGATGAAACGGGCGATGAAAGTCTCGGCCTTGGCGTGATAGGGGGGCAGGACTTTGATAGCCACGTAACGTCCCAGGGAGGGCTGGTAGGCCTTGTATACCGTGGCCATGCCTCCGCGTCCCAGCTCCTGTAGAATTTGATACTGGCCCAGGGTACGGCCAACTAACGAACTGCTCATAGTGGGTTCTTCGGTGTCTTTATCTGGTATCATTGTCATCCTCGAATAGGTTTGGGCATGTGGCGAGATGGCATCTCGCCTTACGATTCGTATTCAACCCGCCAAAAGGCGGCACGCTCTTCCTCGGAACGCCAATGGCCGTCCGGCGCGAGCCAGGGAATGGTGGCGTCCAAACCCATTTTGCTGGTGCGGGATTTCTGCCCCGGCACGTGGGTAGCCGACGGGTCGAGCGAGCTGGATGGCTGGTCGTCGAGCACCACCAGGTCGCGGTTGGCCTGGAAACGGGTGGCGATGGCCCATTCCACCGCCGCCGGGTTGAAGAGGTCCACGTCCTCGTCCACCACCACCACGTGTTTGAGGGAGGTGTGTCCCCGGAAAGCGGCCTCGATGGCCCGTGGGCCGTCGTCGGGGTGGCGCTTGGCGATCTGCACCACGGCGTGCAGCCAGGACATACCCCCGGCGGTCAGATACACATTACGACAATCACAGACCTCATTCACTGCCGCGTAGATGGTCGGCTCGCGGGGCAGACCCATCAACAGCTTGTGCTCCAGCTTGCCCGGCAACAGGGCCTGGTAGATGGGCTGGCGGCGGTGGGTGATGCAATCAATCTCGATGACCGGCTGCTGACGGACAATGTCCCACGTCTCGGTCAGGTCAATGAAGGGGCCCTCGGCTACCATCTGGTGGGTGAGCCGTCCTTCGAGAATGAACTCGCACTCGGCAGGCACTTCCAGGTCCTTGGTGCGGCATTTGACCAGTGGGGTAGGAGCCAGCGCGTGGGCGATGCTCAGCTCGTCCACGCCCTTGGACGGCGACGTGGCAGCGGCGATGAGCACCTGGATGGGCGCGCCCAGGCAGATGGCTACCTCCAAATCACCTGGCGTCTTGCTCCAGGCCGTGTGCGTCCCCCGCCCCTCGACCAGGCGCGCGGCGAAACGGCGCTCGTCCAGACGCAGCAGGCGGTGAAAGGCGATGTTCCGTCCGTAGTCGGGGTCTTTAACCACCAACACGCCAGCAGTGACGTAGGGCCCGGCGTCGCCTGGCAGGTGGTGGAGAATGGGCAGGGTGGTGAGGTCCGCTTTCGCTTCGACCATCTCCTGACACGGCGCGGATTCCACCAGCGGTGGGCTGACCGGGTGGGCCAGGGCCTCGGCCAGGGTGAAGAGCAGGCGTTCAGGAGAAACACCCAATGCCAGAGCGAAATAAGCGCGGTCCGAGCAGATGCCGGCCACGACGGGATAGGGGTAGCCTTTCACCCGGGTGAACAGGACGGGTTTGCCGTCGTGCTTGCTGAGAATGCGCGCCATCTCCAGGTCTGGGTCGGCCTCTGCCTCGATGACAACCAGCCAATTTTTATCTCGTGCGGTGGCTATAAACTCGCGCAGGTTCATTCGCCATCTCCTGTCAAGTGACAGTCATCTCAAAGGTGACTGTCACCTGAGTCAATCCTAATCGAAAAAAGTTAGATAAGGGTTAGAATAACGTTAGAAAATGGTTGGAGGGGGCTTCGCTGATTCAGTGGACTTCGGTGGTGATCACGCTCTTGGCTCCGGCCAGCCGCAACATCATGCTGACCCGGTCTTTGGTCTGCGGGGTGACCAGGGCGATCATATTTCCGCCGCGTCCGCCGCCGGATAGCTTGGCGCCCAGCGCGCCACCCTGTTTCGCCGCCGCGATCAGCGATTCCAGCTCTGGCGAGGAGACTTTGAGCAGGCGCAATAGGCGCTGGTTGGCGTCCATGAGCTGTCCCAGGGCCTCGGTAGCTCCGCTCTCGATGGCCTGGCGGGCCATCGTGGTCAGCGTGCCGATTTCATCGAAAATCTCCTCGTATTTGACCGGATCGGCTTGCCAGGCGCGACGCACGTCGCCAACGGCGATTTTAGTGGGACTGGCGATACCTGTGTCGGCGATAGCCAACAAAAACGGGTAGCTTACTTTGAACACCTCCAGCGTCTGGTCGCGGACGAAGTATACGGGCTTTTCAAAAGCGATCACCGTGTTATCAATGCCGCTGGGCGTGCCGTGGTGCAGCTTCTCCGTCTCAAACACGATATCCGAGACTTCATCAGCCTCCAGCGGGTGACCAAAGTGCCGGGCCAGGGCGCGGACCACGGCGGTGGCCACGGCAGCTCCGCTTCCCAGGCCGCAGGCGACGGGGATGGTCGAACTGATGGTCAGGGTGATGTCCTGCTCTAAGGCTCTGTGAAGGTGCTGGAGGGTGTTAGTCACGGTGACACGCAAAGGGTCATCCGGTGGTGCGTCTCGGAGTAAATAATCGCGGTGCAAGTCCTGGGCAATGATGCGGATGCCCTGACCGGATGGCGCGTCCTCAACGATGGCCTGGGCCTGCACCTCGGTGATGGGCACAGCGATGGCCGGACGGCCATAAACCACGGCGTGTTCGCCGAAGAGTATAGCTTTGCCGGAAGCATAAGCTAGAGTCATGGGCTGACCTTTCCAGGATGGAGCGAGTCAGCGAGGACCCGCTGATTCGCTGATCCGCTCACGTGTAGTGCCAACAGAAGGCCATGGCTGGACAATAGGCAGGGCAACCTCCCTCCGGTGGCCGGGGGGTGAATTCACCGGCCCGGATGGCGGCCACGTATTCTCGCACGTAGGCGATGGCCGTTTCCAGTGCCATCCCCAGCCCTCCCTCGAACTTTTCCAATTTCAAGGAACTGGGGGCAGCCTTGCCGATGTGCCAGTAAAAGCCGCTGCTCACCGGCCCCAGGTTAAGCGCATCACGGGCAGCCAGGGCGTAAATCGCCAATTGCAAGCGGCGCCCGGCGATCAGATCGCGGGCGGCAATGGATGTGCCGCTGATTTTGTAATCAACGACGCGCAGATTGCCCGCTGTATCCACATCTATGCGGTCAATGAACCCGTGCAGTCGAATTTCATTCTCGTTCTCTTGGCCAGAGATTACCAACGGCGGCTGTCCATCGAAACCAAAAGCCTGTTCTTCGTAGGTACGGATGTAGCCTTTGGAGAGGTCGGCCAGGGCGATGAGGGTATCGGCCAGGATGCGTGTCAGTTCCTGTTGTTGCTGAGCCCACAGTGGCGTGGGACGGAAGCCGTATTCGGCTGGTGCGGCTGAGAAGACCTCGCCAGCGACGGCAGGCAGCAAACGGAGCAACTCGTCTTGGTCGGCAGGGTCGTGGGCCCGACGATAGATTTCCTCCAGGATGCGATGTAGCATGGTGCCCAGGACGCGCACGTCGTACCCGGGCTGGGGTGGAAGGCGTGGCTCCAGTTCCAGCCCGTGGCCGATAAAAAAGTCGAAAGGGCAGGTGCCGTAGGATTCCAGCCGGCTGGCGCTCCACCCACTCAGCGCGTCGAAGCGGGCAGCGAGGCGGGGCGATAATGGTGACAGATCGCCCTGGTATGGCCCAGACTGCCCGGCCAGGCGCGCGCGCAGGATCGCCGCCCCGCTCCAGGTCTGTTTCCAGGCGTCTCGCAGCTCCGGCATCGTACTCGCCGGCAGGGTCGGCGAGGCAGGCAAGGCAGAGAGGGCAGCTATCAACTCGGAGAGCGAGGCAGCGTCGGCGATAGGCGGGGAGTCCTGCGGACGAACGTGCTCCACCGGTGCTTCGATCAGGCGGCGTACCTGTTCCCAGTACGGGGATGGCTCCCAGGGCTGGCCGTCGTCGGCCAGGTAGGGACGGCACAGCAGCAGCTTTTCACGGGTGCGGGTGATGGCCTGATAGAACAGGGAGACCTCCTCGCCACGCAGCCGGGGCTCGATGGGCAATCCCTGCTCGCGCAACCAGACCCGGTCGGATTCGCGCAGCAGGGTGTCTTCTTGCTCTGTTTGCGGAAACTCGCCTTCGGACAGGCCCAGCAGGGCTACGGCTCGGAAAGAAAGCCCGCGCGCGTCCATGACCGGGGCAGCCAGCACAAAGCTTTTGTCGGGCGGGGGCAAAGTGTAACGTGTACCTTCCACTGCCCCACCCAGTTCCTGGAGGAAATGGGCATAGGGGTGGGGAGCGGTAGCATCTATCTCGTTTTCCAGAACCGATTCGGCGAGTACCAGACCGCGTAAAACGTCTTTGAAAGCCCGTAGGGCGGCGATGTCACGAGGGGCGGTGTCGGCGGCCCAGGCCCGCTCGACGACGCGCAAACTCTTTTTGCCGACGGCATCCTCGGGCGATTGGAAGCGGGTGGCCAGTTTGGGGTCGTCACCGATGAGGTCTTCGACAAAAGCCACGTAATCCCGAAAATGGCCTGTAGCCGGGGGTGTCAGGCGGATCACGAAGGCGTTGAACTTGTGGCGCAGGGCCTCTGTTTCTTCCCGTGAGGGTAGTCCTGCCACCAGCTCTTCTTCGTCCTCAGCCAGGGCTGTACTCTCCACTTTCTTGCTCGACAGCAGGTCAAATGCTTCCTGCCATTGCTCCAATCCGCCGATGACCAGTCCCCGGCGGGAGATGGCGTCCAGCCAGTCGGCGTCCCCGGGGCCAATGCCCTGGGCTGACCAGTCGAAGTAGGGGCTGCGCCAGGCTTCCAGTACCTGACGGCGCGGCCAATCGGCGGCGGGCAGGGCCAGGAGGGAGAGCAGGGCAGCCACGGCGGGGTTGGAATCGAGTTCCAGGCCACTGGTCAGGTGAAGCGGCACACCAAGCTCAGCCGCCACCTCTTCCAGAAAAGGTCGGTAGGGAGTGAGGTCGCGGGCCAGCACGGCTACCTGGTGGGGCAACATGTGATCGCGCACCAGGCGGGCTTTGATCCAGCGCAGAGCGGCGCGGACCTCTTCGCTACGATTGGTCGCCTCCAGGAAAGCTACAGCTCCGTCGGCCGGCATTTTCTGCGGGGAGGGTTCGAAGAGGGTAGATTGCAGGTGGTAAAGAACTGGTTGCTGGTTGCTGATTGCTGGACATTGGGAACAGGGACTCAGATTAAGTTTGGCGGTCAGGGATTGGTAAGCACGGGCGAAACGGCGGTAGGCGATACGCGGACGGAATTCACCGGCCTCGAGTTCGCCAGTGAGGGTGACGATGGTCTCAGCGGCCCGGTTAGCCAGGAGTTTGAGCACGGCCAGTTGGGTGGGGTTGAACTCGTCAAAGCCGTCTACCACCAGCAGGCGTAGGTCACAGGCCAGATTGGTATTCTGTTCCAGAGCCAGCTCGGCCAGCCAACCCTGTCCTTCGGCATCGGCCCAGTCAGCGTTTATAAGCCAGCGCTGGTAGGCAGCGTAGATAGCGGCCAATTCCTCCAGCCGGGGGCCAATGCCTTGCACGGCGCGCGCGAAGTCCTCCGGCCACACCTGCGCCCGCTTGAGTTCCTGGACTAACTGACGCAAGGCAACGATGAACCCCGGTTTGTCACGCAGGGAGGCATAGTGGATCAGGCGACCCCGGCGGTGGAGGTCGTTCGTGATAAACAACAGCAGGCGGTGTTGGACGGGGTCGGGCAGGCGAGGGGCAGGTTGGGCGGCGCGGGCCATGATTTCGGCATAGAAGGTGTAGAAAGTGCCGAACTGGACGGCCATCGCCCCGCCCATTTCAGCCAGACGGCGGCGGAAAGCGCTCACTTGTTGCTGGTTGGGCAGGATGACCCATACCGGGGCCAGGGGAGTTTCTGCCTTGATCTGGCGGATGCGGGTGATGCAATGTGCGGTTTTGCCGTGACCAGCCGGGGCCAGGAGCAACTGGCAAGCCATGCTATCTCCTCGGTATTTACCACTGAGCTCACAAAGAGCGATAGCGCCACATTCAAGCATGGAGTGCTTTTCAGCCACAGAATCACACGAAAAACTCTGCGGAAATCTGTGTGTTTCTGTGGCGAAATTGATTCGTCCACGATTCAAGTGGTGTTATCCGGAGAGCGCAACGCGTCAAGAAAACTGTTGGTCAATGGTTTTCTTCCCCAAATCTACCAACTCTTGCACGGCGGCGATCATCATCTCCCCGGTTTGCACCGACGGCGGCGGGGCCGTTTCTCCCTCGGCAGGCGGGGCAGTGGGCTCGCGGACGCGGGCCAGGCGGGCCGCCAACTCGTCGGGCAAATGACCACCTTCTACCAATTCGGCCTGCACCAGGCGTGGTGCGGGCAGTTCCGGACCTGGTTTATGCTCCTTGAGCACTGCCAGATAGGAGGACAGGGCCCATCCCAACGCTTCGCGGATGGGGCGCAACGTCTCTTCCGGGAAGCCGCCTCCCAACACCACGCGGGCCAGTTGCAGGCGTCTGGTCGCCGTTTCCAGACCTTCCTGGGCCAGGTGTAGTCGCTTTTGACGCTTATCTTCTACGGGAGGGCGGGGTGGGGCGGCAGTCGGTGCACGGTAGAGCTCCTCGCTTTCGGGCGTGGGCCGTTCGATCAACCCACCGGTCAGGGCTACCAATGCGCGGTAACTTTCCTGTTCCATCAGGTGTAAAGTAGGCGCGGGCGGTGCCGGAGCAAATAACTCGTTGAGCATCTGCTCTATTTGGGGCCTGAGGGCAGCGGGCTCTTTGTCCACCACGACCAGGACGTTGTTATCGCTGGCCGCGCCGGGTAATGGCGGGGCCCGGCGCACTAACACAATGCGTTCGGGGAAGCGAGCCACCAGCATATCGGTGAAGGTGCGCAAGGTAGGTTTGGGCGGGGGCAATTCGATTGCCTCCGGGACACGTTTCACCTCCTTTTTCGTCGGTGTCAGGTCAATGACTGGCTTGACCTCCGCCGGCACTTCCATCATCTCGCTCAATTGTTTGAGCAGACCCTGACCGGTATCGTGGAAGCTGATCTCTGCCGGCGCTTCTTCTTCACCAAACACGCCAGCGAATACGTTACGTTTGGCAGCCAGGGAATCAAGAATGCGCTCCTCAATGGTGTCCTGGGCGATGAGGTTGATCACATTGACCGCGTGTCGCTGTCCGTGGCGGTGGGCGCGGGCAATGCGCTGCTCGAGCACTGCCGGATTCCAGGGCAGGTCCAGGTTGACCACCAGGCTGGCCGCTTGCAGGTTGAGACCCACCCCACCAGCATCGGTGGAGAGGAACACGCGGCAATCGGGGTCGTCGAAGAAGCGGGCAATCAATTCACCGCGCTTGTGGCTGGGCACCTGACCGGTCAGCTTGACGTAACCCAGACCCAGGCGTGAAAGTACAGGCTCCGTCAACTCCAACATGCGTGACCACTGGCTGAAGACAATGGCCTTGTGGCCGTTGTCGGCAACCTCGTCGGTCATGATGTCGCGGAATTCCAGGAGTTTGGGAGCCGTGCGTTCGCGGTCTTTGGGCGGCAGGTCGGGGTCGTGTAAAGCCAGGGCATTGCAGATCAGGCGCATTTTGATCAGCGATTTGAGCAGCAAATCGTGTTCTTTGGGGGTGAGAGGGCGTTTCTGGGCAATGACCAGCAGACGGGCGACGATAGACTGATATTCCGAGTAGGCGTTCCACTGTTCGCGGGTCATTTCTACGAAGAAATGGTTGTCAATGCGCTCCGGCAGGTCCTCCAGCACCTGATCGCGGGTGCGGCGCAGCACGTAGGGGGCAATGCGGGCGCGCAATTCATCCAGGTTCTTATAGCCCAGCACACGATAGGTTTTGTTCGGGCGCAGTTCGAGCTGGAAGTAACGCTCGTTGAACAGCCACAGCGGACCCAGGACGCACTGGTCTATGAACTGGAAGACGCTGTATAACTCGTCCAGGCGGTTTTCCAGGGGCGTGCCGGTAAGGACGAAGGCGTAGCGACTGCGCAGGCGTTTGACCGAATCGGCGGTTTTCGTGCGCCAGTTCTTGATGCGCTGTGCCTCGTCGAGGATGATCACGTCCGGGTTCATCCGCTCGAAGACCGTCTCGTCGCGCCGCACCAGCTCGTAGTTGACGATGGTGAAGAAGGTGGGCTGGCCGTAGAGCTCTTGGCGCTGCTTGCTCGATCCCTCGATGACGGTGACCGGCAGGTCGGTGAAACGGCGGACCTCCCGCGCCCACTGGTGTTTCAGCGAGGCCGGGCAGATGATCAACGCGCTATCCACGTCGCCCAGTTCGTGTAGTAAGGCACAGGCGGCGATGGCCTGCACCGTCTTGCCCAGGCCCATGTCGTCGGCCAGCATGGCTCGCCGGCCAAAGGCCAGGTGTAGCGCGCCTTTCTCCTGATAAGGGTAAAGCCGGGCATCACGCAATACATTCAGAGAACGAGTACCCTGATTTATTTGGGCCAGAAACCACTCTTGTTGACGGCGGGTAGTCTCCAGATCGCGCAGCAGGTCCAGGTGTTGGCGCACTTCTTCGTCCACAATCACGATGGCCTGTTGTTCTGAAGGGAGAGCGGCGATGTTTTCCAGCAGACGGGGAAGCGTTTCCAGTGGGACACCGCGCAATACCCCGTCGGCGTCAAAGTATTGCTCCAGCAAGGAACGCAGGGCTTTGTCGTCTGGGAGGGGCAGGGTAACGCGCACCGTGATCTCCTCGCCGTAGTGCAAGTAGATAGAAGTGACCGGTGGCTTTTGGGCTTCCAGTTTCTCCCATTCGTCGCCTGCTGCTTCGTGTAGATAATAGAGCACTCCCTCGATGTGCTTACAAGTGCCCACTAGATTGGTGCGGTAATCAGGACAGGTACAGGAATTCAAGAGTTCGGTGAGGGAGCGGATTTGCACGCGATAGGTGCGGCCGGAGACTGAGGTCACCTCGAAAGTGCTGAATACAGGATGCGCGCCCAGATTGGAGATACGCACAATCTCTTCTTGTGCTCGCTGGCGGCGGCGCTTGATTTGTTCTTCGGCCATGGCCATGATTGATCACCCCCTGATTTATAAAAAGGATACGATTATATTTGGGCTTCGAGGCTAAAACGGGTTACTTTCATTGTACTACAATTCTACGCGCATGGCAATCGGTGGTTGTAGCAAGCACTTACGGGGAACCACTGCAATCCTCACTTGAATTTATGCAAAGTTATGCTATAATATGACGATAGGAAAGTGTTTTATGGCGTGTTGGCCCCGGGGAGGATTGAGTCATGAAAGATAAAGTTGAGGATTTTCTGGGTTTTATTACCCTGAAGAAAAAGTATTCTAATAATACCGTCGCAGCTTACCGAAACGATTTGAACCAGTTTGTCAGTTTTGCCCAGGAGCGCGGTGTTGACTGGCGTACTGCAGATCGGGACTTTATCGCCGATTATACCTCGTATTTGAAAGGCCGCAAGTATGCTTCTTCCACCGTAGCGCGCAAAATAGCCGCCATCAAATCGTTTTTCCATTTTCTCGTCAGCCAGGGGGAATTGAAGAACGATCCCACGGCCACGCTCGACTCGCCGCGGGTACACAAACGCCTGCCAAAAACCATTTCACGAAGCGATGTTGAACGTTTGTTAAACGAACCGGCTAAATCTGTGACGGCAAAGTCCCGCCGGGACAAAGCATTTCTGGAGTTACTCTACGCCACTGGCATGCGGGTCACCGAATTGGTTTCTCTGAATTTAGATGACATCAACCTGGCCTCCGGTACTGTGCGCTGCATGAGCAAGAGTGGTAAAGAGCGCACTATCCCTATTAACAGCCGGGCAGTACAGGCGTTGGAAGAATACCTGCACCAGGGCCGTGCGCAACTTCTTAGGAATGTTGATGAAAGGGCCCTGTTTCTTAACCATCGGGGTCAACGTCTGACGCGCCAGGGGTTGTGGTTGATTATCAAGGGTTACGTCCGGGCTGTTGGTCTGGATCAGGGCATTACCCCCCATACTCTCCGCCACTCTTTCGCTACACATCTGCTAAACGAAGGGGCTGACCTCCACCACGTGCAGGAGCTTTTGGGACACGCTAACATTTCCACTACCCAGGTGTACACCCAGGTCTCCGGCGAATATCGTCGTGAGACCGAAGACGAGACTTTATCCCAGCGGGATTGAGGTCTCGTTTGCATCTGCCACTGAAGGTGACGGTCACCTGCGAGGTGACCGTCACCTTCAAGGTTGAGCGAGCGTTTATCATCAGGAGGTGCGCCGAATGGGATACGTTGAGAAATTGATGGGCCAGGGAGAGAAAGCCGTGTTCGTGGCCCGCCAGCACTGGACCGTGTTGGTGAGCCGCATTTTTAGTTCCGTTTTCACATTCCTGGTGTTTTTGGCAGTGGGATTAGCCAGTTTCGCGCCAGCAGTTAGCCCCATACTGGGTTTCATACTGCTGGCTGCCCTGATACTCCCTCTCTACGACATCGTGGTCGCTGTTCTCTCCGGCCTGCGGGGCCGGGAGCTGTTCGGGCGCATCTGGATGCCCATTCTGACCGCCCTGTTCATTCTGGCTTTGAGCATAGCTCTGTTTGTGCCTGGTGCTAATGTAATAGCCGGCTGGATTATCCTGCTCATTTCCGTGATCCCCCTGGCCCAGACTATCAAGGTCTTCCTAGACTGGTATAATGAGCAATACATTATCACTAATCACCGGGTGATGAGCGTGAGGGGAGTGATCAACAAGCATGTGAGCGATTCCGCCCTGGAGAAGGTAAACGACGTGGTGCTGGAACAGTCGGCTATCGGGCGGATTCTGGGATATGGGAATGTGGAGATTATTACCGGCAGTGACATCGGTGCGAATCTGTTTTCGCGGATCACCAATCCGGTTCGTTTTAAGACTGTAATGTTGAATCAAAAGGATGAGTTGGTGCGGCCCAGAGCCGAACAGCCTGCCCCGGCGACCCAGGTAGCAGCCCCTGCAGTTGTTGAAGAGCAACCAGGCGCGCCGAATATTCCAGAGTTGATTCAGCAACTGGACGAGTTGAGACAAAAGGGCGTTCTGACCGAGGAAGAGTTTCAGGCTAAAAAGGCCGAGCTGCTAAGGAGGTTGTAGCTCCACATTTAATCGTGGAGGTGCTTTTTCGGCCACAGAACCACACGGAACCGCACAGAAAATTAAACTTTCGGTGAAAATCTGTGTGTTTCTGGGGATGGTTCAGAATGGGTTGACACTTTAGTCGAGCAACATACTGTCAACGAATGGTGGAACGAATAAACGAATGGTCAGCATCGCGGTCTATTCGTTTATTCGTTGGATATTCGTTGACAGAGAAGTCGCCCAAGCCAAAAAACGAACGGAAAAATAGTGGGGGAGGTTGTGAGTAGTTGATGAATGACTTTTTTACCCAGGAAGACTTTGCCGAGGCAGCGGATTTCATTCGCCACCATACACGATATACCCCTGATGTGGCCCTGATTTTGGGCTCCGGCCTGAGTTCTCTGGCCGAGGCTGTGACCAACCCAGACGTGATTCCATACGAGGAAATACCGCATTTTCCCATCCCCCATGTAGAGGGACACGCCGGCCGTCTGGTCATAGGGGAACTGGAGGGATGGAAAGTGGTGGTGATGCAGGGGCGGGCGCATTATTACGAGGGTTATTCCATGCAACACCTTACTTTACCGGTGAGGGTGATGCACATGTTGGGAGCGAAGACCCTCGTAGTGACTAACGCCGCCGGCGGGCTAAACCCACAGTTTCAGGTCGGCGATCTGATGCTGATCACTGATCACATCAATCTGATCGGCATGGCCGGTCTAAACCCGCTGCGGGGGCCCAATGACCCGGCTCTGGGTCCTCGCTTCCCCGATATGTCCCAGGCCTATGACCCGGTCCTGCGCACTCTGGCCTTGCGGGTAGCTGAAAAGTTGGAACTGCCCCTGCGGGAAGGAGTGTATGTCTGTTTGGCCGGTCCAAGCTTTGAGACTCCGGCTGAAATCCGCTTTCTACGTGTGATCGGTGCCGATGCGGTGGGCATGTCCACTGTGCCGGAGGTAATCGTCGCCCGCTATAGTGGGATGCGTGTACTGGGCATCTCTGGTATCAGCAACATGGCCATTACTGAACCGGTGGAAGGAAAACAGGCTACTCACGTGGAAGTTCTGGAAGCTGGTCGAGTACTCGTTCCCAGGTTGATCTCTCTGTTGAGGGGAGTGTTGCGAGAGTTAGATGCTGTCTGACTGAACGCAGGGGCACGGCTTCTGAAAACTGGCTACATCACCGGTTTTGGCATCCCGGCAGAGAAAGCTTGTATATATGACGATTATCGTGAAACTGGTAGATAAATATTCGCTGTGGCTTTACACTATCTGCGCGTTCGGTATCCTGATGTATTTGCGGGCGGTGTTCGTAGCCCAGCGCGAGCGGGCCCAGGCTATGTTTTCCCTGGAACGGGAGGCGGCCGCCAGTCGTGGCTATCGGGCGGCAGTGATGATTGTCGTCTTGTTGGCCGTAGGTGGTATTATATACTACGTCTCTTCTGTGCTGGCTCCGCAAGTAGAAGCTGTCTCAGAGGTCACGCCTACGTCTACCACGTTCCTTCTGCCAACGCCGACCCCTTCTCCGGGTACACCAACCGAGACCCCAATTCCAACGCCAACGGCGACCCGCCGGCCACCACCCGTTATCCCTACTGCCACCCCGGAGGTCACTCCTACGCCGGAAGTGATACCACCTAACTGCCCCAATCCGCAGGCCCGGCTGACTTATCCGGGGATGAACGCTGTGCTCAGCGGAGTCGTGCAGATATTTGGCTCGGCAAATATCCCCAACTTTAACTACTACAAGTTTGAATTCCGGCAAGCCGGTTCCTCGGAATGGGCCTGGTTGCAAAGCTCCAATGTCCCGGTTCCAGAAGGATTGTTGGGGGTGTGGGATACTTCTGCATTACCTGCTGGTACTTACGGCTTCCGTCTGGTGGTGGTGGATAAGGCTGGGAATTATCCACCACCGTGTGAGATCACGGTGACGATTGTGCATTAGCGAGCACTATCTTCCTGCAAACTGGAAGGCAACCGCGGGAGGATGGATTATAAGCGAAGGCGAAGGCACATGCCCCATTGGGCCGTATCACAATCTCTACGGAAGACCGTTCAATCATGCGTGTTATTGGCGCTGGTCTTTGCTCTTGATGGATGCCAAAATGGCCCGGCGACAGAAATGACCACGCTGCCGACGACAACCCCGCGAGTAATAGCAACCCTCGTTTCCACTTCAACGCCGGTGGACACGGTTTTTCCGACACCATCACCTTCACCGACGCCCACTCCCACTCTGACCCCGACACCGGTTCCGCCACCGGTGCTGATCGCCAGTCATCCCATCGCTGGCGACCTGGCAGTACCCCTCTCCGCCCCTCTGGTGCTGGTCTTCGATCAGCCCATGGACGCTTCTTCCGTGGAATCTACATTGGTCATTTCACCGACGGTGGAGGGGAGTTTCAATTGGCCGCAGCCGGAGCGCATGGTCTTTACCCCAACGGCATGGGCAGAGAACACAGCTTACACGGTCACCCTGGATGGGAGGGCGCGCTCGGCAGCAGGGCAGCCGCTGGACGCGCCGTGGAAAATTGCATTCGCTACCGGCGGTGCGGGGGTTCCCGTCCCTATCCTGATGTACCACGCCTTGTTGGAGCTGGGGGACGACGCGACATCAGTGCAATTGGAGTGGACCACTTCACCGCAGAGTTTCGCTGCGCAGATGGACTACCTGGCCCGGGCCGGGTACACGACCATCGGCTTCGATGACCTGCTCGCTTACCTGGAGCGGGCCGAGCCGCTCCCGCCAAAGCCGGTGCTCATCACCTTCGACGACGGGCACTACACTTTCCGCACCGAGGCCTGGCCGGTGTTGAAAGCCCATGGTTTCCGGGTCACTCTCTTTGTCCTGGCGGATTACACGGCTTATCCGGGTTATTTGAGTTGGGAGCAAATCGCGGAACTGGCCGGGGAGGGAGTGGTTATCGGCTCGCACGGGCTGGACCACACCGCGCTGACCAAAGTGGATGCTGACGAGGTGCTCCGCCAAGTACAGGAGTCCAAAGCGCTGATCGAGGAGCATGTAGGTCAGCCAGTAACTCTGCTCAGCTATCCTTATGGGGCCTATAACGATACGGTGATCGGTATCCTGGGCCAGGTCGGATACCAGGCGGCCTGCACCATTAACCCCAGCTTTTACCAGCACCGGGGTGACCTCTATCGCCTGAGTCGCATTCATTCCACTTACAATGATACCCTGGAAGACTTCGCCGCTCGCCTGCCATAAACAGACCTCCCGCAGGTTCAAAACCTGCAGAAGCTGAGCTCTCATTTGCGAAAACGGGGATCTCGTTCCAAAAGCAAACTCAGACCCTGGTCCAGGTCCACTTTGGGACGGAACCCCAGCAGTTGGCGGGCCAGCCCGATGTCGGCCACCAGGCGGGAGACGCCGCCGCTTTCTGTGGTATTGTAGAGAGGGGTAACCGACCGCCCGGTAGCGCGGGCTACTTTCTCCACTACTTGATTGATGCTCACCTCCTGCCCGGAGCCGATGTTGATGATCGCCCGATCCACGTTCTTGGCCGTAGCTGCGGCAATGAGAGCCTCTACCACATCATCCACATACACGAAATCGCGGGTCTGCTGTCCGTCACCGAACACTACCAGTGACCCGCCACTGAGTGCCTGTTTCACAAACTGAGGTATGACCGGTGGGTGTGAGGGGGGAATAAGCTGCCCCGGCCCGTAAGCGTTGAAAATGCGCAGCACCACCGTCTCAATGCCCCACAGGGCGCCAATGGTGCGCACGTAGTACTCGGCGGCGAGCTTGCTCACGGCGTAGGGTGAGCTGGGGTTGGGCGGCAGGTCCTCGCTCACCGGTTGCTGCTCCTGTTCCCCGTAAACCGCCCCCGATGAGGTGAGGACCACGCGACGAATGCCTGCGTCGCGCATAGCTTCCATCACGCTTACCGTGCCCCCCACGTTCACGTCGTTGTACTCGCGCGGGTAGAGCAGCGATTCTGGCACCAGTACCCGGGCTGCCAGATGATAAACGCAGGTCACGCCCTGCAACAACGTCCACAGTTTGGGCACGTCGCGGACGTCCCCCCGCGTGAAAAGCACTTTTGGGGAAAGCCGGTCTGGGTTGCCCGCGCTCAGATCGTCCAGCACTCGTACTTGATGTCCCTCTGCCGTTAATCGGTTGGCCAATGCTGTGCCTAGAAACCCTGCTCCACCGGTGATCAGCACTTTCATTCCGCTTTGCCCCCTGTGGGATTAAATCACGAATCATAACACAAATGGACGAATGACGTGAATAGCTGAGATAAAATTTTGCCATTCGCTATCCCGTGGAATTCGTGATTGGGGATGATTTTAATCCTGGATCTCCCTTGACAGATGCGAATTGGGTCAACGGCGGCAATTATTATACCACGGATGGCCGTTCAGGGCGAAACCTGGCTACCGAAGACGATGCCTGGCCCATCGCCACGTCAGAAGCACTATCCCGGTCACCATCATGACCAGGGAAAGCCATTGCCCGGCCCGCCAGCCTCCCCAGTAGAGCGTGTCGTCGCCGCGCGTCAATTCCAAAACGCACCCCAATCCCCCTATCAGAGCCAGACTGGTCAGGAAATTGCACCCGGCGACAGGCCAGCGTCGGCGAGTGGCCCACACGAACATGCAAGTGACCAAACTGCCAACCACACCCAGGGGTTGAGTTGCGAATCGCAGATCGCGTACCCCGTAAATATCCGGCAGGTCCCACACCACCCATGATTGACTCGTGGCGGGCGCGCCATAAGCACAACCGGCCATCCAGCACGCCAACCATCCCCAGACCATGCCCAAAAGCAACCCGGGGGTGAGGGCATCCGCCAGCAGCCAAAATGAGAGCCGCGTCTTCCGTCCAGGCCAGGCTACGTAAGCTATCAGCCCAATGAGCCCGCCCCCAAAACCTCCGTACCACGAAAGTCCGCCTTTCCAAAGCCTGGCCGCATCGAGCAAATGCTCGCTGAAGTATGTCCAGTTGGCCAGGACATAGCCCAGGCGCGCTCCTAAAATACCCGTACAAAGCACGCAGAAAATCGCATTGAGAATCTGATGGGGATTAATCCACAGCCGCCTCCCCTCCATCCAGGTCAAAACCATTCCACAGATCAGGCCTAAATCGAGGAGGACGGTATAGGTGTACAAGGTGAATCCCTCTCCCCGTAGGAGAATTGGGTGCATGAGATCTCCCCTCCGCTGGATTTGACAATACTTGCCTTCTATGCGATAATCCAGAATAGAATCGCGCCCACCAGGCGCATCGGTGCTATCATAGATTCAGGAGGTGATGCCAATGGACCACTGTAGTAGTACTTCTGGCGCCGTAGCATCACCTCAGATTATCGAGTAGCTACGGCGCAAAGCAGGGAGAGGGCCTTTCCCTAATCAGGAGAGGCTCTCTTTTTATCCGGACCCTCGATATATCGGGATGCCTGATCTCTTGCGCGAGTAAACGTAACTGCCCGGCCTGTCATTCTGAGCGCCCGAAGGGCGCGCCGCAGAATGACATTCGCAGAAGCTACGAGCACGCAGTTGGTCTCCAGCCTAAGCAGTCCAGTATACAAGTTACGAGTAAACTAAGTATAGCAGATGTCCAGCCGAGGGGCAAGAAAGGTAATCTCCGTGGGGTGTGATGATCCATGTTGGAAGGGTGGGCGTCCGGCGGGACAAGCAAGGCAGCAACAAACACCCGATAGGGAGACCGCCAGGAGGCCACTGGCAAAAAAGAGCCCCCGGCGCCTTAACTGCGGGAGGAAGTCTAGCGCCTGGGGGCTGGGGGGGGTGACTATCCGCGGGGGGTTCTATGGTTTACAATGAGTCAGGGTTGAGTTACATCATCCGCCTCAAGTCAATTATATATTAACATGCACCGGTTAGACTGTTGTAAGAATTTCCATCAAATTTCACTAAAAAATATGGGACTTTAGTGATGTGCTCTGTTTGAGATGGTTCATCTTTTCAGGAAAAGCGGCGCGGGAAGGGAGATAAGAGGGGGGAACTCACGCATCAAAAGTGTTAACCAATTGTGAACCATCCCTTGACACTCTTGACAAATGGGAATAGAATGATGATGGGGTTCTCAAGAGGTATCGTGAATGAAGGGGAGGTTCAGCTATCTGGGACGAAGTGGCTTTCAAAACAAATGGGTTGATCCTCGAGGAAGTGCAGCCCTCAATCCTTTCCCTTTTGCAATTCACAGGCCGCCAGGCCGAAGCCGTCACTGCCCGTGATGTCAGTCTGAGTATCACTGCCGGCGCCGGCTCGGGCAAGACGCGCACCCTTGTTGGGCGTTACCTGGCTTTGCTTGCCAAAGGCCTCCCCCTGCGCTCACTGGTGGCTATCACTTTCACTGAAAAAGCCGCCCGTGAGATGCGTACCCGTATCCGGCGCTACGTTGAAGAGTTGTTGGCCGCGGGGCAGGACTCTGCCTTGTGGGAATCCGCCTTTGCCGAATTGGACGCGGCGCGCATCGGTACCATCCACAGCTTGTGCGCGGCCATTCTGCGCGCTCACCCGGCCGAAGCCGCCGTTGACCCCGGCTTCGAGGTGCTCGAAGAGGGGATGGCTGCCGTGTTGCGTACCCAGGCGCTGGACAACGCCCTGGTGTGGGCCACCTCTGATCCCGACGCAGCCACTCTGTTTGCCCTGCTGAAAGAACATGAACTGCGTCACGTGCTGAACTCTCTGCTGAACCGCCGTCTAGACGCCATCCCTGCTTTCGCTATCCTGGGCAACGATCCGCTCGCTGTCTGGTCGGCACGCTTGGCCGTCTGGTTGGATGAGCGGCTGGCTGCCCCGAACTGGCGCGATGCCCTGCAAACACTGGCCTCTCTGCAGGCCAGCACCCCGCATGATAAGCTGGAACTTGCCCGTCAGCAAGTCCTGGCCCACTGGGACGAGGTGCAGGCCGCACGGATGGCCAACGATTGGGAAGCGCTTTTCGCCAGCTTGATAGCGCTGCGCCATGCCACCTCTACTGGCGGAGCAAAAAGCAACTGGGATGCCGATGACCTGCTTGCCGCCCGGGAGGCGATGTCTGAGCTGCAAGCCCACTACGATGCCGAGATTGCACCCGTAGTGAGTAAAGATAGACCCGTCGCCTGGGCTCTTGACCGGCGGGCGGCCGGAAGTCTTCCTCACCTGCGTCGCCTCTTCGAGCGTACCCTGACCGAGTATGAACAGCTTAAAGAAGCGCGGCGCGCCCTCGACTTCGACGACCTGGAAGCCCGCGCCGTAGCTCTGCTGGAAAACAATGCCGAGGTACGCGCTCGCTGGCAATCCGAGATCCGCGCCGTGTTGGTGGACGAATTCCAGGACACCAACGAACGCCAACGGCGTATCATCTACGCCCTGACCGGTTTTCCTTCGAGTTCCCCCAGTTCCCCGAATTCCTCTGAACTCCCAGAGTCCTTCCGCTCTCCCTCTTCCCTATTCATTGTCGGCGACGCTAAACAAAGCATTTACCGCTTTCGCGGAGCCGATGTGACTGTGTTTCGCGCCGTGCAGGCCGACGTGGCCGCCTCCGGCGGATGTTGCATTGACCTGGATCTAACTTTCCGCGCCCACCGTCCGCTGGTAGAGGCGGTCAATGCCCTGCTACGCCCCATTTTGGGCGAGGAGGACGATCCCGCTCGACCCTATCGGATACCTTTTACTCCTCTGCAAGCCTACCGCCAACGGCCTCGCGACGGGGTGCGTGAGCCTTTCGTCGAATTTCATCTGGGCCTGGGTGAGAACGCTGAACAAGGCCGCCAGGCTGCCGCCGCTGCCCTGGCCCGCCGGTTGCATCAACTGCGAGCCGAGGGCTTCGATTGGGGTGAAATGGCCCTTCTTTTCCGCGCCTCGACCGCTTTTAGCGTGTACGAGGATGCCCTGGAACGGGCCGGCATTCCCTTTGTCACTGTCGCCGGGCGTGGCTTTTACAATCGTCCCGAGGTACGCGATGTGCTCAACGCTTTGGCGGCCATCGCCGATCCTGCCGATGATCTGGCTCTGGCCGGATTGTTGCGCTCACCAGCCTTTGCCCTCACCGACGCCGTTCTATATCTGTTACGGTGGGGGCAAGGAGAGATGGGGAGAGAGGGCGAAGGGGAGAAACTCCTGTCTTTCTGGGAGGCGTTGCAGGATGAGGGTAGGCTAAGCTGCCTCGAGGCGGACGACGCTGCGCGCGCCTGCCGTGCCCGGCAGGTTATTGCAGACCTGCATGAATTGGCTGGCCGGGCCCTGGTCGCCGAGGTGCTCAAGCGTTTCCTGGATGTCACAAACTATCGAGCCATCCTGCGCCTGATTGGGGGTGGGGAGCGTCTGGTGCGCAACGTGGACAAACTGCTGGCCGACGCGCATCGCAGCCAATTGGTGAGCACTGGCGACTTTCTGGAGTATGTGCAGACCTTGCGCGATGTGGGGGCGCGTGAAGGGGAAGCCCCGGTCGAGGCGGGAGGGGCAGTGCAGTTAATGACCGTACACAAAGCCAAAGGCCTCGAATTTCCTCTGGTTGTCATCGCCGACGCCGCTCACGGTGGTGGAGGAAGCAGCGGACCCGTGATCGTTACCCGTGACCTGGGTGTGGTGCTCGATCTGGCAGAAGCGGTCCCTGGCAGCAAAAACAACGCTCATCCGGCTACCTATCGCCTGGCCGCCTGGCACGATGCGCTGATGAACGAAGCCGAGGAGCGTCGGCTGCTCTATGTGGCGGCCACCCGCGCTCGAGAGAAGCTTATCTTCAGTGGGCACGCCAAAATCAGTTGGGCTCAGGCGGACCCGGGACGGCTGTCCCTGGGTGGATGGTTAGGCTGGCTGGGCCAGGTAACCGGCCTGGACCAGGTGCGCCTCTCCGCTATGCCGACTACGGCACAGATACTGGACCTGTCCTGGGAAAGCATTCCGTTGACCTGCGTGCTCTACCCGCTGCCGGAGGACACGGCTGCTATCAAAGGGATGGTGGTTGACCTGGAGACTGTTGCTATCCAGGCGGATCTGGTGCCCGGCGATTTGGTAGCCCCGCCGGTTACAGTCGAGGAACTGGCAAGCGATGATAAAACGCAGGACCGCGAGAGTGACCCACCGCCTCGCGTATGGCGCATCGTCCCTCGCACTCAACGGCCCACCGGTCCGGCGTGGGTGGTAGGTACCCTGGTGCATGAGGCCCTGCGTCGCTGGCGTTTTCCTGATCTGCCTAACTTCGAACCATTCCTGTACCCTTACGCCCTGCAGGCCGGCCTGACCGACCCGGTCGAGATCGCTGGGGCCATCGGCGAGGCCCGCCGCCTGCTCACCCGCTTCCAGGCCCATCCGCTGTACGCCGAGATGTCCGCTGCCGAGCGTTACCACGAAGTGCCCTACTGCGCCAGCCTGGAAAATAATTGCCAGGCCGGCATCGTGGATGCGCTGTACCGAATTGATGGACAATGGACCCTGGTCGAGTTCAAGACCGACGAGATAAGGAATCCTGCTGTCCTTGATGAGCACATCCGCGAAAATGGATACGACCGGCAGGTGCAGGCTTACGTTACCGCCCTGACCCCATTACTGGGGCAGCAGCCCCGCGTTCTGTTAGTGTTCCTGAACTGCGGTGGTCAGGTGCGTGTGGTGTAAAATCAGCAAATCAGCAAATCAGCAAATCAGCAAATCAGCAAATCAGCAAATCAGTTTAATCGGCTGACCCGGATCGGCGAATCAGGGGACTATCTGATACACCAGCGGAGGGGACTGCACCGGCGTCTCACTCCAGGTATAAGCGGCTAACAGACGTTCCCGTGCTTCAGGGAGGAGGCGCTCATCGTTGGCGTGGATAGTCAGCAGGGGCTGTCCCTGCTCCACGAAATCGCCGACCTTAGCTGCCAGCACGACGCCGACCGCCAGATCAATCGTATCCCCTTTCTTCGTCCGCCCTGCCCCTAATAGCACTGCTGTCAAGCCCACTTGCCTCGCATCGAGACCGGCAATATACCCGCTGCGCGGAGCAGGTACTGTCTCGATCAGGCGAGCGCGGGGCAGATCAGGTGGATCAGTGAGCACAGCCGGGTCGCCCCCCTGAGCCGTGACCCACTCCACAAATTTATCCCAAGCGCGGCCCGATTCCAGGGCTTCGGTCAGAATGCGTCGCGCCGTTGTTGTGTCCTCGGCCTTGCCGCCCAGGATGAGCATCTGCTCGGCCACGATCAGGCAATGCTCGACAAAATCCGCCGGTCCTCGCCCGCGCAGAGCTTCCATGGCCTCGGCCGTTTCCAGTGCATTGCCTACTGCCCGTCCCAGAGGCTGATTCATGTCCGAGATCACTGCCCTGACCTGGCGGCCCACTCCCTGTCCCACCTCCACCATGATGCGGGCCAGCGCGATCGCGTCCTCAATGGTTTGCATGAACGCCCCTTTGCCCACTTTCACATCCAGCACAATGGCGTCCGCGCCGCTGGCGATTTTCTTGCTCATCACCGAACTGGCGATGAGCGGAAGCGAAGCCACAGTAGCTGTCACATCGCGCAGGGCGTACAGTTTGCCGTCTGCAGGGGCCAGGTCCGCTGTCTGCCCGGCGACCACTACCCCATGATCACGGAGCTGGGTCAGGAACTCCTCAATGCTCAACGGCACTTTGTATCCCCGGATAGATTCCAGCTTGTCCAACGTACCACCGGAGAATCCCAACCCCCGTCCGGACATCTTGCCCACTGGTAGCCCGCAGGCGGCCACCAACGGGGCAACCATGATAGTAGTCTTGTCGCCCACCCCCCCGGTAGAATGCTTGTCCACCACGAACGGAGCCGCCTCATGCAAGTCCAATATCTCACCAGAATGGACCATAGCCAGGGTCAAATCAATTGTTTCCCGGTGGCTCATTCCCCGCAGGTAAACGGCCATGGCCCACGCCGCCGCCTGATAGTCTGGTATGTCACCGCGAGTATAACCCCGGATGAAAAACTCGATTTCTTCTTTGCTCAGTTCCCCACCATCGCGCTTCTTAGCAATAATGTCTACAGCTTTCATCTAAACTCCTTATCTCGAGTAATATCTGGCAAGTAGGACAAGCTTGAGCTTGTCCTACGGATCGCCGAAGGTCTCTCGACCGAGGCGAAGGGGGCTCGGTGAGGACACCTTCGCCCATCACGGGTGCGAGCTGTGGCTGTAAGTATCCCCATTGCCTCCCACCGACCTGTCGTCAGGCGCGACAAAAGTAGTAGGATTATACCACAACTGGTAAATGTAGGACAAATTGCCAATTTGTCCTGTACTAATTGCTGTGCTATAATGCTATCCATGTTAACAGTGTGAACGGGGAAGCGCACCATTTCTCGTTCTGTACAGGAGACCCATGTTTGAAATCGTTTTCCTCGGCACCTCGGCCTCGGCGCCATCAATACATCGCGGCCTGCCAGCAGCGATGGTTCTCCATCGCGAGTATCGCTTCCTCATTGACTGTGGCGAGGGTACGCAGCGGCAGCTTCTCAAGAGTGGTCTCGGCTTCCGCCGTCTGGATAAAATCCTCATCACTCACGGTCATCTGGACCACATCCTCGGCCTGGGAGGGTTAATATCCACGTTCAGCCGGTGGGAAACGATTGATACTCTGGAGATATATGGCGGAAGCCAGGCGCTGGACCGCGTGGAAGACCTGATTTTCGGGGTGGTGCTACGCGGAGCTAATCCTCCGATGCGCATTGAGTTCTTCGATATAGAACCCGGTGTGCTGATGGAAGATGAGTTCTTTCAGTTGCGAGCCTTTCCGGTCACCCACCGGGGGCCAGATTGTTTCGGCTATACTTTTGAGGAAAAGGCGCGGCGCCCGTTCTTGGTGGACAAGGCCGAGGCTCTAGGCGTGCCCGCCGGGCCGGAGCGCAGACAACTGGTGCAGG
The DNA here is from genome assembly GCA_024653325.1 of Anaerolineae bacterium. Lineage (GTDB taxonomy): Bacteria > Chloroflexota > Anaerolineae > JACIWR01 > JACIWR01 > JACIWR01. The sequence goes on from JANLFX010000001.1 coordinate 28,754, forward strand.
GCCAGTCCATCACCCTGGCCAATGGCCGGGTAGTTCATCCCGACGACGTGCTGGGACCACCGGTGCCAGGGGCGAAGTTGGTGTACGTGGGAGACGCGGCTCGCACCAGCGATCTGGTTGATGAGGTGCGGGGCGCTGATGCCCTGGTGATCGAGGCCACTTATCTGGAAGTCGAGGCCGAACTGGCCCGCGAGTTCGGCCACATCACCGCGGCCCAGGCAGCTAAACTGGCCCGCCGGGCCGGGGTCAAGCGCTTATATTTGACCCATATCTCCCGCCGTTATTCGGAGAAAGAGGTACTGGCTGAAGCCACCCCCATTTTCCCCGACGTGATCATTCCCCGCGATCTGGATCAATTCCGTATCGTCAAAGAAAAGTAAGGCAGGCTTAAGTCTGTCTTACGTAATGCAGCATTCCCCGTTGGGCGAGGGCGGCGATGACCTCTATTCCCCAGCGACCAAAGCGTTTTTCTAATGTGGCCAGCGGGGTGCGTCCGTCGCAGGCTTCCAGCACCTGGAGCATCTCGGGCTGGATGGGCACCACGCGATTGCCCCGCAGAAGCACGGGGCCGAAAGGCTCCATGCGCAGCTCGAGGTAGGTTGGCACAGGGCACCAGTCGGGGGAAAGGCGGATAGGGGGAGGTGTTTCGTCGGCGGTGAGGGGGCCACGCATGAGCGGGTCGCGCGGCGTGCCGCGAAGTTCGGAGAGAACATGACAGCCGCCGTGACAGCGGCTGAAGGCGGCGCAATGGTGGCAGGCAGGAGGAATAAGCGCGCGCCAGGATTGCATCTGCGGACTGTGCCATGCTTCCAGAAGCGAACCGGTCAGCAGGTTGCCACATACGGTGGTAGAATGGGTGCAGGGACGCAGGTCGCCCCACGGGCCGATGGCACAATAGGCTACTCCGGCAAGGCATCCCGAGGAAGAGGATGGCGTGAAGCATTGGGGAATGCAGTTGCCGAATTTGACCCGGTAGCCGTCTGCACGCAGGCGTTCTATCTCGGCTACGGCGGCCCGCAGTTCATTGGGGGTGGGTTCCAGGGGTGATGGCCGATCACAAAGCAGGCGGGCAAAGGACACCTTTACTCCCCATTCTGCTGCCAGCCGGGCTACTCCCGCCAATTCATCGAGATTCTGACGGTGGATTACCGTGCTCAGGCAAACTCTCAAACCAGAATTGATGGCATAGCGCAAATTGGTCATTGTCTCTGCGAATGAACCGGGTACACCGGTGAAAGCCTCGTGGGCGGCTGGTGTAATCCCATGTAAAGAGATGAGTGCTACGTGAAATTGGGGCATGGCGCGCAGGCGCTGTACCAGCCAGGCGGGGCGCTCCCACAGGCCGTTGGTGAAAAGGGAGAAGGGCTGGCCGAATTCCTCCAGCAGGGCGAGGATGGTCTCAAACTCGGAGTGCAATGTGGGTTCGCCGCCGCTGAGTTTGACCAAATGCGCGGCGGAGCATACCTGCTCCAGGATGCGTCGCCACTCGCTGGCCGGAAGCGGCGGCCTGTTGCGTTCGTCCCGGAAGGGGTTAAAGCAGCCGGGACAGCGGTTAGAGCAGGCGGGGGTCAATTCCAGAGTGATAAGGGCCGGGCGGGAGAGCCAGTGGATCACAGGAAACGCTCCAGCAGCAATTCGTCAATGTAACGGCCATCCAGGTTGAACTGCCGATAACGGCGTCCGGTGACCCTGAAGCCGCGCCCGATGAAGAGGTTCAGGGCGCGTTCATTGATGGCAAAGATGGCAGCCGTCAGCTTCTCCAGGTGGGCCTCCCTTGAACCCTGGATGGTCTGGCGCAGCAGATGAGTGCCGATGCCGATTTCGCGGTACGGTTTGAGGATGCCGATGCCCACTTCGGCGGTGTGGCGGGCGAAGGGGCTCACCGTATCGGCGAAAGCGCGACACCAGCCAACAATACGCCCCTCACATTCGGCTACGAGCAGCAGTTTCCATCCGCTCCGGGGGATCATTCCCAGGGCCTCTTGCCATTCGGGGCCTGGCAAGAAACGCTCGGTCATCATGTACCGCCGCTCGCGGCACACGGCATCCACAACGGCGATGACCAGAGGGGCGTCGCTTGGCGCTGCCGGACGTACCACGAGAGGGCGGCCATCGCTGGTGGTGAGGAGTTCCATCGGGGGTTATCAATCGCAGGCCGGGCAGTCGTTCTCGCCCTCTATTTCTTCGACCACGGGCAGGCTGTCGTCTGTCAGTTGAACCAGTTCCACGGCCGGCCTGGCCTGGGTGGTAGTGGGTCGAAAAAAGGAGAGGGCTGAAAACACGTCTTGCATAATGGACTTTTCCATTCGCTCTGGAGGTTTTGCCGTCATTTTCCCGCTCCTTGTATCGGTGGGATGTGGTGGTCGTAGTGTGTTCAAGCAGGCGCTCGTTCTCTGCCACTGGTGGTGCAGGGAGCTGAGCTACCCGCTGCCTTTTCTCACAACTGGATTGCGATTTTATTGTAGCAGATAATACAGGGTCTGTCAATAGGATGTGCTTCCTAAAAACACAAATGCGACGCACTTGAGAAGTGCGTCGCATTTGATTGCTGGGGGTGGTTCTTAACCCCTGGCATCCTCAATAGCGTGCTGAATTTCGTGGTGCATTCGCGTGGGACCCAGGGCGTAGCCCGCCTCTTCCTCGCCGCAGACCTTCTCCAGTTCCACGAGTGTCTCGGCGGGCAGGCCGCTGAGTAGCCGGTAGATGTAACCAGCGGTTGGCCCGATAGCACCGGCATCGGGTGCGAAGTGGTCGAAGTAGGCGAAGGCCTGCGTCCAGTGTCGTACTGCTTGTGCCCATTGCTGGCGCTTGTGGGCGATGTATCCCCGTCGCAGGGCGAGTTTGCCCAACACGTTCCAAAAAACCGGTGCCGGTTTCTCGATCTCCACGAAGCCAATGTCTTTTTGCAGGCGATAACGGTCGTCAATGGCTGCCCATGCCTGATCCACCCATTGCTCAGCCAGTTCGAGTTCACCCCGCTCGAAGTGTAAGTGGGCCAGGTCTTCCATGACATCGAGCCGGGCCCGAAGTTTTTGCGGGGGCAGTCTGGCGATGAGCGTTTCAAAAAGGGATATGGCTTTCTTCTCATACGGTTCGATCTCGGCCTGTTCCCGGTCCTGCCGGCGGTAGATGACCGCCCAGTCACGATAGAGCCGCGCTTGTTCTTCCAGGGCAGTTAGTTCCATAGCTATTTCAGGCACGACTTCCTGGAAAATGTGGAGTGCTTCCTGGGCGCGTTTTTCGGCTTCTTTCAGGAACGCATCGGCCCGTTCGACGCTGTAGCGGTAGTGACGCCGGCGCGCCTGCTTGCGCAGGGTGCGCACCAGGGTGATCAGGGTCAGGCCCATCGTGCGTGCATCGCCGATTTCGCTCAGCATGGCCAGCGCATCACGACAGGGTTGCTCGGCGCGGTCTGGCTGGTCATTGTCAGCGTTGATCGCGGCGAATACGTTCAGGCTGGAGGCGGTGCCCCACCGCGAGCCCGTCTCCCGGAAATGGTCCAGGCTGCGGGTGATATACTCGTCGGCGCGGTGAAAATCGCCCAGTTGGGCGAATACGAAGGCCAGGTTTCTTTCGGTACTGGCCAGTTCGTTGAGATCTCCCAGCTCGGACTGGTAGCGGATTGCCTCCCGATACTCGTCTCTGGCGCTGTTGTAATTCTCCAGCGAACGATAGATGTAGCCCCGGTCGCGGTGGGCAATGCCCAACAGCCACGCCCGCCGTTTTTTGTCAACCGGGTTATCCGGCTCATAGGGCGACAGAATCTCAATCGCCTGGCCGAGCAAATCCAGGCCCTCGTCCCATTCAGAGAGATAGCCTCGCGCTTCGCCCCGGTTCAACAGCAGTGCGCCCGTGAACAGAGGATCGTCGGGCGAACGGTCGAATGGTGGCTTCGTGTACTCCCAGATGCGATCGCTTAGCTCCCGTGCTTTCTTGAATTGACCCTGAGCCAGGTACAGGCGAATCCAGCGGATGGCCGCGTCGCGGGCGATGCGGCGTTCCCAATCTCGCCGCGCTTCCGGGCTTCGACCCCGCAGGAGTTCGCCGAAAAAGCGTAACATCTCGTCGCGCAGGCGCATGGCCCGTCCGTATTCATGGCTCAGGATGGCTTCGTCGGATAATTCCTGGTAGGTGTGGAAACCGTCCGCCGGGTTGAGCAGCAGCTTGTAGTAAAGCCATTCCGGCGAGCCTTTTTCGTGGTATTCGAGGGCCACATTGCACACCGCTTCTTTTTCCACGGGTGAGCGGCCGGGCAGGATGTGTTGGTCCACCAAATCGTACATCTTATCGTGCAGGAAAAGCAGGTCGCTCTCTTCACGGGTTTTGATGAAAGGCAGGTCCTGGGCTATTGCCAGCAGGTGAGTGCATTCTTCCTGGCTCCAGGCCGGGTACTCCGGGCGTGAAGCCAGGATTTTGTGCAGCAGTTCGGCGTTAAGGCCCTTGCGCATCCAGCCCATAAAGGGGATGATGAGGTCCAGGCCGTCTTGCAGGCGGGTCATCTCTTCCACCAGCCGTTGCTGGATGTCCTGTGTAGCCACGGCCAGAACGTCCTGCGGCAAGCGGGCGTTTTTGACGATCAAAGCGGAGAAGAAAGCGTTGTTCAGGGGATCGCCCCCGGTCTTTTCGTGGATCGCGCGGGCATCATCGCGGCTGATCCTGGCTTCCCTGATTTGTGGGTTCACCTGTGCCAGGTCCTGGAAATAATCCGCCGTCTCATCCGGTGAAAAATTGCCTAGCCGAATCATCACGTGCGGGGAATCGGGGGCCGCCTCTGCCAAGGGTTTAGCTTCGCCCAGCACGGGGACAAATGTTTCCTGTAATTCAGCCCAAACCTGGGGTTTCTCCTGTTCCCGTCCGGCCAGGATCACCACCGTGTTTCTGAGTTTCGGGAGCACAGTGCGCAGCCAACTTCTGACCTCGATGCCCTGTTCTGCTAGGCCGAGAATGCTCTGAACTTCGTCCGGCTCATATTGAACCAGTTCCAGGGTGTCGAAACGGAGGATCACACGGGTGTTCCTGGTGAAATCATTAAAACCCTGGACAAACAATTCGGCCAATTGAGCGCGTTGATCTTCAATGCCAGACTCGAACCAGCCATCCTGGCGTCGCTTTTCGAATTTTTCGCGCTGCTCCAGATAGGAGGAGAAGCAGCTGCGGTCCAGCCGGGATATGATGCGCTCTTCGAGCCGGCTGTTGGACTGCACGTCCGTAAAGTAAAAGTCGAACAGGGGTAGAATTTTGGTCCGCTCGGCATTGGGACACTGTTCACGCAAATGAGGCACTTCTGCCAGGAGGCGCGTTTTGCCCACCCCTGCCGGGGCGGTCACGTACACCACGCGCAATTCCCCATCCGCTTCAATGGCTGCTCGTAGCATCTCGCATTCGCGCCTGCGGCCAATCAGTTTGCTGGTGCGTAGTCGGCCCCACTCCAATGTCATTGTTGTCCTCCCGGTTAGTCAGCGAGTCAGCGAGTCGCCCATTCGCTATTCGCTATCCCGCCATTCTTGTACTTTTTCCCAAACAGACTTAAACGTGTCCTTTCCCACCACCTGACTCAGCCGTTGTTCCTGTCTGGAAAGGCGAAGCTCCAGGTTCTCCGCTACGCTGCGCAAATCCCACTGCATCTGCGGTTGCTTTCGGACCTGTTCGATGAACTGGCTCACCTGGATCACGGTTTCCTCCCTTTTTTCTTCCCTTTCGGCCCTGGAAATCCTGGCCGTCTGGGACTCCCCGCTGTGGTATAGCCACTCGGTCAGCCAGGCGTCGAAGTTGGCCGGGTACTTCTCCATCCATTCCTTGTACATCTCGGCGGCCAGCGATTGCCATTTGCGGTAACGTCTTGGTTCGCGCACGCGTAGATTGGTGGTCAGGATCTGGCGCACAGTCTCTTCGACCTTATCAGTGCGATTGTCTGTATCCCAGCGCACCAGTTGTGCATTCTTGAGGTCCAACACGGCGTTGATATAAAAGCCCCTATCCTGGCTGGCTGCCGGCAATTGTTCTCCAGCGTTGGCCAGCCGCTGTGCAAAATCACCCAGGGTAACGGCGTCCAGGCGGCGCAGGATAGAGGCGATGAAGAGGATTTGGAGCAGGTCCTCCCGTCGCTCAGGAGGGAACTCTGCGCCCAAGCGACCCTGAATAACATCCCGTAAGATGATTTCGGCCACTGCCTGCCTGCTTTCCAGGTTATCCAGGTCACCATATCTCTGGGCATCAATCAGCACACGTACGCCGTGAGGATAGCCGTAAGTCTCCCGATAGATGGATTCTGCCTGGGGTGTAGGCTCCTGCCCGATCAGAGTATCTAACAGTTCCTGGATATCGTCCGGTGTGAAGGGAGATAGTTCTTCAGTTTTGGCAGCCTCGCGTAGCCGGTACAACGTCCAATAAAACGGATCTCGCCCGGCCAGCACGCTGACTGCACGCCTTCTCTGATAGAAAGCCCAGATAATCTCCTCCTGTAACCAGGCCGCCAGATCACGGCCCTCCTCCGTGTTCACCGCCAGTCGTTCGGTGGCATCAATCAGGAATAAGATGGTGTGTGTATCGGGCAGTTCTCCCAGGCAGGAGACAAGAGCCTGGGCGGATGAGATTTCTTGTTCTGCCAGGCCCTGGTCTGCGAGTTGGCTGGAGAATTGTTGCAGGATGGCTTTTTGCCGGTCGTGGGGAGGCAGGGTAGTGCAATCGAGAAACAGCACCGGGATGTTCCGCTGTTGTTTATACCGATGCTGCAGATGTTGGAGCAACCAACTCTTACCCATTCCGGTCACGCCATATAAATTGAGAAGGCCCTGCCTTTGTTCAATGGCCTTCTCTATCAGGCTGATATATTCCTGGCGGTCGGCGAATTCTTTTGGTGAGTAGGGGATTTGATCCGGCATGACTGCCTCCTCAGGGTATACAACGCAAAAGAAGTCGAAGGTATTGAGAGAGCTAGGATTCGCGTGATTTTAACTATTTTTTTATGAAATGACCATAAGATATGGCAAAATTTGGTGTAAGCTATCCTCATTTTACAACATTGAACAGGAATAGTCAATACCCATAGCTATCGGGAGGGTGGCAATTACCTGGCAGAAAGCTGGCTAAGTCTGACAGAAATGCGAAAGGTGCGTCGCACCTTCAGGCTGGCGGGATGGTCTCTTCCGGCATACTGGCGATAACCGCTGCCAGATCCCGCTCATTGATGAGTGGGGAATTATTTTCCGCAAAGAGCGCGGCCCGGTGTTGGAACAGCCGGTCGAAGAAACGCACGATCTGGCGTGGTGTTTGGGCCCAGTAGGCCAACAGTTCCTCGCTGATGGCCCGTCCTTCCAGTTGGGGGGTGAAAAGCACATCGCGCCCCTTCACGGTCAGGCTGGTCGCGGCCGGCAAGCGTTGGTCAATCAGTTCGAGCAGCGGGCCTGGCTGCCAACGGATCGTGATGGTGTTCACCCAGCCGCCTTCCCTAGCCGAGGTGTTGCGCAAAACGGCCTCCAGTTCCTCCGGCAGGAACAGCACCCAGCGCAGCCAGGGTTGTTGCATGAAAGTGGGGCATTCCAGGAGAAGGCGGGCGCGATTCGCGTACTCGCTAACATCAGTAAAAGGTCCCTTAGCCAGATTATCTACCAGTACATATACCTGTTCATAGCCGTTGGTGTTGGCCAGTTCGCGCAACGCGTTTAATTTCTCCTGGTAGTCATCCCGCCAGGGGTAAGCGGGCATCTGACCCAGACATCGTTTGGCTGCCAGCCCCAGGGCGTGAATGTATGTATCCAGGGACCACTCTTTTTTCTGTGGCCATTCGGTCAAATTCAGAATCAGGGGACGGGGGATGCAATGGGCGAGTTCATCGGCCAGCATGAGCAGCAGGGTAGTGGCCCCTCCCCCGCGGGGCGCGTAAACGATAGTGGAGGTCTGGCTGGTTCTCAGTTCTTCCAGGACATGGAAAGGATCGGAGAAGGCTCCCTGGAGTGAACGTTTGTCCAGGAATTCGGCACTGAGGCAGGAGAAGGCTTTATAATCAAAAAACGTGCTGGCGAATTGACGCATCCACTCGATAACCTGATCCCCCGACGCGGTCTTCACTTGCAGCTCGGCGGCGGCAGGGAGTTCTTTCCGCACAAATATCAGGCGCAAGGCGGCCCGTTTTCTCACTCGCCACGAAGGGTCGTCTCTGGCCACTTTTTTCAATAGCTCCTGGTCGTCAAAGTCGGGCTTTTTGCTGCAGGCCCGGTAGATTTCCAACAACCTGTCTGCCGCCAGCCAGCGTGCAAATCGTCCGCCCCTTTTCCCTTCGGTGTCCAGGCAGTCTTTCAGGTCCAAAGCGCCCTCGGTCAATGATGTCCAGCCGTATTTTCTGGCCCGTGCTTCCCAATCGGTGATGCTATCAGTTTCTGCCCAGCAGAGGAGGAGACTCCGCAGCCCGCGTAGTTGTTGAGCATACCCGTACTTTTCGTAGCCTTTCGACGCTGCCTGCCAGTTCTTTTCTAGATTTTCTCGCTCTTGTCGCCAGCGCGGCTCGTGGATGGCCTTCTCGAATTCTTTCTCCTGCTCTATCCTGGGGATGAATTCCAGAAATGTTTCCTGGGCGCAGGCCAGGCGATAGCTCGCTTCCAATGGTTTCTTCTGAGGGATGTACAGGCCGAGCACGTGCCCCTCGCGTTTGTATTTCTCATAGTCATCCTTGATTTGCCGGATAGCCTCGTGTTCCTTTTCGACGTTATTCTCTTCCACGGCTCGCAGCAGTGCTTGCTCTTTCCGCTGGTCTCTGATGTTCTGAGCCGCCTGGTTCCGTTTCCACAGCCAGCGCAGCCCGGTGCTAATTAAGGCCAATAAACCAACCAGATAAGTCCCCCAGGGAATCGAATTGTACGAACGGCGCAGGATACCGGCCCACCATGCCTCGCGGCGAATGGTGAACGAGAGTTCTTGTGGTGCACTGACCGGCGGTGGTGAAATCTTGACGGTGAAACTGAAGGGCGCAGGGGCGTCCAGGTCTATTTGCTGGAGGTAAAGGTCTGTCTCGAAAGGCGCGTTGTCAGTGGGAGAGATAACTATCTGTCCGCTGAGGGGCTCCCCTTTGACAGATACCAGGCGCACCCCGGGTTGGCAGGAGATGATTAACACCGTAACGGGGGCGGTGGTGACGTCTCTGGCCCTGACAATTATGCGTTTATCGGGGTTCACCCCGCCCTCGCGCCAGCCCAGGAAGCGGGGATAGGTCAGGTGAAGCGTTCCACCGTTGTCGAGGGCAACGTCTCTGTGTTCCACCGCCTGGTAGGGGACGACGGTCCGGTAGAATGCAAACAAAAGAATCCCGATCACAGCTACAACGAGGAAGGCAACTATCCAGGAAATGGACACCCAGATGTCTCGGGGTGCATTGTGTGGGGGAGCGGTCACGGAGTCCGTTCTGGTGGGTCTTTGTTCGTTCATGCTTTGCTCCAGTGCTTGAATCCCCCCGCAGGTTCTGCATCTGTGGGGGTCATTGTTGATCAGTCTGTGCTGGCGTTAGCTGTATGGAATAGGGCGTAACCGCCGCCGCGTTTGGTATGCAGAAACATTGGGCGTTTGGGATCGCGTTCGATCTTCTTGCGTAATCGGGAAACCAGGGAGTCAATGGCTTCATCTCCTACGTATTTTTCCTGGGGGTAGATGGCTTCGTAGATTTCCTGGCGGCTGCGAAAGACCCCTGGGGTCCGGTAGAGAAAGTGGAGGAAATCGAATTCCCGTTCGGTGAGGCCCTCGACCGTGCTTTCGCCGACGTAGATGCGGCGGTGTGCTTCATCTACGCGCAGGGGGGGAATCAGCCGCCCGAAACGTTTCTCGAATTCGTTTTCTATCTCAGGGAGCAGCCGATAGTTCAGCTTACTCCCCGGGTCTGGATTCTGCTGGCAGTGATGCTCCAGCAACAGGTGACCTAGCTTGAGCATGTTACGCGGTGAACCGTAGGCTCGCTCGACAAGCCACTGATCGAATTTGCCCCGACTCTCGGTGTCGGCAAGCTGGTCCATACTCTGGATCTTGCCTGCGCTGAACGCCATCAAGCGGGCCTGCAGCAGGTTTGTCAGGCCCTCGTCTGACCATTCGATGCACCAACTGGAGATCAGATCGGTGCGGAATAGATGTTGCTCTCGAAATGGTGAATACAGCACCTGGGGTAAGAAGAATTTGAAGGCCAATCCCGCCTGAGATCCTGGGGCATCATTGGTATGCCGATGAAGCACGCGCAACTCGCGGGTGAGAGGACTCAGTACTTCGGTCAGAAAATCTGGGTTTTCGGCAGTCAGGTGGTGTTCGTCAATGCCATCGAGGAGCACGTACACGGCCCGCGCGCCGATGGCCTGGGCCAGTTCGGTCAGTTCATTGAGAAGTAAATGGGTAGGATCCGTGCTGGACGGGGATAGGGGGGCGGTATCCGCCAGGGTGAGCCATACTGCCATCTGGGTATCGGTTGGCACGTTCCCTGGTGGCAGAATCTCTCGCAGTTGCCTTTCCCGGATGGCCTGTTCGATGATTGTGATGTCCGCCTGAGTGTCTCGAGGTAACGCTCCCAGGGCGCGCAGGTGGCGCAATACCTGATAAGGGGAGAACAGCGATGGATAGTAGTCCTGGACCAAGGCGCGCAGCAGGGCACGCTGCTCGATGGGCATCGCATAAAAGCGAACCGGTTCCTTGGTGATGGTGGTCCAGATAGCGGCCAGGCCCGCACGTAAAATTTGCTCGAGGTGATGATGTAGTGAGACCGTTCCTGATAATTGGTCCAGCCAGCCGAAGTCAGTGTATGGCACGGCCAGAACCTCAGCAGACAGGTCATTGGGCAGGCATTCGCGCTGGATCATGAGTCGGCAGGCGGTTTTTCCTGCGCCACGGGCGGCGAAGACGAAGTTGGTGCGCGGATCTGCCGGGTCACCTACGATTTGATCAAAAAATGGAGGGCGAATGAAATAGGTTTTGAGTTCGGTTTCCCGCTCAGCCTCCACGGTCGCGAAGGGGTTTTGCCCGTTATGAAACCCTTGCTGGGCCAGCCATTTTTGCAGAGGACTTATAACTTTTGCTTGTCTGTCCACCGCTGTTGCCTCCTGGGTCTATCAATCCCCCTGCCTATTTGTATTCTACCATAGTTTACTCTTGGGGGCAATAGTGGTGGGCGACTGGTTGCTGGTTACTGGTTGCTGGAATTCTCCTTGACCAGCGTTTGGTTTTGGAGTAGAATAATGACCATGAGTCAGGCAGAATCTTTTAGGTATCGTTATTTCGATCTGATCATGGCCCTGTTCGTTGCCGTGTTATTGATCAGTAATATCGCTTCGGCGGCCAAGATTGTGAACCTGGGCTTGCCGGTACTTACTTTCGACGCTGGCACACTGCTTTTCCCGGTGAGCTACGTCTTTGGTGATGTGCTGGTCGAGGTGTACGGCTATCGCCATTCACGGCGAGTGATCTGGATGGGCTTTTTCTGCGCAGCCCTGCTCAGTCTGACGCTGGCCGTGGTACGCTGGTTGCCCGGTGACCCGCAGTGGATCAGCCAGGTGGGCACGGAGAAATTTGACGCAGTGCTGGGTACGCTGGCCAGCGGGCGGATTATCGTGGCCAGCCTGGTTGGTTATTTCATGGGAGAGTTTTCCAATGCGGTGATCATGGCCCGGATGAAGGTTCTCACGCAAGGCCGCTGGCTGTGGTTGCGTACTATCAGCAGCACGCTGGTGGGCGAGGGGGTGGATACGCTGCTATTTGTGTGTATCGCTTTCCTCGGCGTATGGTCACCCGCGCTCCTGGTCAGCATTATCGTCTCCAACTACGTGTTCAAATGCGGTCTGGAAGCGGCGGTCACTCCGCTGACCTATCGGGTGGTTAATTTGCTGAAACGAGTTGAAGGGGTAGACGTGTACGATGTGCACGTGGATTTCAATCCGTTCAGGTTGAGCGTGTGAAGGATCAGCATGTCTGAAGTGCAGGACCAGGATTATTTCCCAGAGGAAGCGGGTTGGCCAGAAGATCACCGTTCGGGCTTCGTAGCGGTTATCGGCAAACCTAACGTGGGCAAATCCACGCTGATGAACGCTTATTTGGGGCAGAAAGTGGCTATCGTCTCGGCCAAGCCCCAGACCACGCGGCGGCGCTTGTTGGGCATTCTGACTCGTCCCGAGGCCCAGATAATTTTCGTGGACACCCCAGGTATTCATCGGCCACAACACAAATTGGGCGAGTTCATGGTCCAGACCGCGATCCAGGCTATCCCCGATGCGGATGAAATCCTCTTTGTGGTGGACGTTTCGACTCTGCCCGGTGATGAGGATCGGCAGATAGCGGCCCTCATCGCTGAACACGAGCGCATTCCAGTTGTTTTGGCTTTGAACAAGATGGATCTATTGCCACCCGAGAAGGTGCAATTGCACACCAATGCTTATTTTGATCTAGTTCGCTACGACGATTGGATGATGCTTTCCGCCACGCGGGGAGACAATCTGGACAAATTGATGGCCCGTATCATTGCCCATCTGCCGCCTGGCCCGCGCTATTATCCGGAGGATCAGGTCACCGACCAGACTGTACGGGCCATTGCCGCTGAGCTTATCCGCGAACAGGTGCTACGTTTTACTCACCAGGAAGTGCCTCACGCCGTGGCTGTCCTGGTGGATGAGTTCAAGGAACGATCCGCCAATCTGACCTATATTCATGCGACCGTGATAGTTGAGCGGGACTCACAAAAGGGCATCCTCTTGGGCGAAGGAGGGCGGATGATCAAGCGGATCAGCACGGCGGCACGCCAGGAGATCGAGCGGTTGGTAGGCACGCAGGTTTACCTGGAGCTATGGGTTAAGGTCTGGAAAAAGTGGCGCAAGGATGAGGCCGATTTACGGCGGCTGGGTTACGCCTTGCCCCAAGAGGAAAAATTCGGAAGATGAGTCGCTGGATCATCATTGACAAAGTGGTTGAAAGGGTGTATACTACGCCCCGCTAACCGAAGCCTCAAAGGAGAGACGGTGCATGGTGTTTGGTTCGCCCGAGACACTGGAGAGTCTAAGCGGGAACAACGGGTTGAGGGTAATGGGACATCTAAAGGCATGGTTTTAAGCCTGTGTGGTGTCCCATTTTTCTTTCGATTGAGGAGGGGCCATGGTGCGGGAGGTCAAGACAGAGATAATCACCAGCGAGGTTGCTCGACTGTGTGTCGAGGCTTGTTATTATTTGGGCGATGATGTGCTGGCAGCGCTGAAGAAGGCGCGGGCGAACGAGCCCTCACCGGTGGGCCAGGCCGTGCTCGATCAAATCCTGCAGAACGCGGAGATCGCCAGTCGCGGAGAGCTGCCCCTGTGTCAGGACACGGGATTGACGGTGGTGTTCCTGGAGCTGGGCCAGGAGGTGCACATCGTCGGCGGCAGCCTTTATGAGGCTATCCAGGAAGGAGTGCGCAAAGGGTACAGGGAAGGCTATCTGCGCAAATCGGTGGTGGAAAAACCCTTTTCAGCGCGGATCAACACCGGCGACAACACTCCGGCTGTGATCCATACCGAGATTGTGCCCGGCGATCGTCTGAAAATTACCGTCGCTCCGAAGGGGGGCGGCAGCGAGAACATGAGCTATCTCAGGATGTTCTCCCCGGCGGCCGGGCGGCAAGGAATCATTGATTGGGTGGTCGAATGTGTGGATAAGTCCGGCGCTAATCCCTGTCCGCCGATCATCGTCGGTGTGGGCATCGGCGGAACGATTGAGCAGACGACATTGATCGCCAAAAAGGCTCTGCTACGTCCCGTGGGACAACCCCATCCCGACCCGGAAGTGGCGGAGATGGAGGCGGAGATTTTGGAGCGGGTGAACAAGCTGGGCATCGGGCCGCAGGGCCTGGGTGGGCGCACGACGGCTCTGGCGGTGCATGTGGAGACGTTTCCCTGTCACATCGCCAGTATGCCCGCGGCGGTGAACATTCAATGCCACAGCGCCCGGCACAAAGAGGTGGTGATTTAGGAGGAGACGATGGCTGCGATTGAGATTACGACTCCGTTGACCGACGAAGTAATCGAGCAACTCCATGCTGGCGACAATGTGTTGATCACAGGCACCATCTACGTCGGGCGCGACGCGGCGCATAAGCGTCTGGTGGCCGCGCTGGACGCCGGTGAGGAATTGCCCTTCGACCCACGAGGCCAGATCATCTACTACATGGGACCGTCACCGGCTCGTCCGGGGCGGCCTATCGGTTCTGCCGGACCGACGACCAGTTATCGTATGGACCCCTACGCACCGCGCCTGTTGGAAGTCGGTCTCAAGGGGATGATCGGCAAGGGGAACCGCTCTCAGCCCGTGCGAGAGGCGATGCAGAAGTACAAGGCGGTGTATTTTGCGGCTATCGGCGGGGCTGCGGCGCTCATCGCCAATTCTATCAAGGAGGCCGAGGTCATCGCGTATCCGGACCTGGGGGCGGAGGCACTGCGTCGCCTGCGGGTAGAGGATTTCCCGGCGGTGGTGGTCAATGATATTTATGGCAACGACGCTTACGAGATGGGGAAGGCGCAGTACAGAGAAGTGGATGGTTAGGTGGTCGGATTGGGGGCTTAAGGAGAGAGGCGGATGAGAGTTAAACTTTCGGCGATGAGGGTGCGCAATGATCTGGTGCGCCGCATCGAGGAACTCAGCGGGCAGGACTTGCTGGCCTGTTATCAGTGCGGGAAGTGCTCGGCGGGATGCCCGGCAGCCTTCGCCATGGACCTGCTGCCCAGCCAGGTGATCCGCCTGGTGCAGTTGGGTCTGGTGGAAGAGGTGTTGAACGCGAAGACGCCCTGGTTTTGCGCGGCTTGCCAGACCTGTTACGCGCGTTGTCCCAAGGGGGTGGACCTCTCGCGCATCATGGAGGCCATCCGGGAGATAGCTTTGCAGGAGCGCGGCGATTACCTGGTCATCGAGGAAATCCCCGCCGAGGAGCTGGCCGAGTTCCCGCAACTAGCCTTTATCGGCGGCTTCCGCAAGTACACGGCGTAGGGGTTTCAAGTTCAAGGTTTCAGGTTTCAAGTTCGCTACCAAACCTGACCTGTAACTTGAAACCTATAACTTGAAACCTGAAACTATAACTAACATGGGTGGAGCGTATCAATGAGGATAGCTTATTTCCCAGGTTGTACACTGAATACCACGGCTAAGGGTTTCGATAACGCCCTGCGGGCTTCGTTTGCTGCTCTGGGGGCGGAGTTGGTGGAGCTGCCGGAGTGGAACTGCTGTGGGGCGACGTTTCCCTTGCTGGTGGATAACATGCTCGATCTGGTCGCGCCGACGCGGGTGTTGCTGGCCGCGCAAAGGCAGGGTGACCGGCTGGCCGTGGCCTGCACCATGTGCTACAACGTCATCCGCCGCACCAACAACCGCCTCCGGTCCGATGCCGACGCTCTGGAGAAACTCAACTACTTCATCGAAGCCGAATATCGCGGCGGGGTCGAGGTGCTGGACGTGTTGCAAATCCTGCGCGACGACGTGGGATTTGAAGCGGTCCAGGCGGCGGTGAAGAAGCCGCTGACCGGGCTCAAAGTGGCCGCCTACTACGGATGTATGGTTTTGCGCCCGCCAACCGAGGTGGCCTACGACGACCCCGAGAATCCCCACGCTCTCGATGATCTGCTGCGGGCTTTGGGCGCGGAGCCGGTGGAGTGGCCGCACAAGGCCGAGTGTTGCGGCGCTTATCTGGCGGTGAAGTCGAAGGAGGCCACAGCGGAGATGAGTTACCGCATCCTCTCCTCGGCGCAACGGGCCGGGGCGCAGGCCGTGGTCACCAATTGCCCGCTGTGCCAGTTCAACCTGGACAAGCAGCAGCTCGACATGGGGCGCCGGCACGGCGGGTATCAGCCCGTTCCGGTGTTGTATTTCTCTCAGTTGCTGGGCGTCGCCCTGGGCCTGGATACGGCGGATTTTGGCTGGGAGCGGCATTATGTGGATGTCCGTCCCCTGTTGGAGAGCCTGGGGTAGGTGAAAAATGGCTATTGCTCCGATCCAACGGGTACTGATCATCGGTGCGGGCATCGCCGGCATGCAGGCCGCGCTGGACATCGCCAACGCCGGCTACGAGGTGGTGCTGGTCGAGCGTGAGCCGTCCATCGGCGGGCGCATGGCCCAGCTTTCGGAGACCTTTCCCACCCTGGACTGCGCGCAGTGCATCCTGACCCCGCGCACGGTCGAGGTGGGGCATCACGAGCACATCCGCTTGCGGACATATTCCGAAGTGGAGGCCGTTGAGGGCCAGTTGGGCGACTTCCGGGTGCGCATCCGTCGCCGCGCGGCCTACGTGAACTGGGAGGTATGCACCGGCTGCGGGCTTTGCCAGGAAAAGTGCCCGAAGAAGGTCATCTCCGATTTCGAGCGAGGTATTGGCCCGCGCAAGGCTATTTACACCTTGTCGCCCCAGGCAGTGCCCAACAAGCCGGTGATTGACCGCCAGAGTTGCATCTACTTCGAGCGCGGCAAATGCCGGGCCTGCGAGAAGTTCTGTCCCACGGGAGCCATTGATTTCGAGCAGGAGGACGCCATCATCGAGGAACGGGTGGGGGCCATCATCGTGGCCACCGGCTACGACCTGTATCCGCTGTCGTTGCTGGGTGAGTACGGCTACGGTGAGGTGCCCGACGTGATTGATAGCCTGGCCTTCGAGCGACTGCTTTCGGCCTCCGGGCCGACAGCGGGCCAGGTACGGCGTCCCTCCGACGGCGCAGAGCCGAAAGAGGTGGTGTTTATCCAGTGCGCCGGCTCGCGGGATCCCGAACTGCACAAGCCCTACTGCTCGAAAATCTGTTGCATGTACACGGCCAAGCACGCCATGCTCTACAAGCACAAAGTGCACGACGGCCAGGCCTACGTCTTCTACATTGACATCCGTTCCGCGGGCAAGCGCTACGAGGAATTCGTGCAGCGGGCGATGGAGGAAGAGCGCGTGCTGTACGTGCGCGGCAAGGTGAGCCGCGTCTTCCGCGAGAACGGCAAGGTCATGGTCTGGGGTACGGATACCCTCAGCGGGCAAAATGTGGAGGTGGCCGCCGATCTGGTAGTCCTGGCCCCGGCCATGGTGCCGAAAGCGGGATCGGACGTGGTGGCGGAGTTGCTGGACCTGGCGACTGACGAACACGGCTGGTTCACCGCAGCGGAGGCGAACCTCCAGCCGGTGGAAACAAAACGAGCGGGAGTGTTCCTGGCCGGGGCAGCGGTGGGGCCCATGGACATCCCGGAGACGGTGGCCCAGGCCAGTGGCGCGGCGGCGCAGGTGCTCAGCCTGTTCGCGCAGTGGGCGGAAAGGAACGGGAATGCGTAAAATCGGCATTTTCGTCTGTCACTGCGGACTCAACATCGCCGGCACCATTGACGTGCAGCGGGTGGTGGAGGAAATCAAGAAGTACCCCGGCGTGGCCTTCGCCGCCGACTACAAGTACATGTGCTCGGACCCCGGCCAGGCGCTCATCCGGCAGGCCATTGCCGATTATGGGCTGGACGGCATCGTGGTCGCCGCCTGTTCACCGGCGATGCACGAGGTGACTTTCCGCAAAGCGGCTCGCGCGGCGGGGGTCAACCCCTATCTGACCGAGATCGCCAACATCCGCGAGCAGATAAGCTGGGTGCATCAGACGCAGCCCGAAGAAGCGACACGCAAGGCTATCGAGACCATCGCGACCATCGTCGAGAAGGTGCGCTACGACGAAGCATTGGTGCCTTTCAGCCTGCCGGTGGTCAAGCGGGCGCTGGTCATCGGCGGAGGCATCGCTGGCATGACGACGGCGTTGCACATCGCCGACGCCGGTTATCCGGTGGTGCTGGTCGAGCGGGAGGCGCAGCTCGGTGGAAAGATGCGTCAGCTTTCGGGGCTGTACCTCAACTTCGACGCCGCGCCCGATCTGTTGGAAACCAAAATCGCGGCGGTGATGCAGCATCCCAACATCCAGGTGCTTACCAATGCTGAAGTAGTAGAGCTTGGTGGATACGTTGGCAACTTCACCGTTAAGATCAGTTCCAGGTTCCAGGTTCCAGGTTACAAGTTACAAGTTCCAGGTTCTGAGATAGCCCAATCAGGAATAAACCCTCAACCTGAAACCCTGCAACCTGAAACCCTGCAACCTGAAACCCCGCAACCCGAAACTTTCACCTTCGACATCGGCGCTATCGTGGTCGCCACCGGCTTCGATCTGCTGCCCAAGTCCGAGCTGGGCGAATACGGCGGCGGTCGCCCACCGGACGTGATTGACGGCCTGCAGTTCGAGCGGATGCTGGCCGAGGGTGAGATTCGTCGTCCCTCCGACGGAGCGGTGCCGAAAGAGGTGGTGTGGGTACAGTGCGCCGGTTCCCGCGACCCCGAATTGCACATGCCCTACTGCTCGAAGATATGTTGCATGTACGTGGCCAAGCAGGCCATGGCCTACAAGCAGCGCGTCCCCGACGGCCAGGCCTACGTCTTCTACATTGACATCCGTTCCCAGGGCAAGGGCTACGAGGAATTCGTGCAGCGGGCGATGACTGAGTACGACGTGCTTTACCTGCGCGGCAAGGTGGCCCGCGTTTTCGAAGAGGATGGGCGGGTGGTGGTGTACGGTGTGGATACTCTCAGCGGCAAGGCGGTCGAGGTGCAGGCTGATTTGGTGGTGCTGGCCACGGCGGTGGTACCCAGCGCCGGGGCCCGCGACCTGGCCCAGCGATTGCGTGTCTCCACCGACGAGTACGGCTTCTTCTCCGAGGCGCACCCCAAGCTGCGCCCCGTGGAGAGCCTGACGGCGGGCATCTTCTTGGCCGGAGCGGCCCAGTTCCCCAAGGACATCCCGGAGACCGTGGCCCAGGCCAGCGGGGCGGCAGCCAAAGTGTTGGGCCTGTTCGCCCAGCGGGAGATGGTACAGGAGCCGACCATCGCTTTCGTAGACGAGGAGTTGTGCGCCGGCTGCGGACTGTGCGTGGCCGCCTGCCCCTACGAGGCGCGGGTAATGCATCCCTGGAAGCCCATCGCCGTGGTGCAGACGGCGTTGTGCCAGGGTTGCGGAGCGTGTGTGGTGGCCTGTCCCAACAAGGCCAGCTCGCTGCGCAATCTGTCTACGGAGCAGTTGCTAACCATGATGGAGCCGGTGTTGTGAGAGGAGGGTGGGTCATGTGCGACGCACCTCTCAGGTGCGTCGCACGTGACAAATGTGAGTGAGACCTTTGTCAACGAATGGCGAAACGAATAAACGAATGTCGGACCATGCGTTTATTCGTTGGCTATTCGTTGACAGAGCATGGCGAGCCGGGATGGCGGACAGGGCCGTCCGCCGCTACACCTCTCGCTTGAGGAGCGAAACGTGACCGAGACAGCAACCTCGTTCTCCGAAATCATCCAGGCCCGCAGCGGCGAACCGCTGCACACTTGCTACTTCTGTCAGAAGTGCACGGCGGGTTGCCCGGTGGCCTATGCTATGGACTACAAACCGGCCCAGGTGGTGCGCCTGATCCTGTTAGGACGCCGGGACACGCTTTTGCGCAGCAACGCCCCCTGGCTCTGCGTGGGTTGTGATACCTGTGGTGCGCGTTGCCCTAACGATATTTACCTGGCCCCTGTCATGGACGTGCTCAAGGAGATGGCGCTGGAGGCGGGCCTTGCCCCGGCAGAGAAGAAGGTCTACGCGCTGCATCAATCGTTCCTGGATTCCATCAAGCTGTGGGGACGCACGCATGAGCTTTCGATGCTGATGGAGTACAAACTGCGCGCCGTGGACCTCTTCACCGACCTGGACCTGGGCCTGCGGTTGATGCTAAAGGGGAAGATTTCCATGTTGCCGGAAAGGATTAAGGACCTGGAGCGAGTGCGAGCCTTGTACAGGAGGGTGGGACGGTGAGGTATTCCTATTATCCGGGTTGCACTTTAAGCTCGACCGGCGTAGAATATGGGCAGTCGGTGGCCGCGGTCTGTGAGGTGCTGGGCATTGAGCTGGTGGAGCTGGAGGACTGGAGCTGTTGTGGCTCCTCCTCGGCCCACGCCCTGGACCACGAACTGGCTCTCAGCCTGCCGGTGCGCAACATCGCCCTGGCCCAACCGGCTGGAATGGATACCCTCATGCCCTGCCCGGCCTGCTACCAGCGGACGTTGCGCGCCGACAGGCGTCTGCGCGAGGATGAGGCCTGGCGTCGGGAGATGGAAGCGCTGTTGGGCTTTGCCTACGACGGCCAGGGCCGCCCTCGCCATCTGCTGGACGTGCTGGGACACGACCTGCCGGCGGAGGCTATCTCCTCCCGCGTGCGGCGTCCGCTGAAGGGGCTCAAGCCGGTCAGCTACTACGGCTGTATGCTCGTCCGCCCACCCAAACTCACCGGCTGGGACGACCCTGAACATCCCGTGCTCATGGATCGTCTGCTGAGCACTCTCGGCGCGGAACCGGTGGTCTGGTCCTATGGCGTGGACTGTTGCGGGGGTAGCTTGTCCTTGGACCGCAGCGATGTGGTCAAGACCCTGGTGGGCCGCCTGGCGACTGCCGCTGCGGAGGCGGGGGCCAATTGCATCGTCACCGTCTGTGGCATGTGCCACATCAACCTGGACACGCGCCAACAGGGCACGCAAATGCCCGTCTTTTATCTGACCGAGTTGATGGGCCTGGCCCTGGATTTGCCGGGACAGGAGCAATGGTTTAATAAGCATTTTATCAATCCGCTGCCGTTATTGGCATCGCTGGGGTTGGTGGGGCAGCGGCGTTAATGTAGTGCATTCAGGAGTGAAAAATGGAGAAAACGCTCAAGTCGTACCGTTCAGTAGCCACTTTGCCCGATGGAACTCAGGTGATCTTACGTCCCCTGCAACAAAGTGATGGGTCCCGCCTGCTGGACATGTTCAAAAGGGTCAGCGAAGGCGACCTGGATTACTTCCGCTCTGACGTGCGCAATCAGGAGGTGCTGGAGGAATGGGTGACCCACCTGGACTACGACCGGGTCTTCCCCCTGGTCGCCGTGTGCGATGACCGCATCGTGGGGGACGCGACCTTGCACTTCGGCACCGGGCCGCACCACCACATCGCTGAGGTGCGCATCTTCCTCGTTGAGGAGTTTCGCCGGCGGGGGCTGGGTACTCTCATGCTGCAGACCCTGGTGCAACTGGCCAAGAGGATGGGCTTGTATCAACTGGTGGCCGAGATCCCGATGGAGCAGAGTCATGTGATCAAGGCGTTCAAGGCCATTGGCTTCTCGTCCAAGTTCATCCGCGAAGACTACTTCATGACCCCCGACGGCCTGACCCACGACGTGGTCGTGCTCACCCTGCGCCTGGTGGACCGCACGGGGGAGTTCTGATCACCACGCCGGGCGAGGGGGGAGGGGCGGTTTGGGTTACCGCCGTCTATTGGGAGGGAGACCCGTGTCACAAGCCAATGTGAAATTGACGATTCCCTTCGAGTCGCTGGTTGAATCCATCACCAGGCTGGGCCTCAAGGAGAAACTCCGGCTTTGGCAATTGCTCACCGAGCAAATCGCCCAGCTAGAGGAAGAGCTATGGGAGCAGGACCCAATTGCTCAGGCCGAGATTCGGGAGGCACGCGAGGCCTACCAGGCTGGGGACTATGTGACCATTGATGAGTACCTTGCCCGTCAGCAGAGCAAAAGCTGATGAATTACCAGGTCCTCGTCCCCAAGCCGGTGCAAAAACATTGGATGGTTTGCCCGAAAACGTACGCAGGCGGATTATTCAGCGAATCGTGGCATTGAAAGAGAACCCACGTCCACCAGGGTCTGTCAAATTGAAGGGTTACGAGAACGAGTACCGAATCCGCGTGGGCGACTATCGGGTGAGATACGAAGTTTGGGACAACGAGGCCGTTGTACTGTTGCTGCATTGCGGGCATCGGAAAGATGTGTACAGGCGGCGCTGACGGACAGTAGACCACGAAAGTAAGAGGTGTAAACTTGGGTTCCGAGAGCGACAGCGTTGTCAGATCGGATTCAGTGGTAGGTGCCGTATTGGTCGTCGGCGGCGGCATCGGGGGCATGCAGGCCGCGTTGGACCTGGCTGGCGCCGGCTTCAAGGTCTATCTGCTGGAGGAGAAGCCAGCCATCGGCGGCATCATGGCCCAGTTGGACAAGACTTTCCCCACCAACGACTGCGCCATGTGCATCATGTCCCCCAAGCTGGTGGAATGTGGCCGCCACCTGAATATCGAGATCATCACTGGTGCCGAGTTGCAGGAACTGCGTGGCCAGCCGGGCAATTTCACCGCCGTGGTGCATCAGCGGGCCAGGTTTGTGGACCTGGACAAGTGCACCGGCTGCGGCGATTGCGCCCAGGCCTGCCCGGTGAAATTGCCGGACCTGTTTAACGCTGGCCTGGCGGAGCGTAAGGCCATCTACAAGCTCTACCCGCAGGCCACGCCTAACGCCTACGCCATCGAGAAACGGGGCACCTCCCCCTGCCGCCATGCCTGCCCTATCCACCAGCGGGCCCAGGGCTACATCGCCCTCATCCGCGAACAGCGATACGCGGAGGCCTATCGCGTCATCAAAGAGGATAACCCCTTCCCCGCCATCTGTGGCCGCATCTGTAACCACCGCTGCGAGGATGAGTGCTCCCGCAACAAAGTGGACGAGCCAATTTCCATTATGGCCCTCAAGCGCTTCGTCGTTGACCGGGTGCAGGATATGGAGCGCGAGCCCATCACTCCCCCGCAGCGCATCCACGAGGAGCGCATCGCCATTGTCGGTTCCGGTCCGGCGGGGCTGACCGCCGCCCACGATCTGGTGAAAATGGGTTACGGGGTCACCGTCTTCGAGGCGCTGCCCGTGGCGGGGGGGATGATGCGCGTCGGCGTGCCCGAGTACCGCCTGCCCGCCAAGTTGATCCAACGCGAGATTGACGACATCCTGGCCCTGGGAGTGGAGCTCAAACTCAACACCCGCGTGGACGATGTGGACGCGCTGCTCAAGGACGGCTACGCCGCCGTGTTCCTGGCGGTGGGCGCGCACCAGGGCCGCAAGCTGCGCATTCCAGGGGCCGATTTGCCCGGCGTGCTGCTCAACACCGATTTTCTGCGCCAGGTGCGCCTGGGCGAGCGACCGGCGTTGGGCGAGCGGGTGTTGGTGCTGGGTGGCGGTAACGTGGCCGTGGACGTGGCCCGCACGGCGGTGCGCCTGGGGGCCAAAGAGGTGTACATGAGCTGCCTGGAAGGCCGCGAGAGTATGCCCGCCCATCCCTGGGAGATCGCCGAGGCCGAGGAAGAAGGGGTGCGCATCTTTCCCGGGCGTACCTTCAAAGAAATCGTGGCCCGCGACGGTCGGGTGGCGGGGGTGCGCTGCTGGGAGGTGGACTTTCGCGGTTTCACCGCCGATGGCCGCCTGGACATGGACGAGTTCCCGGAGACAGAGCACATCATCGAGGCCGACACCGTCATCTTCGCCATCGGCCAAATGCCGGACCTGAGACTGCTGGGCGAGGACGGTCAGATCAGGATGACGCGACAGCGTACCATCGAAGTTGACCCGGAGACGCTGGTCACGGGCAAGCCGGGGGTCTTCGCCGGCGGGGACGTGGTGACAGGCACGGCTTTTGTGGTGGAAGCTATCGCCGCCGGACACAAGGCGGCCCGTTCCATTGACCGCTTCCTGCGGGGTGAGGAACTGGGCGCGCGCGAGCCGGTCCTGCAGCCCAAAGTCGAGCTGAGCGCGGAGGAGATTCGGGAGCGGCTGGAGCAGGGGGACATCGTGCCCCGGCCCCGGGCGCGAGCGCGCAATCTGCCCGTGGAAGAGCGCGTTAACAACTTCTGTGAGGTGAGCCTGGGTCTGAGCGAAGAGGAAGCTCTGGCGGAGGCGCAGCGCTGTCTCTCCTGCGGGATTTGCTCCGAATGTCTGGAGTGTGTTTACGCCTGTAAAGCTGGGGCCGTGAACCACGAGATGACGGACCAGGTCCGCGAGTTGAACGTGGGGGCCGTGATCCTCACCCCCGGCGTGGAGCTCTTCGACGCCCGTCTCAAGGGCGAGTACGGTTACGGCTATTATCCCAACGTGGTGACCAGTATCGAGTTCGAGCGCATCCTCTCCGCCTCGGGGCCTTTCGGCGGGCACGTGCAGCGTCCTTCGGACGGCAAAGAGCCAAAGCGCATCGCCTGGTTGCAATGCATTGGCTCCCGCGACGCGGCCTGTGGGCAGGATTACTGCTCCGCCGTGTGTTGTATGTACGCCATCAAAGAGACCATCATCGCCAAAGAGCACCTGCCTGGCGTGGAGACGACGGTCTTCTTCCTGGACATCCGCGCCTTCGGCAAGGACTTCGACAAGTACTATGAGACAGCCAGGACCCGGCATGGGGTGCGTTTTATCCGCAGCTTTGTCTCCTCGGTGAAGCAGGTGCCGGGCACGAAGAACCTGCGCATCACCTACGTGGGCGAGGACGGGGAACTGCGCGAGGAGGAGTTCGACCTGGTGGTGCTCTCCGTCGGGCTGCGGCCCACGGCATCGGCGCAGGAGATGGCTCGTCGGCTGGGGTTGCAGCTCAATCGCTTCGGCTTCTGCGAGAGCGAGGCTTTCGCCCCCACGGAGACGACGCGGCCCGGCGTGTTCGTCGCCGGGGCCTTCGGCGAACCGAAGGACATCCCGGAGACGGTGGTAGAGGCTTCCTGCGCGGCAGCCCATGCCTCGCGTTTGCTGGCCCCTGCGCGCGGCACGTTGACGCGGGTCAAAGAGTACCCGCCAGAGCGGGATGTCTCCGATGAGGAGCCGCGTGTGGGCGTTTTCATCTGTCATTGTGGCATCAACATCGGCGCCGTGGTGGACGTGCCCCAGGTGGTGGAGTACGCTAAGACGCTGCCCGGGGTGGCCTATGCCGAGCACAATCTCTACACCTGCTCTCAGGACACGCAGCAGCGCATCAAGGAGCGCATCGAGGAGTACGGGCTGAACCGCGTGGTGGTGGCTTCCTGCACGCCGCGCACTCACGAGCCCCTGTTCCAGGATACGCTCCGCGAGGCCGGGCTGAACCCTTACTTCTTCGAGATGACCAATCTGCGCGAGCAGGATTCGTGGGTGCACCGTGCTTTTCCGGAACTGGCCACGCTCAAGGCCAAGGAGCTGGTGCAGATGGCGGTGGCCAAAGCGCGATGGCTGCGGCCCTTACCCCGCCTGCGTTTCGACCTGGTGCACAGTGCCCTGGTCATCGGCGGGGGGCTTTCCGGGATGACGGCGGCGCTGTCCATCGCCGACCAGGGCTATCCGGTGCATCTGGTGGAACGGGAGCCGGAGCTGGGCGGTCATCTGCGGCATATCCACTACGGCCTCGGCGAAGAGGACCCTCAGCGTCTGTTGCGCGAGACCATCGCGCGCGTGGAAAGCCATCCGCGCATCCATGTTTACAAGAACAGCGAGATAACGGACATCTCCGGCTACGTGGGCAAGTTCCAGACCACGCTGGCTTCCATGGACGGCCAGCAGACCACGGTGGAGCATGGGGTGGTAGTGGTGGCCACGGGGGCCAAAGCGGTGGAGCCGACCTCGTATTTGTACGGCCAGGACGAGCGGGTGCTGACCCAAGTGGAGCTAGAGGAGCGATTGGCCCAGAAAGACGGGTCGCTGGCTCAGGCGGACACGGTGGTCATGATCCAGTGCGTGGAGTCCCGGGACGAGCAACGCCCCTATTGCAGCCGCATCTGCTGTTCGCAAGCCATCAAGAACGCGCTGCGCCTCAAGGAGTTGAACCCGCGGGCCCGCGTCTACGTCCTTTACCGCGACATTCGCGCCTACGGCTTCCGTGAGCTATACTACCAGCAGGCTCGCCAGGCGGGAGTGGTCTTCCTCCCATATGACGCGGAGGACAAGCCCCGTGTGGAAGTGGCGGATGGGCGGCTACGGGTAGAAGCGACCATGGTGGGCATGGTGGGCATGGCGGGTGAGGTGCTGACGTTGGAGCCCGATTACCTGGTCCTCAGCACCGGCATTGAACCGGGCGACAACAGCGCGCTGGCCCAGTTGTTGAAGGTGCCTCTCAACGAGGACGGTTTCTTCCTGGAGGCGCATGTCAAGCTGCGGCCTCTGGATTTCGCCGTGGACGGGGTGTATTTGTGTGGCCTGGCCCATTCCCCGAAGTCGGTTGAGGAGTCCATGGCCCAGGCCCACGGGGCAGCCATTCGGGCAGTGACCATGCTCTCCCGCGAGTACATCGAGACCCCGGGCACGGTGGCCACCGTCAATGAGCGGCTGTGCAGCGGCTGCGGGTTGTGCGTCGCCGCCTGTCCCTACGACGCGCGCCGGATAGATGAGGAGCGGCACATCGCTGAGGTCATCACCGTGCTCTGCCAGGGATGCGGGGCCTGCGTGGTGGCCTGTCCCAACGGAGCCAGTCAGCACCTCGGTTTCGAAATGCGGCAGGAATTGGCTAAAATAGATGCGGCGCTGAGTTATGCGGAGGCGTGAAACGTGAGAACGTGAAACGCGAAACGTGAAGCGTAAAACGTAAGGGGGCACAATGTCCGGAAAATACATCATCGCCCACGATGTGGGCACGGGTGGCAGTAAGGCCGTGTTGATTGACACGGAAGCGAACGTGTTGGGCAGCATCTTTGAGCCCTATCCGGTGTATTATCCTCGCTCGGATTGGGCGGAACAGGACCCGGAAGACTGGTGGCGGGCAGTGACGGGCAGTACCCGGCAACTGCTGGAGAAATACGATGTCCGGCCAGAGGATGTGCTGTGTACCACTTTCACCACGCAAATGCTGGGCATCTTACCCATGGACGAAGCGGGCCAGTGTTTGCAGCGAGCGATCATCTGGCTGGATGCGCGCGGCGGACGACAGGCCAGGCGGGCAATGCGTCGCCTGTTGCATCCCGGTATTTTCGCCGCTGTGGCCGGGGCGCGGCTCTCCGGCAAGGACTGGATCCCCAAGATATGGTGGCTGCGGGAGAACATGCCGGGGCTTTATGCGCAGACGGCCAAAATTCTCGACGTGAACGGCTATCTGTTGTATCGGGCCACGGACGAGATGGTGATTGACTGGACTGAAGCTTCCGTGACCGGGATGTTTGACCTGGGTAAAAAGACCTGGGACCCGCTGATTATCTCATTGTTCGGTCTGCCGCTGGAGAAAATGCCGGAGCTGAAAAGCCCTGTGGAAACTGTGGGCGCCGGATTGACGGCCGAGGCCGCGCACGAGTTCGGGTTACTGGCCGGTACACCGGTGATCGCCGGAGCAGGGGATGCACTGACTGCGGCAGTGGGTTCGGCGGCAGTGGAGGAAGGGGATCAACACGTATACCTGGGCACTTCCAGTTGGATAGGGGTGATTATCGGCAAGAAAGTTACCGGTAAAAGCGGCATCGCCACCATCCAGGCTGCCGATCCGACTAAGAATTTCCTGTATGCCGAGAACGAAACGGCTGGCGCGTGTCTCAAGTGGATTGCTGACGAGTTTTACCGCGCCGAGCAGGCGGACCCGACAATAGAAAACGTGTACGCGCTGATGGATGCCGATGTGCAACGCATTGAACCTGGTTCCAACTATCTTATCTTCACCCCGTGGATGTACGGCGAACGGGCACCGATTGACGACATCTACGTCCGCTCTACTTTCTTTAACTTGAGCGCGGACCACAAACGTGAGCATCTGCTGCGGGCAGTGTATGAAGGAGTAGCCTACAACTTGCGCTGGGCCTTTGACCTGCTTAGCCAGAAGTTTCACCACTGGCAGGATACCGTGCGCATCGTCGGCGGTGGGGCGCGGGGCGATCCCTGGCTGCAAATCATCGCCGACGTGACGAAAAAGCACGTGGAACGGGTGGCCAATCCGCAGGAGGCCGGGGCTGTGGGCGCGGCGATGGTTGCCGCCATCGGATTGGGCATCTATCCCGATTTCTCTTCGCTCAAGAAAGTGGTGAAGGTCACTGATGTCTTTGAACCGCAGGAGTGCAATGAGGATATATACGATCGCCTTTACCAGGGATACAGGCAGGTGTACAAGGCTCTGCGCAAGTTGTACCGCAGGATTAACGAAGAGAGGTTCCGTGGGACGGAAGTGAGTGGGTAGGGAACACGTCCCGTACATAGAGAGTGAAAAGGATTTAAGGAGAGTGTGACTATGCTTACAGGTGTTGACGTTAAGTCGCTGCCGTTGGCGCTGCCCGATGGTGTGGATTACGACGAATACATCATCGGCACGTATTTGGTGTCCTATCCGAAGAAGATTTCCGTGCCCAAAATGGCCCCGGCCCTGGCCATCGAGCAGAGCACGGGGACCTGGGTACCCGTTCCAGGGGAGACGCCGGAAGTGCGCCGTAAGCATGTGGCCAGGGTCATCGGGGTGTACGAAGTGCCCGATTACGAGTATGGGCTACCGCCGGAGGTGGAGGAGCGCACTTACGTCATCCAGATCGCTTTCCCGGTGGTCAACATCGGCGCGCAGATACCGATGCTGCTGACTACCGTCATCGGCAATATCTCCATGGCCGGCAAGCTCAAGCTGGTAGACGTGCGCTTTCCCAAGAAGTACGTGGACGGCTTCAAAGGGCCGAAGTTCGGCATCCCTGGCGTGCGTCAAATACTGGGCGTCCCCAAGCGACCGTTGTTGAATAACATGATCAAGCCTTGCACCGGGTACACGCCGGAGGTTGGCGTGGAACTGTTCCGGGCGGCGGCGCTGGGTGGCTGCGACATTATCAAAGATGACGAACTGCTGGCCGATGCCTCGTTCAACCGCGTGCTGGCCCGGGTCAAGTTGTACATGGAGGCCGAACGCCAGGTTTACGAGGAAACCGGCGAACACACTTTGTACACGGTCAACGTTTCCGATGAGATTCCCCAGGTGTTCGAGAACGCCAGGCGGGCGGTGGAGCTGGGTTGCAACGCGATCATGGTCAACTTCCTGGCCGTGGGCCTCCCCGTACTACGGGCCCTGGCCGAGGACCCGGCCATCAACGTGCCCATTCTCGCGCATATGGATGTGGCCGGCGCGTTTTATGAATCGCCGTGGCACGGGATCAGCTCGCACATCGTGCTGGGCAAGCTGCCGCGTCTGGCCGGAGCCGACATCGTGGTTTTCCCCGCACCATACGGCAAGGCTCCCGTGCTGCCGGAGAAGTTCGTGAACGTGGCCAAGAATCTGAGCTTCCCATTGTATAACCTGAAACCGGCTTTTCCCATGCCCAGTGGAGGTATTACCCCGGCCATGGTGCCGCAGGTGATCAAAGACTTGGGGACTGAGATCGTGATTGGGTCAGGTGGAGGCATCCACGCTCACCCGCACGGGCCCATCGCCGGAGCCAAAGCCTTCCGCCAGGCTATTGATGCTACCATGCAAGGGCGTCCGCTGGAGGATGCGGCGGCCGAATTTGAGGAGCTGCGCGTGGCGTTGGAAACCTGGCAGGAACCGTTTATTTCATTCTGAAGCTGAAAGGAGGACGCGAGATGTTAGTCTATGATCGAATGAGCCGCCATCCTATCACTGTAAATCCTGATGTGCCTATTGACGAAGCCCTGCACATTATGCGCGAGAACAAAGTGCGCCGTCTGCCGGTGGTGGATAAGCAGGGCAAACTGGTGGGTATCGTCTCGGAAAAGGATCTGCTGTATGCGTCACCCTCACCGGCCACCTCGCTCAGCATCCATGAGATCCACTACCTGGTCTCCAAGATCAAGGTCGCCGACGTGATGACCAAAGAGGTGATCACCGTTGGGGAAAATGCCCCCCTGGAGGAAGCGGCACGGATCATGGCCGATCACAAGATCGGTGGCTTGCCGGTCATGCGCGACGGAACGCTCGTCGGTATCATCACCGAGACAGACCTGTTCAAAATCTTCCTCGAGCTGCTGGGGGCGCGGGAAGAGGGAGTGCGGCTGACGATGTTGATACCTGAACGGCCCGGCACACTGGCAACCATCACCCGTAATATTGCCGAAATGGGTGGCAATATTGTTTCACTGGGCACGTTCCTGGGTGAGGATCCTACCAACCGTCTGATCACCGTCAAGGTGGCGGGCGTGCCCCAGGAAGAACTGGTGCGCAACATGACAGCGCTGGGCATGGAAATCGTAGACGCGAGGATGTGCCAGCGCTGTTAGCGGCGCCTTATCTCACACCGACGTAACTGCTCACCGCCGAGGCGCAGAGAGCGCAGAGGAAAAAAAGATTTGCAGGATTATTCCTGTGCTACGCCTCTCTGCATGCCGCGGTGGGAACTTGGCTTGGGTGTTGTAGCATATGGACGAGGAGTGATTCATGTCCGAATTTGAGCCGCGCATAGTTGCCTTTCTGTGCAACTGGTGTACCTACACCGGCGCAGATCTGGCCGGCACCTCACGCATTCAATACCCGCCCAACGTGCGCATCATCCGTCTGATGTGTTCCGGGGGATTAGACCCCATCTACGTGACCAAAGCCCTGCTGGAAGGGGCCGACGGCGTGCTTATCGGGGGTTGCCATCCGGGAGATTGCCACTATCAAAGCGGTAACTACAAGGCCAGGCGGCGGGTGGCTATTCTCAAAAGCATCCTGGAGCAATTGGGCTTCGATCCCGACCGGGTGTGGCTGCGATGGATCAGTGCCAGCGAGGGCCAATACTTCGCCGAGACGGTGACGGAGATGGTCGCTGCCCTGAAGGAAAAGGGGCCCAATCCTATGCGCAATCTATGGGGTATGTGAGAATCACCGAGGTAGAAATATGCCGCTAAACGCTGTGCTTGAGGTCGAAGATAACATACTGGCCACCCTGGACACTTTCCTGCGAGGTCTTTTGGAGCACGGGGTAGTGGAGTACTTGCTAGTGCCCCAGGCAACATTGGCCGGTGATAATGTGGTACAAACGCTGGTGCACGATATGTCGCGCTTGCAGGCGGTGAATCCGGTGGCTCCGGTCTTGCCCGTCAATTCCGCCAAGCTGGTCTCTAAGTTGACGGTCAAGGGCGCGCCACGCCCGGTAGGGGTTGTGTTGCGCACCTGCGAACTCCGTGCTTTGGTGGAACTGGTCAAGTTGCAGCAGGCCAGCCTGGAGAACGTGACGGTCATCGTCGTGGACTGCCTGGGCACATACGAGGTGGCCGATTATGCTGCTTTGGTAGCGGCAGGCTGCGATCCCACGGCGGAGTTGTTGGCTCAGGTGAGGGATGGTGACCTGCATCCTCATGGAGGCTACAGCTTCCGTGCGGCCTGTCAGATGTGCGAGTATCCTGTGCCCGATGTGGCGGATGTGCATGGGCCGGATATTCACCTGGGCTTGTTGGGCATGGATGGGCGGGTGTTGGTGACGGTGCGCGATGACCTAGCGGAGCCTTTGGGATTGACACCGACCGCGATACCGGAGGGACGCAAGACCGTGGTCGAGGAGTTGATCCGCCGGCGGGCAGCCGAGCGCGACCGGCGTTTCGCCGAGTTCCGCTCCCGGGTGAACGATGTAGAGGGTCTGTTGGCCCAATTTTCCACCTGCATTCGCTGTCACAACTGCATGGTAGCCTGTCCCATTTGCTACTGCAAGGAGTGTATTGCGCGCACAACTACTTTCGATCACGAGCCACGCCAATATTTTGAGTGGGCGGAACGGAAGGGCGTTGTGCGGATGCCGGTGGATACCCTTATGTTCCACCTCACCCGCCTGAACCACATGGCGACCTCGTGCGTGGGCTGTGGCATGTGCACCAGCGCCTGCCCGAATGACATTCCGGTGAGCACGATTTTCCGTGCTGTCGGCGAGAAAGTGCAGGCTATTTTCGACTATGTTCCGGGGCGCAGTCTGGAAGAAGAGCTGCCCCTGGCGACGTTCCGCGAGGATGAGTTGACGGAGCTTGGAGAAAAATAGTGGGGAGGTTATCATGTCCGAGGAACTGATTCCGATTTACATCATGGGTAAACAATACATGGTGCCGCCTACATTGACGATTATGAAAGCTATGGAGTATGCCGGCTATCAGCTAATTCGAGGTGTGGGCTGCCGGGGCGGGTTCTGCGGAGCCTGCGCTACAGTATATCGTCTGCCCGGCGATTATCGTTTGCAAATTGGCCTGGCCTGCCAGACCGTGGTCCAACCGGGCATGTACCTGGCGCAGATTCCCTTTTTCCCGGCGCAACGGGCGGCCTATCGTTTGCATGAACTGCAACCCACTTTCCAGACGTTATTCACCCTTTATCCGGAACTGATGCGTTGTCTTAGCTGCGGTACCTGCACCAAAGCATGTCCGCAGGACATTGATGTCAAGCAATACATGGCCGATGCCATGCGCGGCGACATCCACGCCGTGGCCGATCGCTCTTTCGATTGCATCATGTGCGGGTTGTGCGCTGCTCGCTGCCCGGCTGAGGAAGCACAGTACAACATCGCTATTCTCTGCCGCCGCTTGTACGGCAAATATCTGGCTCCTAAAGCGAAGCACCTACTCGAACGGGTAAAAGAGGTTGAAGAAGGGAAGTGGGATGCAGCAGTGGAGGAATTGAAGGGCCTGAGCGAGGAAGAACTGCGCAAGCGGTACAATGCGCGAGATATAGAGCCGGAATGAGATAGGAGACGGGGACATGAGTTACACAGCGGAGATGCGGGAATCCATAAAAAGAGTAGAGGCTACCCGGCCTGCACGTCTTTCGGAAACGTGGCCGATGATGAGCCCCGCCGAGAAAAAGGAAATCCTGGAAAAATTCCATCCCGACTACATCCGCGAGGGGATGCGCGAGATCCGCGTCGGGGTGAGCAAGGGCCAGCGTATGCCGCTGGAATTGGCTGAGGTGATGGAAGGGCACAGCCATTTGCGCTCCGATAGCCTGGATTTGGAGCAGATTGACTACGACACCGACGTGCTGGTCATCGGCGGGGGCGGGGCGGGGGCCTCGGCGGCCATATTGGCCCGCGAGAACGGGGCGAAAGTCGTTTTGACCACCAAGTTGCGCTTTGGTGACGCCAATACCATGATGGCTCAGGGGGGCATCCAGGCCGCGGATAAGCCCAACGACTCGCCAGCCATCCATTATCTGGACGTGATGGGCGGCGGGCATTTCGCCAATGTGCCGGAATTGGTGGAGGCGTTAGTCAAAGACGCACCGCTGGTGATCAAATGGCTGGAAGATCTGGGTTGCATGTTCGACAAGGAGCCCGACGGCACGCTGGTCACCATCCACGGCGGTGGCACTTCTCGAAAACGGATGCACTCCGCCCGCGATTATTCCGGGGCAGAGATCATGCGCACCCTGCGCGACGAGGTGCGTAGCTATCCCGAGGACATCGTTGTCCTGGAGTTCTCTCCGGCCATCGAGCTCATCCTGGACGATAAGGGCCAGTGTGCTGGCGCGGTGCTCAAGAATCTGGAGACTGGTGAGCATTTGATAGTCCGGGCCAAATGCACGATTGTAGCCACCGGCGGCAGTGGACGGCTTCACTATCAGGGTTATCCCACCACCAACCACTACGGGGCGACCGGTGATGGCGTTGTGCTGTGCTACCGGGTGGGGGCGAGGCTAGCCTTTTTGGACACGATGCAGTATCATCCTACTGGCGCAGCCTATCCGGAGCAAATCTTGGGCCTTTTGGTGACGGAGAAAGTGCGTGGGTTGGGCGCGCAGGTGTGCAATGTGGAGGGCAAACAGTTTGTCAATCCTCGGGAGACACGCGACGTAGAGGCCTCCGCTTTCATTCGGGAGTGTGTGGAGCGAGGCAAAGGCGTGCGCACGCCATCAGGGATGCAGGGGGTGTGGCTGGATTCGCCGATGATTGACATCATACATGGGCCGGGCACTATTGAGGCTGAGCTGCCGGCCATGGTTCGCCAATTTGGCCGCTTTGGTATTGACATAACTAAAGAGCCTATGTTGGTTTATCCTACTCTGCACTACCAAAATGGCGGTATCGCCTTGGATGTGCATGGTCGGACCAATGTTCCCAATTTATTCGTCGCCGGGGAAATCTCTGGCGGGGTGCACGGCCGCAATCGTTTGATGGGTAACTCTTTGCTGGAGATCACGGTATTCGGACGACGGGCAGGGCGGGCGGCTGCTTTGCAAGCCAAAGAGGTCAGTTTGGGTAAGCTCACCCTGGCCCACCTGGACAAATGGGAGCGCGAGCTGAAAGAAGCGGGGGTGGAACCCAAAATCGTCTCCCCCATTCTCTTGCCGGACTATACCCGCAAGGTGCGTTGAATGCAACTGGATCTCGTTTAATGTAACGCGGCATTCATGCCGCTATAGTTCCTTCTTCAGCCTTCAGCGTATCAGCAATGGCCGCGGCCCAAGAGTTGATGGCTTCCCAGTCACGGAAGTCGCCGACCGGTGCTTTGATGCCCTTGACGAGCAGCTTCTCGGTTAGGCTGAGTTTCTTTGTATCCAACATGCCGTGGAATAAGGCGACGTCACGGGGGCGGATGCGGTCGGCGACGGGCTGTTGCGCCTCGGGGAAGCGCCAGCCTTTCACCAATTGTACCGCATCCCCCTCGCCCGTAGGTCCGCTGGAAAAGAGCCATACCAGCCGCTCGGCCAGTTTCTTCTCGTTAGCCTCCAGAAATTTTGCCGCCTCCTTACGCCATTGGCCTACGTAGACCGCGCTACCCAGCACCACCGCCTTGTACGGGCTCAGGTCGCCGACACGATCCACCGGCAGCACGTCGGCATGGAAACCCGCCTCACGAAGCACCTGACCGATCTTTTCGGCAATCTCCGCCGTCGCACCATACTTGGTGGCGTAGGCCACCAGAACCTGAACGTCCATTTGATTCTCCTCCTTATGCATCTACAAAAGTCTTCGCTTTCTCACCCTTTATGCGCCTGTTTTATCCTCTCGTCAATGCAGGGGGCGCATTTCACATGCTCCACGTCATACTCGGCGAGCAACTGCCCGAACCTGGTCAGGGTGTCCTCTTGGTAGCGGCGTCGGTGATCTCCAACGCTTGGTCAATAATGGTCAGGCCTTCTTTGAGCTGCGCCTCGGTGATGCACAACGGCGGCACGACGAAAATCCAGTTCCAGCGGACGAAGGTGTAAAGCCCATTGTCGCGCAGGAATTTGGACACCTCGGCCATGGCCCCCATCTCTGAGGGCCTGGCGTTCCAGGGAGCCATCGGCTCCTTGGTCTCTTTGTCCTTGACCACCTCGATCACCGAGAACAGACCAATGTAGCGCACGTCGCCCACCGAAGGATGCCTGGCCTTCATGGCCTCCAGTTCTTCGCCTAACACCCGGCCCATGGCTCTGGCATTCTCAATCAGCCCGTCCTCTTTGTAGACATTGATGGTGGCTATAGCGGTGGCGCAGGCCAGAGCGTGACCGCTATAGGTCAGTCCCAGGGGCAACATCCGCTCCTCGAAATAATCGGCGATGTCCTGGGAGACGACTACCGCTCCCAGTGGCACGTAGGCCGAGGTCAGGCCCTTGGCCATGGTCATGATGTCAGGCACGACCCCCCAATGGTCAATGCCGAACCACTCCCCGGTACGCCCGAAGCCGCTCATCACCTCGTCGTCCACCAACAGGATGCCGTACTTGTCGGCGATCTCGCGCATACGTGGCCAGTACTCGTCGGGATAAATCATGATGCCGCTGGAACCGGTGACGCCCTCCAAAAAGATGGCGGCCACGTTCTCCGGCCCTTCGAACTGGATGACCTGCTCCACGTGGTCAATGCACTCCCGGTGACAGGTCTCCAGCGTCCAGCCAAAGGGGCAGCGGTAACAATAAGGGTCCATCACGTGGATAACGCCGGGGATGGCCGGTTCCACCGGCAGCCGGCGCGGATCGCCCGACAGGGCAATCGCCCCATAGGTCGCCCCATGATAAGACCGATAGCGGGCGATGATCTTGTGGCGTCCGGTGTACAGGCGAGCCAGCTTGATGGCGTTGTCATTCGCCTCGGCCCCACCCAGCACGAAGAAGCTCTTCTTCAGGTTGCCCGGCGTGATCTCGGCCAGTAACCGCCCCAGTTCGCCCTTCACATCGGTAGCCATACCCGGATAAACATAGCACAACCTGTCAGCCTGGTCTTTGATGGCCTGCACGATTCTGGGATGCTGATGTCCGGCGTTGAC
This sequence comes from Anaerolineae bacterium, assembly GCA_024653325.1. GTDB lineage: Bacteria > Chloroflexota > Anaerolineae > JACIWR01 > JACIWR01 > JACIWR01. Next base: position 64,664 of record JANLFX010000001.1, read on the forward strand.
GTTCATGAGCTGAGAAGCGAAATCAATGTAGCGTTTGCCGTCCACGTCCCAGAAATAAACCCCCTTGGCCCGCTCTACGGGGATGGGGTTGACCGCTGCCTGCACCGACCAGGAAAAAAAGACATACTCCCGGTTCAGAGCGACGATCTCTGCGGCACTCAGTTTAGTGGAATGCATGGGTATACCTCCTCAACTCTTTGATTGGGCGTCTCACGCAAAGGCGCAAAGAACGCTAAGGGTGGGAAAATGGCTTGTCGGCTGGGACCATCGCGGTTTTTCTGCGTTTTCTTGGCGAACGTTCGGCTGAGCGCTCACGTCGAAGCCTTGGCGGCTTGGCGTGTGCCTCTCAAGGGCCTGGCGCTTGAGAAACGCCGGGCACTTCAGGGGAATTCAGCCAGAGGAAACCGGCCAGGGTATCCGCGCCGGAGGTGGCCCCGTGGACCAGTACGCCCTGCACGGCGACGACAAGCTCGTTCTCTGTCCCTGCCGCCAGCGCGGAAAGCAGGCGATGCCAGGCCGCGCTGCATTCGCCCCTGGCAGCGGCCCGTAAAAAGGCGGCGGAGAGGGTCGTGGTGCGCGGAGCAGCCACCTCTGCTATAACCCGACAGATAACGGGAGGATCGGGATGGGCCAGCCAGGCCCAGAGCATCACGCCCACCAGGAAGTCGTCGCCAGCAGGGGTCAGGCCACCCCCTAGACCCGCCAATTGAGCCGCTCCTGCTTGCAACGCGGTCAGATCCTCCTGCCACCCGGCCCGCAGTGACCCGGCGGCTTCGCGTATCTTGGCGTAGGACGAGATGGCAGCGTTCGACTGAGCGCTCACGCCGAAGTCTTGTCCTACAGCAGGGGCGTGGCGCAGAGCAATGGTTCGCAGCCGGGGCAGGCGACTCTCAATGATAGCCCGCTGCGCCCGCAGCGTACTCCAGGCAGGGGAAGGCTCCCACACCTCAGCCCCTGCCAGGATAACATCCAGCAGGGGCGACTGGTCGGTCACCCCTACTCGCAGGTGACCGCTATCCGTCCACACGGCCATGCCTGGGTCCAGTGCGGCAAAGCTGCCCGGCTCCGCTTCCACGACCACGCTTAGCGGCCCGTCACCGATTTGCGGGGTCACCAGGGCTACCACGTCGCCAGCGGGAGTCACCAGGTTGCAGGCGTGATCGAAAACAGCCAGCACGCGAGCAGTAAACGCTTGTTCCAGTAACCGTGCCCGCAGCAGACGGCTGATCGAAATAGCGTGCATTGTCAACAGACCCTTGCACTTCGGCAACGGAACCAGGCCGTTCACCGCGGGATGCTGATTACCTGACCGGGTAAGATGAGCTTTGGATCCTCTATCTGGGGATTGGCCGCGGTCAGGTCCTCCAGGCTGACCCCAGCACACCGGCCGATGCACCACAGATTATCGCCGGGGGCAACAACGTAGGTCTCACCCACACATGCGCCGGCCGGAGAGGCACAGGCGTCGGCGGCCACCGTCGCACTGACCACAGCACTCGTCGTCGTCTCATCTCCCGCCAGGCGCACGGCGAACTGGTGACTGCCTGATTCCGGCACTAGGGCGAAATGCCACCGGCTGTCTGCACCAACCTGAGCTACGCCGATCACGTTTCCGTAGTCCAGAATCTCAACCTTAGCTCCTGGTTCTCCGCTGCCGGTCAACGTCACGCCGCCACTGGGCAACCGGGTTCCTTCAGATGGGAAATCCAGCGTCGGCGCGGTCACCGCGCGGACAACGGTCAATACGACCGGTTCGGAAGCCGCCACGACCTCGCCATTGGCGTTCAAGGCCTGGATGAGGATCACATGCTCACCTGGTTCGTCCAGCCGGGCAGTGAAAGTCCAACTGCCCTCGCTATCCACTTGAGCAAAGCCCACAATCTCATAGTCAATCATAATGCGAACAACGGAAGTCGGCTCACCGCTGCCAGCCAGTGTCACTTTCCCGCTGGGCACCTCTGCACCGGCGACTGGTTGATTGAGAATAGGAGCCGTGATCTCAACTTCGGCTTCTTCCTGCTTAGGACGCCCTGGCCACAACGGCGCGAATTTCATCACCCGGTGACCGGCCGTGTCGGTGACGTAGATGTTATCATCGGCGTCAATGGCGATGCCGGTGGGCAGGCCAAAGGAGCGGTCATCGAAGCCGTATTCCCCAAAGGTTGCCAGAATGTCGCCCTCCGCGGTGAAAACGAGCACCCGGTAGCCCTCCGGATCGGTGACGTACACCCGGCCCTGGCTATCCACAGCCAGGTAGGGTTTGTTGTTGAACCCCTGTCCGATCCAGCCGTGAATACCCCATTGGTTCAGAAAACGAAAGTTCTTGTCGAAAACTTCCACGCGCTGGTTCCAGGTATCAGCCACGTAGAGGCGGCCTGCGCTATCCAGGGCCACTCCCACCGGCTCATCCATCTGTCCCTCCAGCGCACCAAACCCGCCGAATTGAGAGATGAACTGCCCATCAGCATCGAATACTTGAATGCGTTTGTTACCTGTGTCGGTCACATACACCTGGCCCAGCGAGTCCACGACAATGCCTCGTGGTCCCCAGAACTGGCTTTCCAGACCAGAGGCCAGGGTCGTCTGCCCAAACCTGCCCCACATCACCAGGAAATTGCCCTCGGCATCGAACTTCTGAACGCGGTGGTTCCAGGTATCGGCCACGTAGACACTGCCGTCCGGCCCTACCGCCACCCCCCACGGCTGTTCGAACTGGCCGGCCTCATTGCCGTGCTCGCCCCACCGCTTGATAAAGGTGCCATCAGCAGAGAATTTCTGGACGCAGTGATTGGCAGAGTCCACCACGTATACCGCGCCATCGGGCGCGACGGCAATACCCCGGGGCTCACTGAACTGGCCAGGCCCACTCCCTTCCGCACCCCATACGGTCACCGCTTTCGCCTCGACCTTCTTGCCGGCATAGGGATCTTCTGGAAGTTGCGCGGCGGTGGTCGGCCCCACCCCGAAGTCCCACAATTGATTGGCCACGTCCTTGCGCACGTAGAAAGCGAAATCGTGGGCTGGCGACCAGTCGGCCAGCGATTGCTTATACTTGCGGTAGAACAAGATGTCCCACCACTCCTGGCGCAGTTCCGGCTTCCGCAGGTGGTCGAGGATCACCCGTGGGGTCAGGGAAAAGTAATCCTGTATCGGCCACCAGATGAGATGCCCTTCGAAACGGTAGTAATTGTCCTTCAGGAAAGGCTCGGCTTTGCTCCACTCCTCGCGCCCAACGATAACCACCGGCGCATCCAATGCTTCTCTGGTTGGATTAGTGCCGAAGAAGACGCGATTGGGATAATCGCGCAGATACCACTCAAAGGGCCAGGTGGCATCCGAGGAATAAGCGATTTTGATTGAGTGATCATCGCCCACCGTGCGCCGCGAGATCTCGGCGATCTCGTTCATCACCCGCTTGACATCCGGCCCGCCATGAGCGTAGACCAGCAATTCCTTGGCCGTGTCGTAGTTGATGAAGCTGGCCATATAGCTGAAACGCACGGTAAACAGCGAAAGCAGGACGAAGGCGGTGGCAAAGGTCACTTTCAGGGTATCCCTCCCGCCCATCCGTCGAGCATAATTCACGGCGATCAGCAATAAACCGATACCCACGGCCAGAGCCGCCAGCCATTGGGTTGTATCCCGCAGGTCCCAGATGGACATCCCACGGAAAGGTACTACAGTCAATAGGGTGATGACCGCGAACAGCACCAACACCAAGAGCAGCGAAAGCACCACGCCCCCGCGACGTACAATGTCCCGCCAGTCGGCCCGCTCCAACACATCGCCGATGAACCGCGCGGCCAGGATGATAAAGGGCTGCGCCAGATGCACGACCAGCCAGGGCATTTTCTCCCCGGCCCAAGAGTAGATCACCACCGCCGTAATCGTCCAGTAGACGGCAAAAGCCACGAAATAAGAAGACCCATTGCCCCCTGGCTCTTCAGCGTCTTCACTCGTCCGCGCCGCCCTTTTCACCCGTCCGGTAATCAGATAGTAGACCATGGCTCCCAGGCCGAAAAACAGGGGGGTGAATTCGTACATGGGCAGCAGCAGGCCATAGTAGAACCAGGGCTGCCCACCGCGTTTCACGTCCTGCTGGGCCAGCCAGTAACGCACGGCGTACACCGTGCCCGTATACAGTCCGCCCGGATTGGTCAGGAAGGTGGTGTACAGCAGGGTGAAGATGATAGACCCCAGGATGATGCAGGACACCAATGGCCACATCCGTACGGCGCGCAGCGCGGATAGCAATGGCCTGTGGTTGCCAGGTATGAGGGGCACAGACACCAGCGCCGCCAGGGAAACCCCTGCCATCAGAGCCAGCAGTGGAGCTACTTTCCTGGCCAAAGTCGGGCTGGCCGTTATGACGGCAGGCGAGGCCGGGGTACGCCCCAGCACCCAGGCCAGACCAACCAGCAGCAGGGTGAGCGCTGCCAGAACCAGATATAGCAGAGGGGCCCTTCGTTCACCCAGGAGCTCCCGCACAACAACCAGGGCTATGAAGGTGACAGCGATAAAGCCGAAAATAAAGGATGTTTCTTTGGTGCACAGGGAAAGCACAGTGGCTACTGTGCCCAGGTACAGCCAGCGGTTGTGCCGATCATCCATAAAGCGGAACAAGGCGATGACCATCAGCATGGCCCACACGGCCATGTAGATGTCATTGCGGATGTAGCGTGCGTAGTAGAGGATGGACGGCGAGATAAGAAGCATCACCGAGGCCACCAATGCTCCCAGACGCCCCAGTTCCTTGCGCAGAAGCAGGGGCAGCAGTACTAGCATCACCCCGAAGATGGCCGGCACGATGCGCGCCGTGTAATCGTTCACCCCGAACAGGAAGTAGATCAGGGCATTGGCATGGAACAGGAATGGCCCGTGCATCATCGGATTGTGGATGTAGCCCTCGCCCGCATAAAGCTTATACGAGTACAGAGCGTGCAGACTTTCATCGTGGCTGATGGTCCGCGCCCCCAGGTTCCAGAAACAGGCGACGATGGCCACCAGCACAATGATTGCGTAGGCTACGGTTTCCCAATTGAAGTTAAACCAGGAAGTCAATGGGGTATCGAGTAAATTTTTGTCAGTTGATTTCATCATGGGATGCTCACTCTCAGCAAATCGGCAAATCGGCAAATCGGCAAATCGCAAGTGGGCAAACACGCATCTGTCAACTAACCAGGTTATGGGAACTCGGCCCATTTCACACTGCCAGCCTCGGTCTCCTCTGGTCTGGCGATAACCCATAATACCACCCGCCGTGCTTCAGGCGGGCTGGTGGCGTAGCGGAACATGACCCAACGCAGTTTCGCGCTGGCGGGCACGTTCCCCAGCCGCCAGGTCTCCTGGATGATAAAATCCTGTCCGGAGTACTTCTCGCCAACCACTGGTTCGCTCTCGGCCAGGGAAAGGACAACAGGGCTGACTACCGAAGGGTCGAGATGGTCAACTACACGGGCGGCAGGCCAGTCGCGCAGATACCACAACAACACCGGGCCCACCGCCTGGTCCGCCGTGATTTCCACCCCACGCGGGTCGCCGGTCTCGAAAAGCGAGGCCCGTTCCAGCGTGTCCAGCAGATCGCGCAGGCCGGTAGTGCTGGGTGTGCCGACCAGCGGCTCATGAGGGTCCTCGCTGCGCGGGAACGTTACATGCAATCCCGCTGATACGCTCACCAGGGCAAGGATTACCAGTAAAGCTAGTCCACTGGCGCGCAGGGTTGGTACAGGGCCAAACCAAAAGAGGTAGAGCCCGGTCAGAACCGCCAGTAGAACCAGGGACAACAGGCCCAGCACGAGGAAATCATATTCCCGGCCGATGGCATAGGCCGCCCACTGCAAGTAGGAGTAAACGGCTACTCCACTGGCGATGGCCAGGTACAATCCCTCTCGGTCCCAGGTGAACTCCTGGCAGGCGTTTTCCACCAGATGGCCAACAGCTACCGCCGCCAGCAGGGTCAATGGCAGCACGATCAAAAGCACGTCGCTTGCCGCACGCCCGCCAGCCAGCAGGTAGATCACCAAAGCGAGAACTGCCCACCAGGTCAAAAAGGCGAGAACCACATCGGAGCGGCGGGCAAGGAAGAAATAGAACATACCCCCCAGGCCAAACACCAGGGCCAGCGGTTCGTAGAGGGCCAGGAGTTGCAGGTGGAAGTACCAGGGCCGGTCGCCTGCTGTCACAAAAGCCCGCAGCCACGAAGACAGGAGGTCAACCGCCTGGCCCAGCCCTGGAAAATGCAGCAGGAAGGAAGTGGATAGCAGAACAAAACCTGCCACGAACACCACCGCCGCAGTCCTGGCTGTGGCATCCCGGCGCAGAGCCTGCCATGCATCCCGAGCCTGTGTCTTCCAGATGGTGGGACCCCACAAGGTGATCAATGCCAGAAAACTGCCCGTCGCCAGCAAAACGGTGTATCCCCCCGGCCCGGCGGTCAGCGCCACGGCCAGGCCAGCCATCGCCAGGTAAAGGTGAGCGGGACGCCGTTCCTCCAGGTAGTTGCACAGGCCCACCATCCCGGCCAGCGCACCGGCGGCCACCGCGATCCCGCCGTCCACGAAACGGGAGAAGAAGAGAGCCGTCGGTGAGAGAGCCAGCACAACCCCGGTGATCAGCGTTCCCATGCGGCCAAGCTGTCGGCGCAGGCCCAGGGGCAAAATCACCAGCGCCAACCCGCAGAGAGCCGGCCCTAACCGGGTAGCGACCTCACTCCCGCCGAACAGGGCGAAAGCAATCACATTGAGGGTGAACAGGAGCGGGCTGGACACAGTGCCCGTTGTGCCTTCCCCCTGCACAAAGCGCCAGGCGGCCAATGCCTGCACCGCCTCATTCTCCTGCATCAAACGCCAGCCCAGGTTGTAGGCTCGCAATACCAGGGCGACGACGAGGATCATCGCCCACAATGACACTTCCACGGTAAGCCACGAGAAGCGTTTCTCCGCTCGGCTTGCTGTTGATAATATGGATACCGTTTCAGTCTGGATCATTGGCCAATCTCTCCACACAAGGCTTAGCTCGGACTCAAGCCCGGGTTACGGTGTATGCCGCCGGTAAATGGTCACCGCGCCCTGCTGAAATGCGACCTCCAGCAACGTGTCGAACTTCTCCAAAGACGCCGCGCTGTACTTTCCCCGTTCCAGCGGGCCGACGTAAACGTAGGTCACATCGTATTTCTTCAGTAGTTCCAATGTACGTTGGAAATCCTGGCTGCTGTATATTTCGTCCACCTCCCGCTCACGCTGTCCCGCTTCCTCGCCGCTGCCCCGCCACTGGTATTCGTGCCCACTCCAGCCCAAAACGGCTGGCAGGCCGGTACGGCTGGAAATACGGGCGAAGGAAGTGAACGAACCGCCCACGGCTTCCACGATGACGGGATTGCCCGCACCATGAGCGTTCAACCACTGGATGGCGGCATACTCGTCCGGTTCATAACGCCTGACATAGTCCAGACCGTCCAGGGTGGGCTGGACTTTGAAACCACCCGCTTTGCTGGGGCCGGCCGTTACCGTGTAGACCAGGCTGGCTGCCAGCAGCAGAGACCCGCCCAGCACAAAGACGTACCTGCCCCACCCGCGACGCCCTTCCAGCACATACCACGCGCCATAGGCACTGGACAGGCCCAACAGCACCCAGGCCTGATAATAGAACTTGAAGATGGTGTTCATCCGCGTGCCAAAGGTATCGCGCAAATACACGAATTCCACCACGAAGGTCAGCAGCAGGCCAGTGCCGATCATGATCAAAACAAAGAGAACAGCAGGCGAGGGTCGCCGGTCGCCCGGTCTCTGGTTCAGGATGCGCAGCACGAGGAAAATGACCAGGGCAATCATGCCGGAGAGGAAGAGGAAGAGCCAGGGATCGGCCAGGCGAAGGGAGACCGCCTTGTTCAGCAGGCTGCCCAAAGTCTGTTCACCGAGGGCCATGCGCACCGGCTCGCTATTCAGCACACCCTGCACATATTGCCGTCCCCTTTCCGTGAGCACCAGCGGCGCAATCGAGACGAGCAATAAAGTCGGAAAAGCTGCCGCTACACCCATCCACAAAGATAATCCAACCTTCCAGCCTTCCAACCTTCCAGCTTTCCGCAACTCCCTCGCTAGCGCAAGCAGAAAACCAGCTACCACAAAGACAAACATCCCGAACATCAACAGATACTGGTGCAGGCGGGTCACGTTGAACAGGTTGGGCAACACACCCCCCGCCTGCGAGCGGAAAGTCACCCAGAAGGGCACGTACAGCAGCAGACCCAATCCGAAAAGCAGAATCATGCAGTATACGACCTCACGAATCCAATCCGCTGATAACCTGCCCCAATGCTGATAACGGTTCACCGCATAGGCCAGCACGACCACAAACAGATAGATGGGAAAATCCCAGGTATTGAGAAAACCCAACCCGCCCAGGCAAACCGCATACAAAAGATACTCCGCCCAGCCCAGGGGGTGCTGGCGGCGCAACAGGTTAAACGCCAGAGCCAGACTGAGCAGCACGAAGGGCAGAGCCAGGACGTGGGGATGCATATCCCCTAAGATAAAGCTGAAGAAGGGGAACTCGTCAATCACCTCCTGGCTGATGCCTGTCAGCGTCTTATCGTGGATCACGCGCGAGGCCCGCCACCACCACCAGCCGCCGCCCAGGTCGAACCAGCGCCCCGTGACCTGGCCTCTGGACACCAACTCCTTGACGTCAAGCCAGTTCCAAAAGGCCGCGGAGCCCAGTCCTTTGGAGTAGAGCGCCTCAAACAGACCCTCCAGGTTGCCGATCAGGACGACGAACACCGCCCCCAGCACCCCGTAACCGACAGCCTGCCCCTGCCTCGCCCGCCCGGTAGCGGCCACCAGATCGCTGACCACGCCGTATGAACCGGTAGCGGTCAGGGCAAAGAGCAGAGCGATACCCAGGTTGAAAGCGTAGCTGGAAGGCACGCCAGAGAGCCTGGTCAACATGGCCATGATGATGTAGCCGAAGTGATAATAGCTGATGGCGTAGCCGGACATCCACGGGTCATAGGGCGGGAAGCGCTCACTGCGCAGGATGGCGTTCAGGAAGGCGAACTCCATTGGCTTCTCGGTGGCGGCAATCTCCGGGGTATAAGCCCGGTACAGCGCCCAGCCGCCGAAGGCCACGGCGAACACCGCCTCGACGGCCAGCACCACTCGCCAGTTGGCCCGCAACCAGTCCCGCATCCCGACCTCATCGTCGGTGCCGCGCCATCGGTAGTACGCCACCGCCAGTCCGGCAACGATCAGCGCGGCGAACACGATCCCGCCCCAGGTATTGCCCAGGAAACCGCCGCTCGAAAGCAGCCAGAACACGTAACCGACCAGCAGCAACCCCAGCGCCTTGATGAAGGCATAACCCCGGTCGGGCAGATGACGCAGCAGGCGAAAGGCCAGCGGCCAGACCAGCCAGCCCAGTATCCCGACAATCAACCACCAGATGACCACGTAGATCAACCTGTTACCTCCACTGGAACGTGGTGCGTGATACGTATTGCGTGCTGCGTAGTGCGTCTCCTCACGCACCACGCAATACGTTTCACTTCACCGAGCTCGCGACGGCGACCAACTCCTCCGCCGAAAGCTCCTGGCTCATCAACTCCACCACCACGCCGTCTTGTTCCCATACCACTTCCAGCAGCTCTTCCGCTGGCGGAACGGCCGCGCCTGGCAGGTGGAGCAACACCGCACGCCGGCCGTCCAGGTCCACATCCTCAGCCATGCTCACCTCGCCGGTGGCAAAGCGCAGGGCAGAGATACCCTCGCCCGGCCCCCCAAAGGAAACGCGATACTCCCGTAGACGCAGGTAGTACGGGTGCGCATCCCCGCCGGGCGGTCCGTAATCCAGGTCAATGTAGAAAGGCTGCGGGATCCAGGGCGGCAGATCGTCGTAATACACCGCTTTGACCGCGCGCAGCTCGTAGCCCTCCGGCAGCGAGGCAGGGGTCAACAGCTCGTAACCGACCAACCCCTCGGCGGCTGCCAGGTCGGGCAGAACCTCCTCGCGGGTGACCTGGTGCTCGACACCGGGTTGCACCGTGGCCCGGGGCGTGACCCGCACCTCGATGCGGCCCAGGCGAAAGACGCCCATCACCTCGGCGAGGGCCTGCTGCCCAACAGGTGATACCCCGATCGCGGCGATGACCAGCATCAGGGTCAAAACGGCAGCGGCCCCGGCGTAAGACAACGGTCGCCAGCGCCGTCCTCGCGTTGTAGACTGCGCCCGCTGCACCCGCGCCCACACCCGCTGCCGCAGAGCGGCGTCCGGCGGCTCCAAAAGCCGATTGAGCGCCGCCAGCCGCTCGACCGTGGCCCGCAACTCCCCCTCAATACCAACGGCCTCCTCGCCCCGTAGCAAGCAGTCAATCTCCGTCGAGAGCTTCTCCGCCGCCAGCCTCTCAGCCCCGTTCATCGCCCCTTCCCTTTTCCAACTCCGCCCGTACTTTGCGCAGCGTTCGATAGAGTAGCACGGCCACGTGTCCGGCTCGCAACCCCATCACCCGCCCAATCTCCTGGTTGCCCAGCCCGCCGATGAATTTGAGGATTATGATTTCCCGCTCCCGCTCTGGCAACGCTCGCAGCGCTCCCTGCAGGGCTACCAGCTCCTCAGCTCGCTCCATACGCCGTTCGGGTGGCACATCATCGGACTGCACGCCAGCCAGGCTATCCAGGGTAGCCATTGGCCGTCGCCCCCGGTAGTACTCGGCCACCGTGTTATGGGCAATACGGAATAGCCAGCCTGCAAAAGCTGCCCGGGATCGCAGTCCACCCCATGCCGCCAGCGCTCGCTCGAAGGTAAGCGCGGTCAGGTCCTCGGCCAGAGCTTCCTCGTCCACCCGCAGGCGCATGTAGTTCAGAATGCGGGGCAGGTATTCCTCGTACAGTCGGGCGAAATCTTCAGCAATCGGCCTCTCCATTCACTGTGTTGGCTGCAACAATAAAGATGCACAACAGGCCAGAATATTACACCCATCTGGGTAGGGGCAGGTCTTGCACCTGCTCAGGGACGGCCACAAGGGCCATCCCTACCATAGACATTCGTAGATGATCGTCCGCTCGTTTTCGTAAACCACCCGCATCTCGCCCGTCTGCACCAACTGGTCGAACTTCTGCAGGCCGGCCGGATCGTAGACCGTGCGCTCCAGTTGGCCGATGTAGACGTAGCGGATGTGCAGGTCGCGGATGAGCTGGCGCGCCCGTTCCAGGTCGGTGGTGTTGAAAAAGTTGCGGGTTGCGTCGTCGCGTTCACTCACCTGCCAGGAATAGCGTTGCTCTGACTGATGCAGCGCACCTAACAATGTGGGTAATCCGGTGTACGAGGCCACGCGCATGCCAAACTCGCGGTAGTAGCCGATGGCTGCCTCAGCCACCACTGGCGTGCCTTTCACGTGTGCCATCAACCAACGAATGGCTTCGTAATCGTATCTAAGCGCGATACGGTTGGACTCGTCCGGCCAGGCATACTCACCCACGGTCATGTAAGCCATCCCATCCAGGGTGCCCAGCGGCGGACGCGCACCGGGAAAGCGGTCGTCCACCCGTGCGGGCGTGCCCACCGCGGGATAGATGCAGGCAGCGAACAAAAGCAGAACCAGAGCCCCAGTCCACACCCAACGCATCCCTGGTGACCGCCAGCGCCCTGCCGCTGCCCACAACCCCGGTAACGTCGCGCCGGTAGCCAATCCCAGCAAAACCCAAGACTGGATGCCAAACTTGAACACTGTGTTCATGCGCTGATACTCACTGCCGCCCAGGAAATCCTTCAGATAAACGACCTCGATGCCCAGCAAAACGAGCAAAGCGGTGAAGATTAGCGCGTAAGTGAAAAGCTCGGCGGCTGTGGCGTCATCGCGCCATAGCAACAGTACCACCAACCATATCAGCGGGACCAGGAGGACGAAGACCCACAGTTTGGCTATGACCAGGACGATGAGCAGGCCCAGCCCGATAACCAGGCCATAAAGGGCCAGCCGATAACCGGGCTGCGATTGTCGCACCAGCGCGCTGTATAACTCGCTGAAATGGGGCAGCACCTCCCAGCGCCGCCACAGCAGGCGCAGGAAGCGCAGAATACCCAATCGCGCTCGTTGCCGTCCCACATCCACCAGCAACAGGCTGATCACCAGGAATACGAACAATCCCCACATGCGCAGGAAGGGATCGAGGTCGGTGCGCGTCTTGACGAAGTCAATGCCCACGACGAAGGCCTTGTAGTAGGCGAAGAAAGGACGATACAACAGCAGGCTGAGCACGCCCAGCAAACCGGTCACCGCCACCGCCAGCAGCACCGCATTCCACCCCTTACGTCGCCAGTGCAGAAGCAGCACCAGCCCCATCAACCCCAGATAAGTCGGCAAATCCCAGGTATTGATCACCGCCAGCGCCCCCAGGCAGACCGGGATCACCAGATATGGAGCGCAGAGCAGTGACCTCCAACCCCCAACCTCCAACTTCCAATCTCCAACCCCCAACCTCCAACTTCCACCTTCCAACACAATATTCAGCGCCAAAGCCACGACGAGGATGGTGAAGGGAATGCCCATCATGTGCGGGTGAAGATCGGCGAAGAGGAAGCTCCAGTAGGGGAACTCGTTGATGGTGAAAGGAATCACCCGGCTGGGCGTCCAATAATTGAAGCCGGGGAACGGCTGGGCTCCTGTCAACACCTGCCACAGGCCCAGCACGCCCTTCACCAGGCCCTCCAGACCGGGGATGCTGCTCTGAAACGTGCTCCTACTGCGCTCACCCAGGCGAGTAACAACCTGCACCAGACTGTCCAGATTGCCGATCACGGCCACGAATGCCGCCGCTAACAATCCTCCCAGAGTTCCCCCAAGTTCCTTAGAATTCCCCCTGAGTCCCCCTGCCACACTATATCCCACCCCAAATGCATTCCCCACCGTCAACGCGAACAACATCGGCACCGCCAGATTGAAAGCCACCGTGGGCAGAATACCCGTCAGGCGGACGACGAGGGAGATGACGAATTGGCCGTAGTAATAGTAGTTGAGGTACCCGTGAGCATAGTAGGGATCGTAGGGCGGCAGGTAGGCGCTCCGCAGACAGGCGTTGAGATAAGCGATGTCCATGGACTTCTCGCCGCCCTGCCACGGCTGCCACAGGTCGGGATTGAGGGTGCGGATGAAGACGAATAGTAGAAAAGCGGCGAGGAGCAGCAGCTCTTCGAAAACTATAATGCGCCAACGCTCGCGCCAGAAAGCAAATATGGCCTGGCGATGGCGTCGCAGCAGGAACACGGAGACGGCCGCCAGCACGACCATCGCCGCCAGGGTGAGGGGCAGGCCGTTGCGCAGCCAACGCAGACTGGCCGGCAGCCACACCAGATAAGCCAGGACGATCAGCCCCAGACTGCGGGCCAGAACGTGCCCCCGGTCGGCCAGATGGCGGAAGACGACGAAGGTCAGCGGCCAGGCCAACGCCCCGATGAAAGTCACCGCCAGCCACCACACCAGCACTGCCAACGGCGTGGACCGGCTGGCCAGGTCGTTCCAGCCGAAGTCGGCGACCACGGGTAACTCGTCCACCGGCCGGTCGAGAAGCAGGGTTTTGTCCTCTTCGCCTTCCGCCTGTTGCGCCGGGGACGAGGAAAGGGAGTCCAGCCACTTCAAAGAAAGGAGTGTGGGCCGGCCCACGTAGCCGGGCACCGCCTCCTCCCAGGTGCCGCCCAGCAGCGCATCCCACTCCTCATCGCTCAACTGACGCACTTTCTTGAAAATGATGGGCTTGGGGTGATCATAGACGGTGAAGCTCTCGTCGGCGGCGTCGTCGGGGATGGTCACCGGCCCCAGGCGCGGGTAAGTGGTGAACTCGGCCACCTTCTCAAAGCCCAGTTGACCGGAGAACAGGAGCTCATAGTAGCGCGTGCTCATCGGATAGCGCTGCGGCAGGCGAGGAATGGTGCGGTACAACCGGTTAGAGGAGAGCACGATGTAATCGGCTTGCTGGAGGCGGTCGCGCAGCAGTTCGTACTTCTGGCGCGTGTCCTCCTCGTACATGGGCAACTCGACGTGCCGGTAATCGTGCGCGCCCATGTTCGCCCCCGGCTCAGCCAGCGAGAGCGGCAGGTGATCATCCCAGTGCTCCACGGCCAGCACCGACCCGTCGGGCACATTCTCGTAAATCCAGCGGGAGGCCGTGATCCAGGTGTGCTCCGTGCCGTATACTCCATTGACAAAAGCCAGCGACCAGAGCACTGCCCCGCCCAGCGTCACTGCAATCAACGAATCTGCCAATCGGCGAATCGGCAACTTGCCGACTTGCCGACTTGCTGACTTGCCGACTTGCCCCAACAGCCCCGCCCCCATCAAAGTAAACAGCGGCACCACCGGCACCATGTAGCGCATGAACTTGGCCAAAAAGAGCCCGGTGATCCCGAAATAAGGCGCGATCCAGGAGAGCAAAATCAACTCGCCAGCTTGCGCCCGCCGTAGCAGAGCACGCACCAGCACCCAGGCCAGTCCCAGGAAAGCGACCAGGCCCAGCGGCAGGCCCATGCCCCAGCGCAACTGCTGTTCGATGAAGTAGACGTAGGGCGTGGTGCCCCGGTACTGGCGGGTAAAAGGCATGTCGGCGATACCGCGCACCATGGCCCCCTGCTCGCGGATGACCGCCTGCACGAAATTGGGCCAGTCCAGGATCACGAAAGGCGAGGTGATGGCGAAAACGACGAAGGCCACCAGGCAGGCTAGCAGACAATGTCGCCAGGCCGGCGCCCACTCCTTATCCGTAGACCCCCGACTGATGAGCCACGCCGCCATCACCGGCGCGGCCAGAATGGGCAGTGCACTGAACTTGGAGGCCACGGCCAGACCCATGCCCACCCCGGTGAGCACCGCTGCCCCCCTCGTGCGCCGCTCGACCATTGACATGGCCCCGTAGAGGGCCAGTAGCGTGAACGTAGTCGAGGTGGGGTCCACGGCGAAGAAGTGAGCCAGTTGTATCTGCAACACGGTGAAAGCGGAAAGAGCGGCGGCCAGCAGTGCCGCGCCACGCCCGTAGAGGCGGCGAGCGATGAGATACACCAGGTACACCGTGGCCGTATCCGCGAGGGCCACCAGCACCCTCCCGACGAAGGCGAAACCCTGTATATCAGTGGCCCTGGTCAGAGTACGCACCAGCCCTTCCGAAGCGCCCAGCCGCTGGGCCAGGGGAGCCAGGGCATGAAGCGCATTGGCAGTGATGGTCAGCACGTAGAGCGGAAAGTGGCCGTAGGTATAGGAGCGACGTTGCTGGTTAATCGGGTCCCACAGCGGGTTGAACGACGATTGCTTAGGGTTGAAGGCGGTGGACCAATCGCGAGGCCAGTGCATGGTCGGCGCGTAGAAAGCCACCGTAGAACGCTCATCCGGGTGAGCCAGCTCCCCGCCATCCCAGGCCACGTTGTACAGGCGCAGAGCGGCGGCGATGAGCAGGATCACCACCAGCGCCCATCGTTCTACGTTCTGCTTGAGCGTGTTCATCATGCGTGGCAAAGCGTTCTCCTCGGCAAGCGGCTGAACCCTCCCGCAGGTTTTTGCAACCTGCGAGAGGGTTTGTTTAAGTATTGTACCATTGACAGCAGTTTAAGGCAAGCCTCTGTTTACAAGCTGGGTGCCTTACCGGTGAGATTCTTGCTCATTGGGCAAGAATAATGAACCACAAAGGACACTAAGGACACAAAGGTAAAAGTGCAATATTCTTCGTGTCCTTTGTGTCCTTCGCGGTTAGCCTTTTTGTCTCCGACTTGGCTGGGTTAGGGGATGAAACCTGAGTGATGATGAATTTTGGCGGAGACCAGTGAGTGAAATTCGAAGAGTCGTTGCAGATAGTAGCGCAAACCAAAAGGTGTGTCCTGTCACTCATCTGTGAGGTGCAAGGCTTGCCCCTACGTTTCTGAAATCGGGGATGGGCACAGGATTGGGCGGGCGCAGGACCCGCCCCTACTGTAATGCCATAAAGATTTTCTCTGCCGAGAGGGGCAGGTCGTTGAAGCGGACGCCGATGGCGTTGTAGATGGCGTTGGCGATGGCTGGCGCGGTCTGCACCATGACGTGTTCACCCACACCGCGCGCTCCCCACGGCCCATCCTCCAGCGGCGTCTCCACAATGTCCCCGTGAATCTGCCGCGGTGCGTCCGCCGCCGTGGCGATGCGATAGTCCACCAGATTGGGGTTCAGGGGCCGGCCCCGCTCATCGAACTTGAGGGCCTCGAAGGCCGAACTCATCCCGTGTACCGCGCCACCCTCGATCTGGGCCAGCACCAGGTCGGGATTGATGGCCTTGCCCACGTCGTAGGCACTGGCGATCTTGAGAACCTCCACTTGCCCGGTCTCGGTGTCTACTTCCAGGTCCACCGCCTGCGCACCGACAGTGTAGTGCACCACCGCGCGCGGCCCCTGCCCGGTCTCGAAATCCAGGTTGGTGACGTAAGTGGGCATGAACTTGCCATGGCCGACGATAGGGCCGCCTTTCCACCCCTCGAAGTTTTCATTGGGCAGGCCGTAGATAACCATGTCTTTCAGGGGTTGCTCCCGCTCGGACTTGTAGGAGATGACAATCCCGTCCTTGATGTCCAGGTTGGCCGGGTCCTCATCCCAATGCTCGGCGACGAGGGCCAGGATTTGTCGTCGCGCGTCCTCGGCGGCGGCCTTGACCGCGTTGCCAGTGGACCAGGTGATGCGGCTGGCCACCGTCTGCCACTCGTAGGGGCTGTACTTGGTGTCTACCGGCGCGGAGACGCGCACCCATTCGTAGGGCACCCCCAGGGCCTCAGCGGCGATCTGGGCCACCACGGTGAAAGCGCCCTGCCCCAGCTCCTGCGCTCCGATCTCGACGTTGACCGTGGCGTCCTCGTTGAAGCGGACGAGGGCCGAGCTGCCGGGGTTGGGGGGCATGGCCGGCGCTTTCCACATGATGGCGATACCCTTGCCCCGTTTCTTGTGCGGCGCGGATGGGCGAGGGCGAGCCTTACCCCTACGCTCGTCCCAGTTGACGGCTTTGGTGACCTTGTCAATGCAGGCTACCAGGTCAATGGCGGGCATCTTCATCCCGGTGAGGATGATGTCGCCCGTCTTGACGCAGTTGCGCCGCCGGAACTCCGCCGGGTCCATGCCGATTTTCTCGGCGAGTTGGTCCATTATCTGCTCAATGCCCCAATGTATCTCCGGCATGCCGAAGCCGCGCATGGCGCTGCCGATGGGCAGGTTGGTGTAGACGCAGTAGGAATCGCCCTTGACGTTGGGGATGTAGTAGGGGCCGGTGCAGGAGTACCCGGCAGCGCGGACGATGTTGACCCCGTAGTCGTTGTAGGCCCCGCCGCTGAAGTAGTACTCCGTTTCCATGGCCAACAAATTGCCCTCGGCATCGCAGCCGATCTTGGTATGGGCTACCAGCGCCTGGCGTACCGTCGTGCCGATGAACTCCTCCTCGCGGGTCATGCGCAATTTGACCGGATGTCCCTTGACCGCTCGCGCCATGGCCACGGCATAGACCTCCATGGAGACGCCGGCCTTGCCTCCGAATCCGCCGCCGACGTAGGGGGAGATCACTCGCAGGTTGCCGTGAGGGATGCCCATGCTCTGGGCGATCAGGTCACGCTGGGCAAAAGGCGATTGCGAGCTGGTCCACAGGGTGACCTGTCCCGAGGGCTCCCAGAGCGCCACCGCTACGTGGGGCTCCAGGGGTACATGTTGGATGTGGGGCAGGCGGAAGGTGTCTTCCACGATGGCCGCGCAGCGGGGCCAGGCCACTTCGACATCTCCTTTGCGCAGGCGGAAATGCTCCGAGATGTTGGTCCCCGGTTCGGGGAAGATGAAGTTGGCCACTTTGTATTCGCCCAGATCGGGGTGGAGCAGGGGAGCATCGGGTTGGGCGGCTTCCACGGGGTCGAAGACAGCCGGCAGTTCCTCGTACTCCACTTCCACCAGTTGCGCCGCTTCCTCGGCTATGTCCTCGCTGGTGGCCACCACCCCGGCCACCGGATCACCGACGTAGCGTACCCGGTCTTTGGCGAAGACGGGCCGGTCCACCAGGTAGAGGCCGATGCGGGTATCGAAATCCTGACCGGTGACCACGGCCTTGACGCCAGGCACTTCCAGGGCTTTGCTGATGTCAATGCTTTTGATCAGCGCGTGGGCATGGGGACTACGCACCAATCGTCCGTAGTACAGGCCGGGGCCGAATTGCAGGTCATCGGTGAATATGGCCGTGCCGGTTACTTTTTCGTAAGCATCCACCCGTGGGGTGTTCTTGCCAACCGGATTGGAAGTGAGCTCGGCCATGCTACGCACCTCCCTTCTTAGCGGCGGTTTGAACGGCCTCGATGATGCGCAGATAGCCCGTGCAGCGGCACAGGTTCCCCACCAGGGCCTCGCGGATTTGCGGCTCTGTGGGCCGGGGAGCGCGCTCCAGCAGCGCATGCGCCGAGATCAACATCCCCGGTGTGCAGAAGCCGCACTGCACGGCGTTGTGCTCGATAATAGCCTCTTGCAAGGCGCTCAAGTGGTCGTCGTGAGCTAGACCTTCCACTGTGGTCACCTGGCGGCCATCGGCCTCCACGGCCAGCATCAGACACGAGTTCACCGGTTCGCCGTCTACCAGTACGGTGCACGCACCACATTCCCCCGCCGAGCAACCGTTCTTGGTGCCGGTCAGCCCCAGCTTATCCCGTAGCATCTGCAGCAGCGTCATGTTGGAGGGAACGTCCAGACGCTCCTTCGCGCCGTTCACTGTCACAGTGATTGAATGTATTCCCATTTTGACTCTCCCTACCCATGTGTTTCAAGTTCCGGGTTGCGTGTTTCGGGTTTCCCTGCCAGGAATCGAACCTGAAACCCGAAACTCTGAAACCTGAAACTCTGAAACTCTGAAACTCAAAACTGCTATCTACTCCAGCACTTCCCACACGCTCCCCAGCACCCGCCGGGTGAGGGCCCGTACCATGGCCTTGCGGTAGGCAGCGCTGGCGCGCACGTCGTCAATGGGGGTGGCGGCTTCCATAGCCTTCTCGGCGGCCAGGGCGAAAGACTCCTCGCCCGGTGAGTGGGTGGCGAGAACTTCTTCGGCCTCCCAGGCGCGCAGCGGCACCGGCGCTACCGAGGCCAGCCCGATGCGGAAAACGTAGCCGGAGGGTACTGTCCCATCAGGAAAGGCGAAAACCGCCACGCCGACGATGGACAGGTCACCGACCTTGTTGCGCCCCAGCTTGAGGTACTTTCCGGCACTGACCGCAGGCAGAGGTGGGAGGCGAACTGCTTTCAAAAACTCGTTTTCCCGCATCGCCGTCTGGCCAGGTCCGGTGAAGAAGTCGCGGGCGGCTACTTCTCGTTCCCCTTGGGAACTGTGGAGGACCAGGCGTCCCTCCAGCACCAGCACGGCCGGGGCGGTATCGGCGGCGGGGGAGGCGTTACACAGATTGCCGCCCAGCGTGGCCCGGTTGCGCACCTGGTACGAGGCCACGGAGTTGGCCGCCTCGGCCAGCAGGGGGTAGTGGGTTTGCACCTGGGGATGGCGGGCCAGTTGGTTCATCGTCACCGCCGCGCCAACCGTC
Organism: Anaerolineae bacterium; assembly: GCA_024653325.1. GTDB lineage: Bacteria > Chloroflexota > Anaerolineae > JACIWR01 > JACIWR01 > JACIWR01. The sequence continues at coordinate 84,209 of JANLFX010000001.1, forward strand.
AGTCCTGTCACTTCGTCGTACTCAATGGAGCGCATACCGGGCAGGTGCTTGACGTCCACCACGATCTGGGGGCGGATGACGCCATCGCGCATACGCACGAACAGGTCGGTGCCGCCCATCAGTAGTCGCGCTCCCTGCCCGTGCTCTTGCAGCAGGCGGACCACTTCGTCGGGAGTGTTCGCTCGCACGTAGTCGAAGCTCGGAAGAGCAGGTCTTGCCAGCACGCTTTTCACCTCCTTGCATTTCACTCTTCACGTTTTACGCTCTGCGGTATGCGCCGCGCCGGCTCAAAGCGACTGCGGGCCGGAGTGAGTATCCCCTCATAGGCCGCCAGATTACGGTCCTCCAGATGATCGAAGATCATCGGCGTGCGCGCCCCGTAGGTGACGTACTTGATGGGATCGGGGTCCAATTCGGCGGCGATAATCTCCTCCGTGCCGCGAGCCAGAGCCAGCACCTGGGCGATGGGACTGACGATCATGCTGTGGCCGAAGTAGTAGTTGCCCCCCGCGTCGGGGCCGATGGCGTTGCAGGCGGCGATGTAGACATGGTTGTCGTAGGCGCGGGCGCGGTTGGTCAGCTCCCAAATCTCGAAGGAGCGCAGCAGGGCCGCCGGGCGGACGATGACCTCGGCCCCACGGATGGTCTCGCAGCGGTACAGTTCGGGGAAGTCGCCGTCGTAGCAGATGGTCAGACCGATGTTGGCCAGCGGTGTCTCCACCACCACCGCTTCACTCCCCGGTGTAGACCAGCCTGTCACTTCGATAGGCTCAGTGCGTGGCCTGAGCGAAGTCGAGGGGCCGCCGCCGGAGAGTCGCTCGGTGGGGAAGAGGTGGGTTTTACGGTAGCGGCCCAGCATCTCGCCGTCGGGACCGAAGAGGGCCGCGCTGTTGTAGACCACGCCGCGCTGCAGGCCGCGCTCGTAGGTGGGGAACACGACGTACACTCCGAGTTTCCGGGCGGCAGCGGATACCGGTTCGGTCATCGCGCCGGGTAGTGTATCCACGCGCGCCCACAGTTCCTCTGCCGGGCAGTCCGGGGTGAAACCGGTGGTCACCGTCTCCGGCAGGACGATCAGTTGGGCTTCGGTCTCCTGCACGGCGCGCTCAATCCAGGCGATGGCTTTCTGTACATTCTCGCGCACCGCCATCGGCGTGACGGCGAATTGCGCGCAGGCGATGGTAAATCGTTGCATGGCACTTCTCCCTGGAAGGTGCTCATTTGCTGTTGTTCATTCACCGCAGGGGCGCAGAGGGCGCAGAGACACCTTTTTACTCTTTCAGGCCCAGAACGAGTCGGCGGACGCCCTTTTTCAGGACAGGTACGTTGAAATTGATCAGCAGCCCAATTTCAGGTAGGTCAGCAACTGGGCTTCGTGTATGGGTAGCAAACGTTCGACAGCTTTGATTTCCACCACAACCGTATCGGCTACTAGGAGATCAAGGCGATACCCGCAATCCAGGCTCAATCCCTTGTATTCCACAGGGAGTGAGCGCTGGCGCTCAAAAGGAATTCGACGTAAATCCAACTCTCGGCACAGGCATTCTTCGGAGGCGGATTCCAGCAATCCTGGTCCCAGAGCGCGGTGCACCTCAATCGCTGCGCCGATGATCGCCTCCGTGAGCTGATTAACCTCCATCAATCCCTCCGCGCTCTCCGCGTCTCTGCGGTGTGTTCGAAACTGCGACTACAACTGCTCTGTCAATCGGTTGAGACTCTCCACGTGGGCTGGGTCGTAGCAGTCGCCGAAGCGGGTCTGAGGCAATTGCGCCTTGCGAGCCATCAGTTCCTCGTATTCGTCATCATCTACGAAGGCCACGCAGCGCCCGATGCTGGACTCCCCGTCCACGAAGCGCCAGGGGAAGAAGCCGATGATGGCCCGCCGGTTGCACAGCAGGTCAATGTCCCCGCCGACGCACTCAGCGTGGATGATGCCGTGCGGGAACAACTCGATGTGCATCAACTGGTACTTGTCGGGGGTGAAGCGCTCGGCCAGCGGCTGGCCGTACATCTGGCGGAAGACCTGGTCGGCCTCGGCGGCCTGGCGCGGCATCCAGTCGCGGATGATGGTGTTCATCGGATGGTCGGCGCTGCCGCAGTCCACCCCGATCCAGCGGATTTTCTTCTCCCGCACCCAGGCGGCGAACTCGCGGTCGGGGCCGGGATGCTTGACCATGTAGCGAATCTCGTCGGCAGTGGGCATGTCCCAGCCGAAGTGGTGGTAGCCGGTGTGGATAATCAAGATGTCGCCCTCGCGCACCTCCACCCGCTCCTCGATCATCTGCGAGGTGTAAATCTGGTAATCGCCGGTGGCGTCGGAGAGGTCCACCACCGCCCCCGGCCCGACCAGGAACTCGTTCAATTGCAGGGCGGCGATGTCCTTGCCCGGCGTGTAGAAGTGAATCTCGCCGTCCAGGTGCGTGCCCAGGTGGTTGGAGTGGGTGAGCACCTGGCCGTTGGCTCCGTTGGGGGCCAGCCGCTTGAAGTACTTGACCTGCAGCGGCTCGTAGGTGGGCCACGGTGGCGTGGCGATGCCCAAGGGGATGGTCAGGTCTATTAGTTTCATGGTTGTTGCTCCTTATCGTCTATCTTTATCATTGCTTGTGGGAACTCATTATGGGTAAGAAACTCGTGCCCCTCCTAACCCTCCCGCAGGTTCAAAACCTGCGGGAGGGTCAAGGGCCCTCAAAGCGCTCAATGCGGAATGGGCTGATGTCCAGGGTTGAGGCGCGCCCATCGCTGATCAACTCCGCCACGAGCTGCCCGGCGATGGGGGCCTGGATGATGCCCGCGCCGCCCCAGCCGCAATTGAGGATAAACCCCTCCACCGCGGGCACCGGCCCCAGGATGGGCTGCTCGTCCGCCGTCAGCGGGCGCACGCCCGTCCATCCCGTCATAAAAGGGGCTTTCATCAGCACCGGCACGCGATGAGCCGCCGTGTCCATCATCGCATCCACCACTTCCAGGCGAAAGGGGATGTCCAGTTCCTCCGTGGGCGTCTTGCCCATGCCCATCAGGACGCCGGGGCCTTCGGGACGGAAATACCACTCGGCGGTGAGGTCTTCGAAGAAAGGCCAGGTGGACGGAATCGCGGGAAAGGGGCCGGTGACAACGATACTCCTGGCCGCGTTGATGATGGGGATGTCCACACTAACCCACTTGCCTATCTCGATGGCCCACGGCCCGCCGGCGTTCACCACCGTCCTGGTTGCCACGAAGCCCTCGCTGGTGAGGACGCCTTCTACCTGCCCGTGCCGGACGCGGATCCCTGTGGCGCGTACGCCCTGATGCAACTTGACACCTATCTCCCGGGCCCGGCGGATGTAGCCCCACATGATCATGTGCGGGTCAACGGTGCCATCGTCCGGCCCCCAGGTGCCCAGCACGATGTCCTCGGTGTTTATCTCGGGGTAGCGGCGCTTGATCTCCTCTGGGCTCAGTATCTCCGTCTCGATGTCCAGGGATTGCAGCAACTCCGCGCTCCGGCGCAGATGTTCGGCGCTTTCCTGGGTGGCCAGCGACACCCAGCCTATTTTCTTGAAGTCTATGGGGACGCCAACTTCTTCCTCGAAGTGCATATATCTGGCGTACGAGTACTTCGCCATGCGCGTGCCCAACTCGTCGGTGCCGAACTGCAAGCTCAGCATGGAGGCCGATTTGCCGGACGAGCCGCTGCCCACCTGGTTCATTTCGAGGACGAGCACATCAGTGATGCCCATGCGTGCCAGGTGATATGCTGTGCTGCATCCAATCACTCCCGCGCCGATGACGACCACGTCTGCCATCTCCTGCATTCTCACTCCCTCACCGCCTCAAATGCCTCGGCGAAGCACGACTGCGGGGCGCGCAGCACCCCCGCGCCCACCATGCCGATGCCCGGCTCCTTGTGAGCGATGCCCGTGTTGAGGCGGGGCAGGATGCCCGTCTCCGCCACTTTGCGCACATCAATCCCCAGGGGCGTGCCGCGGAAGTTCAAGACGGGGATGGTGAAATGCTCGTGTTCGGTGAAGCAGATTTCGTACATCTCCAGCGTGGCCTGCAGGGCCTCCTGCGGCGTGCCGCCCACGAACCTGGCGATGGCCGGAGCAGCGGCCATGGCAAATCCGCCGAAGCCCGCCGTCTCGGTGATGGTGCTGTCACCGATGTCGGGGTTAGCGTCTGCCTCGCTGAAACCCGGCAGATACAACCCCTTGACCCTTCCCGCCGGGGCGACGAACCAGCGTTCGGGCATTCCGGCCATCTTAATGCCGAAATCGGTGCCGTTGCGGGCCATCACCGTCAGAATAGTCGCTCCCTCAATGCCCTCGGCGGGCTCCAGCATGGCTTTGGCGGCGGCCATGGAGAGGTTCAGAAAGAAGTGATCGTTGCCCTCGATGAACTCGAAGACCTGCGCTGCTCGTTCCCGGTCTGGACAGGTGCGGATGATGGCCGGGGTGACTGCCCGCAGGAAAAGTGAAGTGCCGGCGCGGTTACGGTTGTGACCTTCATCCCCCATGTGCAGCGCCTGGCTGATCAGCGCCCGCAGGTCAATGCCCCCTTCGATGGATTCGATGGCCGTCTTGAGGGTGGGGTAAAGCACTTCTTCCATCCAGCGCAGCCGTTGGTAAACGTCCGGCCCGAAGGCTCCGTAGCGCAGCACGCGCCCCAGGCCCTCGTTCTGCGTGGCGTAGGCCAGATTGCCAAAGGTCTCGTTCCTGACGATAAAAACCGGCATTGAAGGGGAGATGATGCCCGCCATGGGGCCTACGGCGTGGTAGTGGTGGCAGGGGGCGAATTCGATCTCGCCGCTGGCAGCCAGTTCCGCCGCCTCCTGTTCATCTCTCGCCAGCCCTTCGTAGACCAGCGCACCCATCACCGCGCCCCGCTGCGGGCCGCACATTCGTTCCCAGGTGATGGGCGGGCCGGAATGGAGGATGAGCCGGTCATGGTAGCCGGGGATGACCTCACGGGCGATACCCATTCCTATTAACACCGGACGGCCCTGTTGGATGCGGTTGACCGCCTCGGCGTTGGCGGCTTCGATGTCCGCTCCCCGTCGGGTGAAGAGCAATTTGGGCACCAGCGGTGGCCTCCAGTCCACCTGGGTCACCGGCACGCCCTGGGCCTGCAGGCTCTCGGCAAAGGAGCGCAGGCCGACGTTGACCACGTTTAGAGGGGTTCCGAAGAATGACTGGATGGATCTTTCTGACACTGTTCTTTTCCTCCGCGATCACGTTTCGCGTGTTGCGTTTAACGAATTATGAATTCGGTTGGGCTTGGATTTCTACTTCCCGGAGGACGAAGAAATCAGTTTGAGTACCATCTATAGGGAGCCGGGCTCCCGCCGGAGCTTCATAAACCCCAACCGCGATCAGATAGCGACCGGCAGGAATGTCGGTCGGAATGGCCAGTCGGAATGATTGTACAATTGTCTCGTCCATCCTCCACGAAGTGGAGGGGTAAGAAGGACAGATCCAATTGTCACCCTGTGCCCAAAGTGGCCCCCCTTCGTAAGGCGTGGGATTGCCATACAGATGGACGAAAACGCTGTAAACCCGATCCAGAGGACGCAATGCCCTCAACCCAAGATTCAACACGATCGTGCTCCCGGCTTCAACAGTTGCGGGAACGGGAGTCAACGAGTGCATTTCCACCGCTTCCCCAAAAGTTATCTTGGCCTGGAATGGGCCGTGGAGGAACTCTGGGCGGGGGATGGCCTGAAAGACAGTGTATCGGGGAGGGTTCTGAGCGGGATCCTGGGTAAGGACGGTGGTTTCGGCCCACGGTGAGAGTGTCTGCTGGAACTCGGGTTCATACATGGTGAGAGAGACGTAAACGGCAGGGACGTCTGCAATAGCCAGGCAGAAATGGCTGTCAAAGGCGCCCACGGGCCGGGGGGCCAGGTCGGCGCTGCGAAAGGCGATAACGGGATGGGAAGGGGTAAAAGGTGAGAAGTACACAGGACTTTCTTCCTCCACGGAGGCTTTGATAAAATTGGCTGCCTGATTAGCATGTTGCTCCATCAGCGTGAAAACCTCTGGATGATGCAACCAGCGATCGTTGCAATCGTGGTAAGTTGCGAACCCTCCGATCACGAAGAGAATCAGGGGAAAGACCGGAGCCCATTTTCTGACCCCTAACCGGCGGATAACCCGCTCCAATTGCCAGGCTCCGGCACCGGTTAACAGAGCCACGGGAATGATCAACCCTACCGCGCGCAGGAAGTGGGGTGCATCTTTGGTCAGAAGGGAAGGGAGGATAGAAACCAGGATCAACCCGGCAATCCAAAAAACATGCCATTGCCGTTTCACAGTCCACCAGAGGCCAACGATTCCTACCAGAAATGCGGGAATCAAAGCAGAATCCACCACCGGACGGCTGATCGGATTGTATCGGGCATCCGGATCACCCTGGTGGAACCAGGCCCTTCCCCACAAGCGCACGTTGTTCCACACTTCATTCAAAGTGGATACCCTGACCGCTTCCGGACGCTGAAAGATCTCCTGCGGGTGAGTAATGCCATAAGCGAGCATGGGCAGAAACAACAGGACGGCTACCAGAAACGTAGTCACCAGGCCACGGCGTTTTCCCCGATCCGAGAACCACCACCAGACCAGCAAGATCAGCGCATATAAGATCCAAAGAACAGCCGAGAAGTAGGTGTAGGTCAGGAGGCCTATCCATATCCCCGCGTAAATCCACTGGGACAGTTTGTTGGTTCGCTGGGCTTTCAAGAGGGCGGCAAAAGCCAGCGTCCCGATCAAAGGTAAAAGGGTAGCTCTGAGAGCCGTACGGCTCTGATGGACATGCCATTGAGAGACTCCCAATGCCAGCGTCACCCAACAAGCGGCAGATCTGCTCAGGAGCTCTTTCCCCAGCCTATACGTGGCAGCCATGGTGAGGACACCCATCATCGTGGCGGCCAGCCGGAGAGCAAAGGGACGCGCACCCCATATTGCTACAAAAGGAATCAATATATAGCACCAAAGGCTTTCCCGTCCGTGGTTGGCGGGTAAAAAAGGGGTCAGCCGTGGAGAGCGCAAGAGAGATAGGGTATCTACCCCATTGTATGCCTCATCGTAGCTGAGCATATCTGACATGGGTCCGAGTCCGCTCCAGCGGAGAAATGCGCCGAGCAGCAGGATAACCAGTATGGCTCGATAAGAGCCGGTCATAGGGTTGTGGCCTCCTTAAAATCTCTGTCTTTTGTTGATCTGGAGTAACTATCTTGACATTGTTAGATTTGCCGTGCAGTGCCTACCTCACCCATCCCCACCCCGGCCCT
>JANLFX010000200.1 GCA_024653325.1 Anaerolineae bacterium
TTTCGCTCTCTTGGACGGCTGAAGCCATCACTACGAACAAAAACGCCAATGTCCAATTAGGAGAAAGAACCATGCCCAAAGTAGTTATTGCCGACGTCAGCCAGCGAACGCTGACGGAGAGTATCGAGCAGATATTCGCCGCTTTCGGGGGTGTGGAAAAGGTGATCCCGCGCGCGGGCACGGTGTTCATCAAACCCAACGGCATTCACTTCTCACCGCATACTCACACCGATCCGCGGGTGCTGGAGGCCCTGCTGGCCTTCTTGCGCGATCACAGGTATACGCGCCTGGCGGTGATGGAAAACTGTACCAACGGCAATTTCACCCGTCTGGTGTTCAGGCTCACCGGTTACGCCGAGCTGTGCCGGCGCTACGGCGCGGAGGCCGTTTATCTGGACGAAGGACCGACTGTCGAGGTTACGCTGCGCGGCGAAGAGGCACCCACCCGCATTCCCCGCCGCCTGTACGATGATCTCATCGCCCACAAGGATGACAACTTCTATCTGAGTCTGCCCAAGCTCAAAACACATTCCATGACCACGGTTACCCTGGGGGTAAAGAACCAGCAGGCCTTTCCCATCCACGCCGACCGCATGGCCCGCCATACTCACCAGACCCTGCATCGCCGCCTGGCGGCCATATATGACCTCATCCGTCCGGATTTTTGCCTCATCGAAGGGCTGAGCGCTACTATCCACGGTCATTTTCCGGTGACCGCCCTGCTCGAAGAGTGCGTTGTGCCCATGAACCTGCTCATCGGCGGGAACGATACACTGGCGGTGGACGTGGTAGGCGCGCGCATTCTGGGCTACAGCCTCGCCGAAGTCGAACACCTGCGGCTGGCTGCTGAATGGGGCCTGGGGGAAGGCGATTTGGCCAACATTGAGGTGATGGGTGTACCTCTCGCTCGCTTCGCTCAAAAATACCCCCATACATTGTTGCGCCGTTTTCATCCAGACGTGCGTATCATCGAGGGCCAAGAACTGGCTTGTGTGGAGGGTTGCAAAGGCAACAGCGAGTGCATCCTGGAGATGCTGACCAATGATTACCATGGCCGGGGCGGATGGGCATTGATATTTGGCCGGGGGATAGATAAGAGCGAACTGGAAGAACTGCCGGGAGACATCCTGGTTGTGGGCCCGTGTGCGGTCGGCGAGGTCGCGGAGTGGCTGAGAGCCCGGTATCCCGATCGCAAGGTATACACCGTAAACGAGCACAACGATCTGATGTTGAACACCACCTACCAGGCCCGCCTGATGGGCGTCACACCGGTTATGATGGTGCCTATGAACCCGCTCCTCTCGGCGCTGACCTTGGCCCAGGCTCGCCTGCACGGCCTGACCGCGCGGGTGCCACCCCTGCTCGGATAGCTCGACAATGTTAAATTCGGGCTTTTTGACCTCTCCTAACCCCTCCCTCAC
>JANLFX010000201.1 GCA_024653325.1 Anaerolineae bacterium
GGTGGGGATGGGTGAGGTAGTCACCACACGGCAAATCTAACAATGTCGAGGTAGTCTATTAAAAAGCTGAGGTTAGCATGGGCACAGAAAAACTGATCATTATTGGCAGTGGGCCGGCAGGGTTCACGGCGGGCATCTATGCCGGGCGTTCCAATCTATCCCCACTGCTTATCGCTGGCCCCAGCCTGGGTGGGCAGATCGCCCTGACCAGCGAGGTGGACAATTACCCCGGTTTTCCAGAGGGCACTACTGGACCAGAACTGGCTCAGCGCATGCAAAAGCAAGCGGAGCGCTTTGGCACGCGCGTGGTGATGGATCAGGTAACTGGTGTGGACCTCTCGGTGCACCCCTTTAAAGTGCAAACGTACAGTGGTACTTACCAGGCTCTGGCCCTCATCGTGGCTACGGGAGCATCGCCTCGCAAACTGGGTGTTCCCGGCGAGAAGCAATACACCGGCCGGGGGGTATCTTATTGCGCTACCTGTGATGGCTTCTTCTACACTGGCCGGCGGGTCGTCGTCGTCGGGGGTGGAAACACGGCAGTCGAAGAAGCGATATATCTCACCAAATTCGCCACCGAGGTGTACCTGATCCATCGCCGCAACCGTCTGCGTGCAGAGTCAATCATGCAAGAGCGAGCTTTCCGTAATGAGAAAATCAAATTCATCTGGGACTCGGTAGTCACTGAAATTCTGGGAAGCGAAACCGGGGTGACCGGCGTGCACGTGAAAAACATCCAAACTGGCGAGGAATTCGCACACCCCACAGATGGTGTTTTTATCTACATAGGCACCGAGCCCAATACCCAATTTCTGGGCGGGCAACTGGAACTGAACGAACGGGGCTACATTGTCACCGACCGCCAGTGTCATACTAGCGTACCGGGCGTGTTCGCGGCAGGTGATGTGCAAGAGTGGGTATTACAGCAGATTGCCACGGCTGTGGGGAGCGGGGCGATGGCGGCTATGGAGGCCGAGAAATTCATCGCTGCATTGGAAGACCGGGCTTATCCCGAACGCTTCTGATTTTGATTAAGAAAGAAAGGACAATAGCTACATGTTAATCACCAAAGAAATGTCCATCGGAGAAGTGGTGCAGAAATACCCTAAAACGGTTCAGGTGTTCCTCCACCACGGGCTGATGTGCATTGGCTGCGCCGTCGCCCGGTACGAGAACATCGAGCAGGGCGCGAAAGCCCACGGCATTGACATCGAGGCTCTGGTGACCGACCTCAACATTGCCGTGTCCGCTGAGGCCCACTAAGAGCATGTCTAAAAATTAGGCTAGCGATTAGAAATCACGCCTGGTGAGCCTCCG
>JANLFX010000202.1 GCA_024653325.1 Anaerolineae bacterium
AAGTAAGTAGCAGAAAATTCCTTTGCTTTTTCAGGTTGCTACTCCGGCCCAAACGAGCGCCTGTTCGGGTGTCATCTGATCAAAGAACTCCTCTACACTTTGTAGTAATAACACCATCGAACCGTACAACCGATTGGCGGCCAACTTGCCCTTCAATCGCAGCCAGATGCCCTCCACCGGGTTCAAATGTGAACAATACTTGGGCAAGTAGTGCAACTGCAAGCGCGGATGTTGCGCCAACCATTCCTGAACGAGATGGGCCGTATGGCTGCTGAAGTTGTCCACGATCAGGAGGATCGGCACGGCGGGATAGACTTCCAACAGATGCTCCAAGAAGGCGATGAAGTCCTCTTTGCGCATCCGCTCCCGCACCAGATAGGTCCATTGCCCGGTGTCGATGTTCAACGCCCCAAACAGGGCCCGCGTGACGTTCGAACCCGGTGTCGGCACGCGGATCTGTTGGCCCACCCAGTGCCACATGGCCCGGATCAGGGGCATAAGCTGGATCCGCGATTCATCGGCGTACAAGATCACGGTCGCCGGGGGCGCTTCTACTGCTGCCTTGGCCAAGGCCCACTGTTTCTGGGCCTTGTCAGGGTCCACCTTGGCGGGCATGGCCAGGCGGGGACGTCCCCAGCGCAGGCCCAGGTCATGCAGCACGCCCCGCAGCGTGCTGGGGCTCAGGCTCACCTTCAGCTTGTGGGCGATGGCCAGGACCAACATTGCCACTGTCCAGGAGGTGGCCACATACCCCTCCCACTGCGGGTCGTCTTGCACCATCTGGACAATAGCTTCCTGCACCGCCGGAGTGGCCTTGCGGGGCCGGCCAGGGCGGGGTTGGTCATACAGGCCTGCCGGACCGTGGGTATTGAAGCGCTTGATCCACAAGCGGACGGTAACCTCACTGAGTTCAAAGAGGTCGGCCAGCTCGGGGACGGTCTTGCCGCGGGCTGACAAAAGGATGAGGGTGGCGCGTTGGCTGATCCGTCCCACAGCCTGCCGGACCATGCGCTTGAGTTCTTTATCTTCTTCTTCTGTCGGTTGTCTGGCGTAGATCATCTTGCACCTCGCTGCTCTTTTGTTGCTCTTTTTACCACAAGAGCAGCAAAAGTGCAAGAAACTTCTTGTTACATACTTAG
>JANLFX010000203.1 GCA_024653325.1 Anaerolineae bacterium
GATAGTTCTGCTGGCGCTCGTAGTTGTTGGATGGTTCCCGTATCACTACCGCAGGGGGAAATCCATGCCACCGCCAGCCCTCATAGGACATTGCTACACGAGTTTCCAGGAGCGGATAGCGGATATTGTCGAGCGTGATGGAGGCCTGCCCAAGTCCGATGCGATGCTATTGCAATGTGGGACGTTTATGTCATCGGTTTCTGTATATCCAGTTGAGCAGTGGGAAATTGAGCAAATCACGTTAGAGAATCTGCATGGGCCTTTGGGCGCTAGAGATCCCATGTACCAAGTGGTTATGGAAATCCGTGTTCAATACGAGGACGGGGATGTGGCCCTTTTGCACTGGACAATGTGGAATCGCGGTTATCATATAGGCCCACTGGTGATAAACAAGGGGATAGGGCCACCCTGGGAGATTTCACGGGTACGTCTGGAAACCGATTAGGTTGGAATGGCAGCTAGGCATGGTCGTGCTGGACTGCCAGTTGCCGGGGATGAGCGGGCCGCAGGTGGCGGTGGAGATCAAAGGGCGTGGTTTGCCGATCAAAGTGCTGGCCCTCAGTGCCTATGATGAAGACCGCTATCTGTGGGGAATGTGGTTTGTCGGAGCATTGGGCTATTTGCTCAAGAACGAGGCCCCCGGCGCAATTGTGGCCGCGGTGCGGACGGCGGCACAAGGGGAGCGGCTGTGGACGGCGGAACAGTTGGCCCGCGTTCAGCGTTGGTGGGAGGAAGTGGAGCAGCGATGGGAGGGCCTGACCAGGCGCGAGCGGGAGGTGTTGGCGCTGGTAGCGGCAGGGAAAAGCAACAAGGAGGTTGCTCAAGCACTGAAGGTGACTGCCTGGACGGTGGGTTTCCATGTCAGCAACATCCTGAAGAAGTTGGGGGTAGAGTCTCGGGTAGAGGCAGCGGTGTGGGCAAGGGAACACGGAATTATCTCCTGAGGTTG
>JANLFX010000204.1 GCA_024653325.1 Anaerolineae bacterium
TTGTCGCGCATGCTTCATCCTGAGGGTTTGAAATGTCCCGTCGGTCATCCGTTACCGCCAGACCAGGCGCCTCACGACCGTAGCCGTGATCCACTCTTCGACTACCGCTGTCGCAAGTGTGGCAAAGTATTCAATCTGTTCACGGGTACCGTTTGGTCCGGCACGCGCTATAGTTGCAAGACCATTGTCTTGGTGATGCGAGGGTTTGTCCAAGGCGTTCCGACGCTTCATCTGGCCAAGGAGTTGAATCTGGACTATGGCACGCTTCTCAAACGGCGTCATCAGATTCAGCGCCTGGCTCTGGAGCGTAAGCCCAAGGATCCACTCCTCGATGAGGAGACCGAAGCGGACGAGATGTTCCAGAATGCTGGCGAGAAGGGTACTCCCCATCGCGATCCCAACGACCCTCCCCGTCGCCGCGCCAACAAGCACCGCGGACTAGGCACGATGGAGAATGACCGGCCTCCGATTCTGGGAGTGGTGGGCCGCACGACGGGCCAGATTCGCCTCACCGTTTGTGAGAACACCCAGCAAACAACTATCCAGCCGCAAGTCGAAAGTGAGACACAACCAACAACAACCCTCTACACTGACGAGAGCTCAGCCTACAATCACATCATGACCACGGGACGAGGTCATGCCACGGTGTGCCATTCCCATCGTGAGTGGGCTCGTGACGACGATGGCGATGGGGTCCGTGAAGTGCATTGCAACACACTGGAAGGAATCTGGACTGGATTGCGCAACTTCCTACGCCCTTTTCGCGGTGTGCACAAGAAATTCCTGGCCCTCTACGTCGCTATGTTTGAGTGGGCCCACAATCTCAAACGAGTCACCGCCGACTTCATGAGGATGTTGATGATACCTCATTTCACCCCGAAGCCAATATGAGCC
>JANLFX010000205.1 GCA_024653325.1 Anaerolineae bacterium
CCCCGGCCAGTCAGCAGGTCTTCACCTTATTTTTACCGGTCCGTGGTCCAAAGAATGGGGGTAACCTCAGGTCGCCTCGGCCCAGTTGCCGGTGTTACGTACGTAGTCCGTGGCGCGGACGCGGAAGGTGTAGGTGTGGGCCGGTTGGCCGGTGTACTGGTAGCTGGTCTGCGGGTCGTTGGTCAGCAGGCGGGTCCACGACACGCCGCCGTCCTCGCTGACCTCCAGGTCGTACGTGGCGGCGCCGGAGCCAGCGCCGTCGCTGCCGCTCCACTCCACGGAGAAGGTGGGTGAGCCGCTGCGCGCGGGGACGGTAATGGTCGCGGTGGGCGGGATGGCATCCCGCAGCACGGCGAAGGGCACGGCTGGCAGAAGTGTTGGGTTTCGGCTGCGCCTCAACCCAACCTACGGACTGTCCAGGTAATAGGCTGTTACCCACAGTATTTAATTAGCATATTTCCACCAAAAGTCCTCAATGCTCTGTTCATCTTCGGGAGAAGGTATCCATACCCCTCGCCCTCTTAGGTCATGAATTAATAAGAACGCCTTCCTATACTTCTTATTAGCGATAGCGGTTTCGATTTCTTGCATATCCGCCGGAAAGTCGGATGACTGAATCCGTAGGCTTCGCAGCAATGCCTCCTTGGGATCACTGAGCTTCATTCGAGCCTCCATAGGTTCCTTATGCTTACCGGGATGGGACTATATGTGACAGCTTGTGTTCCGCCCCCTGTACCCCCCTGGGGAAAATCTCTC
>JANLFX010000206.1 GCA_024653325.1 Anaerolineae bacterium
TCACCCACGTTTTGCCCCACACTCCAGAGATGGCCGCCGATGCCCTTTACAGCCGGGACGGTGCGGAACCGCTGCCCGTACCCACCGGTTGGGCTCTCATCAGCGATGACTGGTTGCTGTGGGGCACGATGGAACTGCCCCGTATGAGCTGGGGGGCCGAGCGACGTTGCCGCTTTATCGCCAACAACGCCCTGGTTATCGGCTGGGATGGAGGGGTAAGCCCCTGCTACGCCCTGTCCCATTCTTACCCATACTACATCTTTGGCCGGCGCAAGGAAGTAACCCGCTACACCCTGGGCAACGTCAACCAGGCTACCCTGGCGGAGATATGGACCTCCGAGGACTACGTCCGCTTCCGGGCAGAAGTGCGCCGCTTCCATTTCCCTTCATGCGTGGACTGCGACCTGCGCGACACCTGTGACATCACCGCTGCCAACGAAGGTTGCTGGGGCTGGAATCCCTCCTGTGCCGATTGCCTGTGGGCGCAGGACATCATCCGCTGTCCCTGAGCGGTTCGTAGAGCAAGATGACATCTTGCCCATAATCTGGTTTCCGGTACAAAACGTAGCGGCCGACCGCCGCGTCGGCCTTACCGGGCAGAGCCGCCCGTCGCTACGCGTTTCGCACCACAAGCTAACTCGACATTGTTAGATTTGCCGTGTGGTGACTACCGCACCCATCC
>JANLFX010000207.1 GCA_024653325.1 Anaerolineae bacterium
TCACTGACCCCTCATTACGTGAGGGGCTTGTGGGAAGCCCTCGCCAACGGCGGGGAAGCTGTCACCGCTGAACCAGAGAAAGTACGATGTCTTTAAGGCCACCTTATCGGGATTTGCCGTCAGTTTATTTCCTGCACTACCTTTTGGTCTTCCAAACACGGCGCAACCGGCCCGTGTTTGTGGGTGAATTAGCAGAGCAGGTCATCACCTGGCTTGAGGAGATATGTGAGCAAGAAAACTACCATTTGTTGAGTCTACAACTACGGGCACGGTTCCTTGAAATCTTTCTCTCGCTCAGGCCCAATCACTCTATCAGCGAAGTTGTCCAGAAGACGAAGAGCACCATTGCTAGACAAGTATTCACACTCTATCCAGAGACCGAAGACTTGATCGGCCGCAGGAATCTGTGGGCCAACGGATACAAAGTCGAGTCTGTTGGGGCGGCCACGACGGCTATGATCAAAAGCTATCTCGATTCTCAGCGTGAACACCACTTGGTACAAGTCCAAAAGCCAAGGATGCTGGTGCGCTATGCTGCGCCCGATAAGAACTATAGTTTCCGGTAAATTGATTGGCTCATCCGGCGAATTTGTGGCAGAAT
>JANLFX010000208.1 GCA_024653325.1 Anaerolineae bacterium
CCAAATGGCCCTCTTTTCGATGATCAAATGGCCCTGTTTTCGATTGACAAAAACAAGTGGTAGGCGGGGTACTTTTTGGCCTGTTGATCAGCGGGGTGGTGTTGGTGGGGGTGACCATAGGCTTTGGCCTGGCGGCGTGGCGGCTGGGTCCGGCGCTGCTCACACTGCTGCTGAGCACAACCGCTTTCTCGACCCTGGGCGCTTTCGTTTCAGTGGCGGTGCAAGAAGTGTTCGAGGCCCAGACCTTGGCCAATTTCTTCCGCTTTCCCATGATTTTCCTGGGCGGGGTATTCGTGCCCCTGACCGATCTGCCACCGACGTTGCAAGTGCTGGCCCGCCTCCTGCCCCTGACTTACAGCGTGGAGGCCCTGCGGACGACGTTGCTGGGCACAGTATCTGGACAAATGGCTCTGGACCTGGGGGCGCTGGCCGGGTTCACCCTGCTCTTCTTTGCCCTGGCCACCTGGATCTTACAGCGACGTTTGGATTGATGAGAACCGTAGGTCGGGTTGCCAACCCTACCCACACCCGACAGGAGGTATTCCCTTGGCTAAAGTAAAAATTGACGCCGATGGACGGCTAACACTCC
>JANLFX010000209.1 GCA_024653325.1 Anaerolineae bacterium
CCCAGACCTTTTCAACGGTCATGTGGTTCGGTCCTCCACGGGATTTTACTCCCGCTTCAACCTGTCCATGGGTAGGTCACCCGGTTTCGGGTCTATGACATGCGACTCCACGCCCTCTTAAGACTCGGTTTCCCTTCGGCTCCGTGCCATAAGCACTTAACCTCGCCGCATACCATAACTCGCCGGACCGTTCTACAAAAAGTACGCTGTCGGGCCTTAACTCCCTCCAACTGCTTGTAAACATAGGGTTTACTCCTCTACTATCGGTCACCAGGGAGTATTTAGCCTTGGGAGGTGGTCCTCCCTGCTTCCCACGAGGTTTCACGTGCCTCGTGGTACTCCGGATCCTGGCCTGTCTTCCAATCTTTCGCGTACGGGACTTTTACCCTCTACGGCCGCGGCTTTCCATCCGCTCATTCCGCTAGACCTTCCGAATCATTCCGCCAGTCCTCAACCCCACGGTATATTGCTATACCCTGGTTTGGGCTCTTCCGCGTTCGCTCGCCACTACTTA
>JANLFX010000020.1 GCA_024653325.1 Anaerolineae bacterium
CCTTTGTGTCCTTGGTGTCCTTCGTGGTTCATTTTCTTGCCCAATAAGCAAGAATGTCATCGGTAAGGTCCCTATTATACCTCAGTTGCGCTGAATCGAATAGCACACTCTATTCTATATGAGCGAATCCGTTTAATCCGTTGACTCCGTTGACTTTGGATAGTCAGCGATTGTGTGCTATAATAGATACCAGATCACAGGCTGATGGAGAAACCCCCATGCGTATCGTCATTGCTGGCTGCAAAGGTCAATTGGGTACTGCCCTGCAAGAGGTTCTGGAGAAAGACACGCTGTTGGGCATGGACCTGCCCGAATACGACATCACCCGGCGGGTCAGCATCGAACAAGCTATCTGCGATTTCCGGCCCGACGTGGTGATCAATGCCGCGGCCTACACTAACGTAGACGGCTGCGAGCGCGATCCTGACCTGGCCTACCGGGTTAATGCCCTGGGCGCGCAGAACCTGGCCCTTGTCTGCCAGCGTTGTCACGCAGACCTGGTCCACATCAGCACCAATGAGGTGTTCGACGGGACCAAAACCGAACCCTATCTGGAATTCGACCCGCCACATCCTATCAACGCTTATGGCCGCTCTAAGGCAGCCGGCGAATTGCTGGTGCAAATGCTGTGGCCCAGGAGCTACATCGTACGCACCGCCTGGCTCTACGCCCGCAGCGGCCAGACGTTCCCTTACAAGATTATAACCAGGGCCAGAGAGCACGGTGCGCTGCGCGTGGTCACCGATGAAATCAGCTCACCCACCTACGCGCCCGACCTGGCGACAGCTATCTCACAACTCATCCGCACTGGCCAGTACGGTATCTACCACTTCACCAACTTCGGGATTTGCTCCCGGTACGATTTCGCGGTCAAAATCCTACAACTGGCCGGACTGGGGCACGTGCCTGTGGAGCCTATCACCTCTGACCAGTATTCACGCCTCTCAACCCCGCCGCTCTACTCCCCATTGCGCAATTTCTGTGGCACGGAGCTGGGCATTACCCTGCGGCCCTGGGAGGATGCTTTAGAAGCCTACTTTGCCGCCGAGCAGTGAAATGCCAGCCATCAGCCACCAGCCACTAGCTTCCGGCAGCCAGCTCCCAGTTTCCATCATCATCCCTAACTGGAATGGTGCACACCACCTCCCCACTTGCCTGGGCTCGCTGCGTCGGCAGACATATCCGCATTTCGAGGTTATCGTTGTGGACAACGGCTCCACCGACGACTCGCTAGCCCTGCTGGCCCGTGAGTTTCCAGAAGTGCGGGTGGTAGCCCTGGAAAGCAATCGTGGGTATGCTGGTGGGGTGAATGCCGGGTTTCGCGTTGCCAGAGGCGAGATTCTGGCCGTACTGAACAACGATGCCGAAGCCGATCCCGGCTGGCTGGCCGAGATGGTGGCCGCTCTGCAACGCCACCCTGAGGCGGGGATGGCCACACCTAAGGTTTTGCTCTTCGACCGGCGGGATACCCTGCATACGGCGGGCGATTACTGCGGCGTGGACGGTATCCCCGATAGCCGGGGGGTGTGGCAGCGTGATGAAGGCCAGTTCGACAAGGAGGAACTGATTTTCGGTGCGGCAGGCGTGGCCCCGGCGTACCAGCGAACAATGCTAGACGATATCGGCCTGCTGGACGAGGATTTCGGAAGCTACTGCGAGGATGTGGACCTGGCCTGGCGCGCTCAACTAGCTGGCTACAAATGCATCTATGTGCCCCGGGCAGTGGTTTATCACAAGCTGAGCGCCACCGGTGGAGGCCCCATCGCCAGCTTTTATGTGGCCCGCAATACCATCTGGACCATAGCCAAAAACTATCCTGCGAGTTTGTGGCGCAAGTACTGGGCCCTCGTGCTGCGGGCCCAGTTCCGCCGTGGATGGTCTGCGTTGCGTGCCTGGCGAGGAGCAGCAGCGCGAGCTACGTTGCGCGGCCAGATAGCGGCCCTGCCCGGTTTGCCTCGTGCCTGGCGCAAGAGACGTGCTATCCAACGCGCGCGGCGCGTATCCGACAAATACATCGAATCCTTGCTCGTCACCCGGTAGTGTGTTGATGACCACGATTTTTTCACCGTCGAGGCCACCGAGCAGGCAGAGAGAAGGAAAACTCTGTGCTCTCCGCGCACTCTGCGGTGGGAGGTAGAATTAACTTCACACTAGGAGGTTGAAGACGAAAGTGAGCAACGACCAGCCACTTCTATCTATTGTCGTGCCCGCATATAACGAGGAGCGCCGCCTGCCGGGCACGCTGGAGACAATCATCGCCTACCTGCGCGCTCAGGATTACAGGGCGGAGCTCATCGTCGTGGACGACGGCAGCAGCGATGGTACCGTGCGGGTCGTCGAAAGATACATGGACAGCTACCCTGGCCTGCGATTGATCCGCAACGATCATCGGGGTAAGGCTTACACGGTGCGTACCGGCGTGCTGGCTGCCGAAGGACAATATGTGATCTTCACCGATGCAGACCTGGCAGTACCCATCGAAGAGACGGGCAAAGCACTGGCCGCGCTGATGGACCAACACGACGTGGTCATCGGCTCCCGAGAAGCCCTGGGTGCACGGCGCTATAACGAACCCTTTTACCGACACCTGATGGGCCGCGTTTTCAACTTCATTGTCCGTCTCTTAGCCCTGCCTGACCTGCAAGATACCCAGTGTGGCTTCAAAGGATTGCGCCATGACGTGGCCCAGGACCTCTTCCAGCGACTGCGGCTGTATGGCGCGGACGCGGGGACGATTAAAGGTGGGGCGGTAACCGGATTCGATGTCGAACTCCTGTTCCTGGCCCGGAAGAGGGGCTATAGCATCAAAGAAGTGCCGGTACAATGGTACTACGGTTCCCACGCCAAAGTCAACCCGCTCCGCGATTCCTGGCGTAACTTCAAGGATGTCCTGCGAGTGCGGCTCAACGATTGGCGGGGGAAGTACGACGAATAACAGCATCGCCCCCTCGTTACTCGTTACCGGTTACTGGTTGCTTGGGACAGGCCATTTCCATGGAGACAAGGGGTAGAAATCAGCGCGAAAAACCAACCCTGGCAGAGGAGTACGTTCTCCGCGCTCAGGGTTATCAGCACATCGCTGGCCTGGATGAAGCCGGACGCGGGGCCTGGGCCGGACCGGTGGTCGCCGCGGCGGTGATCCTGCCCTTGCATGACCCCGCCTTAAACCGGATGCTGGACGGTGTGCGCGATTCCAAGCAACTTTCGGCCCGACAGCGCGATGCGCTGTACGGACGCATTAGCGCGGTAGCCGTTGCCATAGGCATAGGCATAATTGCCGCTGAGGTCATTGATGCCTTAGGCATCGTACCCGCTACCCGCCAGGCCATGGCCGCTGCCGTGCAGCAACTTTCCCCTCCACCAGATTTCCTCCTCATTGACGCTCTGCACCTGGAGGAAGTCGCGCTGCCCCAGAAAGGCATCATCAAAGGTGACGCGAAATGCCTGTCCATTGCTGCCGCCTCGATCATCGCCAAAGTGACCCGCGACCGGCTCCTGATGGACTTGGAGGAAAAATATCCGGGGTATGGTTTTGCCCGGCACAAGGGATACGGCACCCGGCAACATCGTGCAGCTCTGAACCACCTCGGCCCCTGTGATATTCACCGCCGTTCTTATGCTCCGGTGCGGAGCGTAGGACAAGATAGCCTCTTGTCCTGCTTGCCTACTCTTGACAATCGAGATAGGTGTGGTAAACTATGAGTACATAGTGTGATTGCGGAACAGCTTTGCCAGATAGCGGCCCGGAAGGAGAATAACATGAAATGTCCATACTGCGGGGCAGAAGTCCCAGAAGGTGATCTGTATTGTGGAGAATGCGGGCGAAAAATTGAGGCGGCGCCGCCCGCCACTGCGCCAGCGAAGAAAGGAATTCCGGCGATTCCCGTGGCCATTGGAGTAGGGGTGGTCCTCTGTGTATGTGTGGCCATCGTTGGCGTGATCGCCATTCCCAACCTTATTCCCAAGACAACAGCGACAGCAGTGGTCGTTTTGCCTACCAGCACTCCAACCAGGGGCGTGCCCACCGCTACTCCCACGAAAGCGGCGACCAAGACACCCAAGCCGACCCCATCTCCGACCAAACCGTTGCCCCCGACCGCCACTCCTACCTCGACCCCCTTGCCCGGCCCGCTCCTATACGAGGAGGATTTTGGGGATCCGTCCAGTGGGTGGTGGACCTCCAGCGAGGCCGATTACGAAGTGGCCTATCAGAACGGCGAGTACGTGTTCAACATCGCCACTGAAGATTACAGCGTTTGGACCTGGGGTGGTAAGTTCTTTACGGATTTCGTCCTGGAAGTAGAGGCCGGGCAGGTAAGCGGACCTGACCTCAACAGTTATGGGGTGACTTTCCGGTTTCAGGACAGCGATAACTTCTACCGATTTTCCATCAGTGGCGATGGTCAGTATGCTATACACCGGGTGCTGGACGGCGAGTGGGAGGAATTGGTGCCGTGGACTGACTCTCCAGCCATCAATGCCGGGGCCCAGTGGAATCTGTTGCGCGTGGCCTGCCAGGGCTCTTACATGAACTTCTATGTCAACAACGTCCATCTGGCCGACGTGACCGATACCACCTTCACCGGGGGAGATGTGGGTTTCTACGTGAGTACGTCGAAAGGCGCGCCCAACCTCCAGGTCGCCTTTGACAATCTACAGGTGTGGCGCAACGACGCTCCCTCGGTAACCAAATTCACGTTTGAGGACGATTTTAGCAAAGAATTGGGCGGCTGGGAGACCGACCTGGGCGAGGGGCGCCAGGCCGCTTACGTGGACAAACAGTTTGAAATCTCCATCCTCGATCCCAACATCATCGGCTGGTCGCGAGTCTAGAGGAGCTTTGATGATTTCGCCGTCGAGGTAGAAATGCGCAAAGTCGCCGGGCCGGACGTGAACTCGCAAGGAATTGCTTTTCGCATCCAAGACTACAAGAACTACTACTCGTTCAACGTGAGTAGTACGGGGCAGTATCGCATTGTCAAAGTAGTGGACAACGAGTGGACGAACCTGGTGGACTGGCTTTTCGCGCCGGAGATTAACACAGGGGAGGAAGTCAATCATCTGCGGGTGGTGTGCAAGGGCCCGCTGTGTAGCTTCTACAACGGGGCCCATCTCACTGACACCGAGGACACAGCTTTCACCCCAGGCGACATCGCCTTATGGGTCGGGTCCTATGACGACGTGCCGGTCACCGTTCGCTTCGACAACGTCAGGGTCTGGCTTTTCGACTAGTGCCTTCAGAAGTGCGAACAAAGGATGGAATCTTGAGCAACAAACCCCCGACGGAAACAGCACGTCCTCGGAGACCTGCCTCCCTGGCTGCTGCCATCCTGCGCGAGGACTTTGACCGTCACCATTTGCCCATAGCGGAGCCGGAACCACCTTCCGCTCCGCCTGAGGACGAATTCGACAACGAATATTTGTGCCCCTATTGTGCGGCACAAACTCAGCCCGATGACCGCCAGTGCCCAGTTTGTGGCGGCAAATTGTGGATCAAAATCCGGCGGCGTGAGGAGCGATCCTCCTGGCTATGGGTCGCCCTGTCGGTGCAAATGGCGATCACCTTCTGGCCTGCCGCCGCGTTCCTGGCCATGCTCGCTTATGCTGCGGATCAACAGGGAATCACCAACCCATTGGTGCTGGTGCCAGCATACCTGGGTCTGCCCAGCAGCGTCCCGCCTGAAGTTGCCAACGCTGCTCTCGAAATAGTGCCGCGCCCTGACATCCTCGTCCTTGTTTTTTACTTGCCGCTATCCTTCACAATGCTTATCGGACTGTACCTGCGCTGGAAACCTATCTACTTCCTGCTCCTGTTCACTTCTTTGCTGACATTTGTCTTGGCCGGCGCAGGCATGGCCTTGTACCGGGAAAGTGGCTTCACCAGCGGCATTGGTATGATCCTGGCCCTGATGATGTTCCTTCTGCTTCTCCAACTGGAGGACGATTTCTTTTTTGATGAGCGGCGAACGCTTCTGCGCGTTGACCGCAGCGCTAAGAGGGGCCTAGATTTCCTGGTGCATGGGCGCCGCTACGCCAGGCAAAAGCTGTGGGCCATGGCTGCTCTCCACCTGCGACGGGCAGTCGCCTGGCCGCCTGGCCGGATTGATTGTCATCTGGAGCTGGCGGTAGCATACATCCAACTCAAAAGATACGAGCTGGCCGCCGAATCGTTGTCAACGGCTATGTGCATTAACCCTGATGACCCGCGAGTCGCAGAACTGGCAGGCTTGCTGGACAGTTTGCGCCTCGCTGCCAATCTACCCTGAAGTATGCTCTTGTGGTCCTGCATCATGTGGGGATTCGTAGTAGCGGCTTCAGCCGCTTTTCGCTCTCTTGGACGGCTGAAGCCGTCACTACGAACAAAAAAGCCAATGTCCAAAAGATACACAGAATCAGGCCCCCGAAACCATGTCTCGGGGGCCTGATTGCATCCAAGCAGGTCTGTAAGCCGGATTCTGTCCCCTTACCTGGCCGATGGCCAGTGGCCGATGGCAGTTCCGCTCCCAATTGAGATCGGCTGCCCATCAGCTATAAGCTATCCGCCATCAGCCAACAGGGTGGTGGTCATCTCTCTGGGACGCCCGTTACCGGGCGCCTCACGCGGCCTACCCGGAGGTCAAGGGGAACGAGCAGCTCCCCGGGCCCCAAGGCACTCCCCCCTGCTTGGCCTTGCTCCCGGTGGGGGTTACCTGGCCGGGACTGTCACCAGCCCCGCCGGTGGTCTCTTACACCACCTTTTCACCCTTACCTGAATCGCTTCAGGCGGTATGTTTCTGTGGCCCTATCCGTCGGGTCACCCCGCCTGGCTGTTAGCCAGCACCGTGCTCTGCGGAGTCCGGACTTTCCTCACCCTGACAAGCAGAGCGCGACCACCCGACCTGCTTGGATGCCACTTTCATCATACCATGAAGGTTAGTAGCTGTCAAGTGTGGGACAAGCTGAAGTTTGTCCTATGGTTGCCCGGTAGCGTCCGTGGAGCGGGTGAAATAGTAGCGAATGATGTCGGCAGCGACGGGCACGGCAGACTCTGAGCCCTGCCCGCCTCCGTACACGAAAATCACAATCGCCATCTGTGGATCGTCCGTTGGAGCATAGGCGGTGAACCAGGCGTGCATAGTTTTGATCCGGCCCTTCTCGTCCAGGCAGTCCGGGTACTTATCACAGTATTCGGCAGTGCCTGTCTTGCCGGCGACAGACACCTCTCGCAGGTTAGCCCATTGGGCCGTGCCCCATTGAACGGCGGCTTCCATGCCCTGGCGAACGATGTCCAGGTTCTCCTGGGAGATAGGGAGCTGGCGGATGACCTGCGGCTGGAAATCGCGTATCACCTTGCCGTCGGTGTCGGTCACCTGGTACACGATTTGGGGACGATAAAGGGTGCCGCCGTTGGCTATGGCTGCCGTGGCGTTGACTACTTGCAACGGAGTGACCAACATGTACCCCTGTCCGATGGTCATGTTGTAAGTATCCCCGGTGGTCCAGGTCTCGCTCCAATTCAAGCGTTTCCATTTGGCATCCGGCACCAGGCCAGTACTTTCCCCTGCCAGATCAATGCCTGTCAATTCGCCATAGCCGAAGTCGCGGGCGTACTTCACCAGCCGGTCCAGGCCCAGGCCCTGGAAGCTGTAGTACCCGCCGCCCACCTGATAGAAAAAGATGTCGCAGGATACGGCCAGAGCGGTTACAATGCTGAGGTCTCCGTGACCGTGACCAGACTCGTGAATCCAGCAATAGAATGGCTGGGCCAGTTTGGGATCGTCGGGAAAACGCTCATTCGGCAGCCACAAAGTGCCATCACACCGGAGCTTGGTCCAACGATTGAGAACCCCTTCCTCCAACGCAGCGGCAGCAGGGACCAGCTTGAAAGTTGAACCGGGCGGGTACACGCCGGAGATAGCGTGGTTCAGAAGAGGGCGATTGGGATCGTTACTCAATCGCTGGTAATCCTCCAGGGAAATACCACCGGCGAACAGGTGGTTGTCGTAACTGGGCAGGCTGACCATGGCCAGGATTTCCCCGGTTTTGGGGTTCATGACAATGGCCACAGCCGATTGTGAACCGAGGGCCTCCATCTGCTGGCGCAGAGCCTGGTCCACGTATCGCTGCAAATCCAGGTCCAGGGTCAGGATCAGATTGTGGCCTGGGGTGGGTGGTTCAGGCTGACCGACGGTGCGCACTTCTCGCCCGGCCACGTCCACCTCGATGTATCTGCGCCCGCGCTGGCCGTGTAATTCGGATTCGAAGGACTGTTCCACCCCGGTAAGACCCACCCGATCGCGCTCCAGATCGTAGCCCTGTTCGCGGTAAAAGTCCTCTTTTCCCGCCGGAATATAACCGACATAGCCTAGGATGTGAGAAGTAAGTTCGCCGGTGAGATACTCACGGCTGGCGGACATCTCGACCAGCACACCGGGCAGGTCCAGATGCTCTTCTTCGATAATCATCGCCGTCTCGCGGTCCACTCCGGTTTTGATGACCACCGGCGAGTAGGGAGCAACGTAGCGTACAGCATTCACTTTCTCTCGGATGCCCAGTGGTGGAGTAAAATCCCCCCTTTCGACCATGGCCCGGTTCACATCGGCGGTAACCGGCATATCCAGGAGCTCGGACAGGCGATTGAACACCGCTCGCTCCTCCTCCACGTCGTCAGGCAAATAGGCAGGGATAATGGTCACGGTAAAACTGGGGAGATTACGTACCAGAAGCTCACCGTTTCGGTCGTATATCACTCCGCGAGGGGCGTCGCTGGTCACTAGGCGGAAGCGCATCTGATCAGCAGCGCGGCGATAATACTCCCCACGCACGACCTGCAATTGCCATAACCGCAGCGTGAACACGGCGAAGATTATAAGAATGACCGCTCTGAAGGCGATGAGTCGCCAGTTTGGAGTCGAAGCCCTTCTATCCAGCGGATTCATCTTACCAACGCATCTCCTCGCGTCCGGTCTTGCGGTGCAACCATTGTAGCGGCCAGAAGACCAGCGGCATGAACAGGGCATTCACCACCGCAGAAGGCACCGTGATGCGCGTCAGACTGTCCAGCCAAACCACCGGATGACCGGTGAGATCCAGGACAACCAGGATAACCAGATCGTAGACCAGGGTGGTGGTCAAGGCAACCACCAAGGGCAAAACGATGTGAGTGCGAAACACCGAACTCTCACCCAGGCCAGCAATAAAGCTGGCTGTTAAAAGGGCAATGGTCATCATTCCAAAAGATACACCTGAAAGCAGGTCCAGGCATATTCCGCCGATGAAAGCCCACACCAGGCCCTCCTTAGTCCCGCGCAGCAGGCTCCAGGAGGCGATGACCATCAGCATCAGTTCTGGTTTCACACCCAAGATAATAACTCGGGGCACAGCGGTGGATTGAATCAAGGCGATGGTTATTAAGAGGGGAATTGTAATGTACAGGCTGATGATATTCCACCTCGCTTACTGATAACGTAGGACAGGATGCCATCCCGTTCTACGGTTCGACTGTTGTCTCAACCTCTGGCGTTTCTATCTGTAGAGGTTGGAAATTGGTGATGATCAGTACAATTTCCAGACTATCAAAGTCCACTGTAGGACGAACAATCGCTTGCTGGAACATCTCAATGTCTCGCTGATATACTTCCACCACCTGACCGATAATCAAACCTTTAGGAAAATGGTTCCCCATGCCGGAAGTGAGCACAATGTCACCCTTATGCACAGCGTCTTTCTGGGGAATCAGGTCCATCAGCAAATTTCCGCCGACCTGGCCGCGTACTGTGCCCGTAGCCCGCGTGGTCTGAATAAGTGCACTGACTGAGCTGGAAGGATCAATGATGAGCAGGACCTTGGACCAGTTAGGGCCCGTTTCTGAGACGCGCCCCACGAGCCCTCGGTCGGTGACCACCGGCATGCCGCGAGCGATGCCTTGCTCGCTGCCCACGTCAATGATCAAATAGCTTTGGAAGTTGCTGGGGCCGCGTCCGACCACGCGCGCTCTGACCTCGGCCCCTTTGTAATCGTAGTCCGGGTTGACCTGGGTGAAATTGAGCAGGGCGCGCAATATCTCGTTCTCCGCCTGTTTCTCAGCCAGGCGCACGTTTTCAATGGTCAAACGCGCGTTTTCGGTCTCCAGTTCCTCATTGCGCTGGCGCAGTTCACTTAAGTCCCGCGCTGCCTGTGACAGATCGCTGAGGCTGGTGGTGATGGTGGCGAGGCGTGACTGCAGGGGAATGGTCAGACGGAGCACCAAGCTTTTGAGGGATTCCAGTTGTCCTGTTTCGTTTAAGACCATCCCGACGATGGTCAGAGCAATAAGCACGAGCAGGGACAGGGACCTGGCTGGCAGTCGTTTCACCGATCTTCACTCCTCGGTTCGACAGGAACCGGCTTCCCGTTCCTGAACCAGCATTAGCGCCGGGTCCCGCTGCGTTGAGTGGTGGCCAATACCTTGCTCAGGGTATCAAGGTTTTCCAATACTTTGCCGGCGCCTTTAGCCACGCAGGCCATTGGGTCTTCGGCCACCTGAACGCGCATTTTAGTTTCATCGGACAAGCGCTCGGCGATTCCTTGTAGAAGAGCTCCCCCACCGATCAAATAGATGCCCGATTCCATCAGATCGGCGACCAGCTCTGGTGGAGTTTCGTCCAATGCGCTTTTCACTGTGTCCACGATAATGGATACCGACCCGGACAAGGCCTCGCGGATCTCGATACTACTCACTTCAATGGCTTCCGGCAAGCCGGTGATCAGGTTGCGCCCGCGCAGAGTCATGGTCTTTTCCTCAGGCAGGGGATAGGCCGAACCGATGGTCATTTTCACTTTCTCGGCCATCCGCTCACCGACGAGCAGGTTGTATTTCTGGCGGGCATAGTTGATGATATCCTCGTCCATCTCGTCGCCGGCAATACGGATGGAACGGCTGACAACGATGCCACCCAGGGAGAACACGGCCACCTCAGTAGTGCCCCCACCGATGTCCACCACCATGCTGCCCACTGCTTCGGTGATGGGCAGGCCGGCTCCCAGGGCTCCGGCAATGGGCTCCTCGATAAGGTAAGCTTCCCGTGCACCGGCAGAAATGGTGGCGTCGTAGACCGCTCGCTTTTCTACCTCGGTCACGCCGCTGGGGATGCCCACCACCACGCGCGGCCTGGGCACGGACAGGAGCAGGCGGTCATGGGCCTTGCCGATGAAATAATGCAGCATCTGCTCGGTAATGTCGAACTCCGAGATCACACCGTCGCGCAGGGGACGGATAGCCACGATATTGACTGGAGTGCGTCCCACCATCTCCTTCGCTTCACTGCCGATGGCCAGCACCCGTCTGTTCTTTTTGTCAATTGCCACCCAGGAAGGTTCGTTGATGATGATACCCTTGTTACGCACACATACCAGTGTGTTTGCAGTCCCTAAGTCAATGCCAATGTCCAGAGAAAACAGGCCGAGGAACGCATTAAACGGGTTAAACACGTAGTTTCGCCTCCACAAATCATCTTATGCGCTCAGAGACAATGCCGGGAGCGCACTCTGCGCAATTATACCACAAAACGCGCAAACGACAAGCCCAGGCTGTTTCTTCTCTCCCGCAGGTTGAGGTCCATGCTCAACCACTGCACAAGCTCTTATCACAACCAACGTGACAATTGCCTAAGAATGTTGTATAATTAAATTCAGCATCGCGATGCTTTTGCCCGCACGGTCCCCGCATGTGGAAAGGAGGTGTTTGCTATGAAACGAATCGCTCTGGTTGTGAGCCTCGTTTTACTGTTGACTGTCACCATTATGGTTCCTGCCAATGCCGCGCCTCCAAAATCTGGCCCCGTTTACCATCGTGTCAGATGGGGAGAGAACCTGACCCGAATTGCCTGGCGCTATGGCACTACAGTCTGGTCCATCGTCCAGCTCAATGGTCTCGCCGACCCAAACCGTATCTACGCTGGCCAAATATTGCTCATCTACCCCGGTACAGGCCCCTCTTACAACGTTTACGTAGTGCGTTGGGGCGACACGCTAACCTCCATCGCCTGGCGATTTGGCACCAATCCGTGGGCCATTGCTCAAGCCAATGGCATCTACAACTTGAACCTTATTTACGCTGGACAGCGTTTAATCATCCCCAATTAGCCGTGCCAGGCGTGGCACCGCGATGCGAGTTCACTTGAAGGGGCAGCGCTGCTATGGAGCTATCGGCGCTGCCCATTCGCTTTTTCCCCGACCGCCGCTTCAGCACGGGCGCTGGCTACGTCGCTCCTTAGGGTGAGCGTTGCTTTACATTTTTCACAATCCGGCGAAGAAAAAACAGGCGGGCATTGTACCCGCCTGTTCAGCTCACGACCCTTCAAGGATCAATCTTCATCCTCAAACTGTTCAAAGTCTTCGTCCGCGAAATCTTCTTCCAAACCCTCGTCCATGAAATCCTCTTCGAATTCCTCATCTTCCAGCAATGTTTCGTCCATCAAGCCACTAAAAAGATACCACTCCTCCAAAGCGTCCTCAGCGACCTCGCGGACCTCTTCATCCTCACCCATGATGGTTAACTCATCCAGCCGTTCGAAAGCCCCCTCCCATCCCGTCTGTCCTAAAGCCCAGATGGCTTCCAGTTTAACATCGCGATCCTCAGAATAAGTGAGCCGCCACAACTGCTTACCAGCCTCATCCAATCCCATTTCACCGGCAGCCCGGATAGCTTCCATCTGCAATTCCTTCTGGGGACTGTCAAGTTCATTGAGAATAATGTCTGTCCAGCGATCATTGCCACTGCGTCCCATGGCAAAGATAGCACTCATTTTCATTTTTGGGTCGGGGTGAGCATAGGCTTCCTCGATGATTGAAAATACCCGGTCGTTGGTATGGAAGCCAAGAGCTTCTACAGCGTAGCGTCGCTCATCCAACGACCTGGCCTGATCATAGTAAACGCTGAACAGGAAATCCCTTACCCGGAAAAAATCCTCCTGGGGCAATTCGTCTTCGCGCATTATGCTTTCCATCTCGCCCCAGTCAAAATCGTAATCAGCCATATCCCCCTCATAGATAAACCGGCCGAGGGTGATGATCGCTTTACAACGCACACCCAGATCAGGGTCGTGCTCCGCTTTATCTATGAGAACATCAACGAGATCGCGATCGGGATAGTCCCATAAATTCTCCACCGCCAGGGCCCGCACTTCTGCATCCTCATCGTCGAGATACTTCAGCAATACGGGCAGATAGTCGGTGGTAAGATCTCCCGCACCTACCACGTCTTTCAGGAATGTTATTTTTTCCTGTTTGGTTAGACCCCCTTTTCTGACCATGGATAACCTCCTCCCCCCGCCTTATTTCAACTAGGTTGTATAGATTGTACCACACTTTTGTGTTTTTGACCAGACCTTTTTAGGCTTTCTCCTGCAATTTTAAGGCAAAAGTAGCTCCGCTACAAAAAAGGCTCACGACAAGGCGCAAAGAGCGGATGGAGCTTATAGAGAAAACCTTGGCGTGCTTTGCGTCTTGGCGTGAAATTTCCGGCTTTTTGTAGGGGGCTCAAAAGTTGATTCATGGGCGACGCACTTGGATGAACAACTCATCCCAGGTTGTCATCCAGGCTACTGCTGTTCATGTTAGACATTGGCGTCCTTGTTCGTAGTAGCGGCTTCAGCCGTCCAAGAGAGCAAAGAGTGGCTGAAGCTGCTACTACGCCCCCCACATCTCGCGCCCTCCCCGTCGCTAATCCCAAGATGTGGACGCCTCGAAATTCGCCAGACTCCAGATTCGTGTTTACCAGTTTACTTCGCTCCAAAGCGGCGGCGAGCCTCCTCAGCGAAAATATCGGCCGTGTGCCGGTCAATGTTGCACAGGTTGACCTCTTTCACGCTGCTTTCTGGATACATGGTCAGGAATTCTTGTACGGTGGACAACATTACTTCGGCGCACAGCGGTTTGGGGAAGCCGAAGATCCCTGAGGAGATGCCAGGCATGGACACGCTGCGCAAACCGTGCTCGGCAGCCAGTAAAAGGGCACTGCGCACAGCACTGGCCAGTAATGCAGGCTCGTCACCGCGCTCCCGCCACACCGGTCCCACAGCGTGGATAACGTAGCGACAGGGCAAATTCCCCGCCCCGGTGATGGCTGCCGTGCCAGTACGCACCGGACCATGTTCCCGAACCCAACGGTTGCTCTCCTCCTGAATGCTATAACCTCCCCGGCGCACAATTGCGCCGGCCACGCCACCACCGTGGGCCAGGTATTCATTGGCCGCATTGACAATGGCGTCCACCTGTTCGTCAGTCAGATCACCGCGCACCACGCGGATGATCTGACCAGCCTCGGTCTGATGTTCAAACAAAACCTCTCTCAAAGCAAACCTCCTCCCGCAAAGCCTGGCGGAATGGAAACCCCAGTAAGGGCATTGACAAGGCAGCCAATCTTGTTTACAATACAATTGCCGATACCAGGGCTCGCACTATGCAAGCGCCCGCACGGTACTTGACAGTTCACAGAATTTGTGTTATACTATCTCATAATACCCCCAGGGGGTATCTGACATTGCACGAATCGCCCATAAGCGAGGGCATCATGCCCGTCTATGAAACCATCAAAACACAGGCGATAGCCATTCCCAAAATTGCCGACTCTGATTGTCTGCTATGCCCCAAATGCCGGGCGCGGGCGGTGTGCAGAAGCAAGGCTATCATCCGGCTTGATCCCGATGAAGCGCCGTTCATTGACGCCAGCCGGTGTTACGGATGCCAGGTGTGCATTCCGGCTTGCCCGGCGGGAGCGATTGTGAGCAGTTAAGAAACCTACCATGATGAGTGAGGTTAGACGGAAAGGAGAAAATAAAACATGCCTTTAATTCGAGACGAAGACAAAGAAACCATCCGCAAGGAGTTTGCGGAGCACCTTGTGGGACCGGTACGTCTGGTGATGTTCACCCAGGAATTCGAATGCCAGTTCTGTGCCGAGACACGCCAGATTGTGGAGGAGCTGGCTGCCCTCTCGGACAAAGTCACCGCTGAAATCTACGATTTCGTCGCCGATAAGGACAAGGCCGAGGAATACGGCATTGACAAGATACCCGCTATCGCCATTATCGGAGAAAAGGACTACGGCATTCGTTTCTACGGTATTCCTTCAGGCTACGAGTTCACCTCGTTGTTCGAGGACATCATTGACGTCTCGCGGGGAGAATCAGCTCTGTTGGAACCGACGAAGAAAGCTCTGGCCCAACTCAAAGCGCCGGTGCATATCCAGGTGTTCGTCACCCCTACCTGCCCTTATTGTCCGATGGCCGTTCGTCTGGCGCACCGGCTGGCTATGGAAAGCGATTTGGTGCGGGCGGACATGGTGGAGGCGATGGAGTTTCCCCAGCTAGCCATCAAGTACCAGGTGCAGGGAGTGCCACGTTCGGTGATCAACGAGACAATTCATCAGGAAGGGGCTGCGCCCGAACCACTGTTTATGATGAACATGATGCAGGGCCTGGGCCTGCCGCTACCCGAGTACGACCTCGAGCACGAGCACCACTGAGTCTTTGACGGAAAAAAGGTTGGAAGGCTGGATTGTCACACATCCCCCCAGCCTTCCAGCCTCCCTTGATTACCCGCTACCCTCCCCCCAGCAAGACCCACCACAAGTACAGAAACAGTCCGTAAAGCAACACCGCCACAACTACCTTGCGGGTGCGCAGGTATACATAACCGCAGCACAACCCCACCACGATTATCATTCCCAACTCGCCCAGACTCTTTAGCCCGAGCGCAAGCGACTGACTGCCAACGAAAAGGATTGTGCCAACGACCAGCGCTACCCAGGGAGACCACGCCTTTTCCCCCAGGCGGCGCTCGGTCAGCTCCTGAGCCACCCCTTGAAACAAAAGGGCCGGGGGCAGAGTGACGACGAAACAGCGCACGAGCTGTCCCAGGAGTCGCGCTGGGGAAAGGGCGGGAAGGCGCACGGTCATCGCCCCACCGGCAAAGCCTAGAGGCAAGGCCAGGGTCAACATGAGCACAAACACGGTCGCCAGCCACTCCCCATCCTCCCGGTCCAGTTGCCAGTGATAGCCGAAGTCCGTGATGCGCCGCACGACGCCCATCAGATATGCCACCAGCGCGGCCAGCAGGGGAGCGAAGGCGGCAACCGGCTGACCGACTATCTCCGTCCAACCGGGGTACACAGCCCCAGGCCACCAGCCCCAGGTCATCACCGCGCCACAAAACAGGACGACCGCACCGTCGAGGAGGGTCAGCCCTCCGGTCTCCTGCGGCCCGTTGAAGATAGCCGCTGCTGTGGGCAAGGACAGGACCAGCAACGCGGCCAGCAATCCCCACCAGGAAAACTGCCCGCTGAACAAAACCAGGAGCAGGTAGGGGATGAGCAAGACCAACACCGGCGCGCCGAGGAACAGAGGTTGTTTGCGCCTTTCCCCCAGCCAGGCCAGCAGATCAGGGTTGCCCAGCAGGAACAGGAAGGCGAAGGACAATCCCCAGGCTACCAGGGCCGCGATGCTGGTCGGCGAGGACCAATCCACTTGAAAGAGGATCAGCGCGTAGATGGCAACAGCCAGCGCAGTCAAAATCAGGGCAACAAGCAGGTTTCGGAGCATAGGCGAGGAGGCTCCTCTCACTTCGCCCGATATGCCTGGGGCACGTAGGGCGGCAGTTTCTTTTCGGCGAAGATGGGCCGCAGGCGGGCGAAGCGCTGCCGCCCGTCCACCAGAGGGACGCTGGGCCAGTCATCGCCGATGAGCGGGCGAGCGTAGCGCACGAAGTCATCAGTCACGTCCACCCGGCTGGGCGTGATCCATGCCTCTGGAAAGGCGCGTTCGGAGTTGGCTACCTGTTCTAGCGGCACCTTGTCGTAGTAGACGCTGTAGATGGGGCCGGGCCGGCGCAGGATGGTAGCCATGGAGCCGGAGCCATCCTCCAGGGCGATGAGCACCGCCTTCTGCCCCACTTCGTACGCTTCCTCCAAATCCACCGTCGAAGCGTAAATCATATTGTGGCGCTGGTCGGTACCCGGCACGTTACCCCGCGCCGCACCCCGGGCCGCCAATCCGACCTCGTTCAGGTAGTTCACTACCACCTGTTCCACCGTCATCTGGCTGGCGGAGTACTCCACGTGCCCAAAGGCATCCCGTCGCTCGCCGAGTTCGCCCACGTCAAATCCCTCGCTGATGACGACCAAAGCTCGCCCCCGCTCTCTCAACATATCATTGACCCGGTCGGCCAGCTCCTCCAGGGTGAGGCCGGATTCGGGCAGGAAGATGAGCAGCGGCATCTCGCGGTCGGGATCGGCCAGGCGGGCAGCGGCAGGGATGAAGCCGATTTTGCGGCCCATGGCCTGCATGACCAGCACAGGGTCAGCGGGGCAGGAGCCGGCGTTTTCCTCGTTGGCGTTCTGCACGGTGAGCGCCCAGTAGCGGGCCACGCTGCCGTAACCGGGGGTGTGGTCAATCAGCTTGAACCCGGCATCGCCCACGTCGTTGTCAATGGTCTTGGGCACGCCGGTGGCCACCAGGTCCAGGCCGCGTTGGTGGGCCAGTTGCGCCACTTTGTGCGCGGTATCCATGGAGTCGTTTCCCCCGATGTAAAAGAAGTAGCCCACGTCATGGGCACGGAAAACCTCCACCACGCGCTCGAAATCCTCCTGCTGGATGGCTTTTAGCTTATATCGGCAGGTGCCGATGGCCCCGGCGGCGGGCGTGGTGCGCAGCAGGGCTATCTCCTCAGCAGGTTGGGCGGAAAGGTCCAGCAATTCCTCGCGCAGCACGCCTTCGATGCCGTGCCAACCCGCATACACAGTGCTGAAGTGCGCGGGTAGAGCGCGGCAGGTCTCGACGATGCCGCGCAGCGAGTTGTTGATCACCGGCGACGGTCCGCCGGATTGGGCGACAAGGACGTTTTTAGGTTGTGTCATTTTGAATCCTCTTGTGCGAAGGTAGTCTCCCTCTCTGCGTTAATATCCCTTTCTTCATAACAGGCCCGCTCCTCCCGCCGTGCCTGGAGTATGCTCTCCAGTATCTCCCCCTGGGCTTGCCATGCGGTGGACAGCTTGTCAACAATGGCGTCCATCTCGGAGCGGCGGGGGCTGAAGAACGAAGACGCCATCCAAGTCCAGTATGGAGGACAGTGACACAGGCTGAAGCCCGTGTTACACGGCCCTATGCTTCATCACCCATTATCCTGGACATCAGTGCCAACGCCCAATCCTGAAATTCGCGCTTGAGAGCTACCGGCTCGAACGGAATCAGCATTTTGACCGGCCAACGTTCCAACTCGTCGGGGAACGTAGCCGCTTTATTTAACGCCACGGCAAACCAATAAAGGTCAAAACCGGGATCCTTGCGGGCAGCCAATTGACATAAGCTATCCGGCGATTCTCGCTGCAGGATGAAGTAAAGGTCCACCGCATCGCGGGGTTCAGTGCGGCCGTAGTAAGCCAGCAGCTTGTCCACCGATAGATCACGGTAGTCGTTCACCGCAAGCCCAATCTCGGCCTGTAGCGGAGGTTCAAAACGAAAAGGAGAGTCTAATGTCAGGTCAATCCTGACTTGTTCCTGGCCTCGGCTTACCAGCAATTCCACAAAGGTGGAGAATCGCCGGGTTATAGCGACCTGCAAACCGTGGCGTGGGGCCACTGCCTCGATCTGGTACGAGACGGGGCGAATCAATGCCTCCTCAGTTGTGAAGAGGTCCAGATCAAACGACAGCCGGTGACCCAGGTAAAACTCGGCCAGGGCCGTGCCACCGGTCAGGTAGAAGTGGGCCTGGTCAGGCAGGGTGGTAAATGCAGCCAGAAAAGCCGTCTGGAGCGGCGTCAGTAGCCCTTTACCGCGCAGCACGGCGCACCTCCAGAAAACGCCGCCACAGGTCATGGAGAGCGGGGGGCAGGTCCAGACCGTCTAACTGACGTGCGACCTCCTCCAGGTCCACGGCGCGGATGTCCTGTGCCCGCCCATACATGAGCACCTGGCGTAGGTACCATCGCCATTGAAACGGGTCGGTCAGATCTAATGTATCGGTGCTCCAGACAATGTGCCGAGGAAGTTCGGTCTGCTCTTGGCTGGCTGGCGGCTCGAATGCCATTGACCACCTCTTTTTTGCAGCCGTAAGGTGACCGTCACCTGACGCGGATGGGCGTTGGGTTTCGGCTTCACCTCAACCCAACCTACGGGCTGGTCCTAATCTCTCTCGTAGCCACGCCAGGAAGTCGGCGGGCGTGCCGACGGGAAAGGGCAGGGTCGCCGTGCGCGAGTTATCTACGAAGTGTTGGCGGTCGAGGGTGACAAAGTAGTCCACTTCCGCTGACAGTGCCTCGGCCAGAATGTGAGCATCGGGGGCGTAGCTGACCACCGCCCTCGCCCGGGCCAATGCCGCCGCGTTCAGCTCCGGACCCGTCATCACCCCTGCCCTGTCCAGCAGAAGAGCCAGCAGAGAGCGGGTCTGCGGCACTTTGCGCAATACCATGCCGTCCGCTTCTTGCAGAACGCGGGGGCCAACCCAGAGGGAAATCGCTCCTGCCTCCCCTAGCTTCAGCACCAGCCGGGAACCTCCCTCCGCTGAGAGAACAGCAGCAAAGAGCACGCTGGTGTCCAGGAAGACGCGGGGCCTATTCCCCATAACGGGCCCGTTCCTCCCGCAGCGCCTGGAGCATGCTCTCCAGAGTCTCCCCCTGGGCTTGCCATGCGGTAGCTAGCTTGTCGGCAAGAGCGTCCACTTCGGAGCGGCGAGGGCTGAGAATGAAGACGCCGTCCAGGTCCAGCAGTGTCATAGTGTCGCCGGGGC
The DNA here is from genome assembly GCA_024653325.1 of Anaerolineae bacterium. GTDB lineage: Bacteria > Chloroflexota > Anaerolineae > JACIWR01 > JACIWR01 > JACIWR01. The sequence goes on from JANLFX010000020.1 coordinate 19,741, forward strand.
GGATGCCGTAGGCCTCTCGCAGGGTTTTGGGCAAGGTGATGAGCCCCCGCTGGGCTACCTGTACGGTGATAGTTTTCATCGGTCCACCCCCTGTTCTGTCTTTCTGATATTCAGTATATCAGAAAAAGAGGCTCCCGTCAACCGTTACCGTTGCACCACGTCAAAATGGAGGACAGGGAGCGACTCACGCCTGGTGAGGGTCTCCTGACCCCGCCAGGCGCACAACCGCAGGTCAGTCAGGCAGGTAGCGGGTTAGGTTTCGGCTTCGCCTCAACCCAATCTACGGACTACGGGCTTGCCCCCGACGCCTACGTCGCCCGCAAAGGGCGACGCTACGGTCAGGTGTCGGGAGCGGGAGATCCCGACTAAGTAGGTTGGGTTTTGGTTTTGCCTCAACTCAACCTACGGACCGGTCTCTATTCTCTATATCTCTAATAGCGAAGAGGCCATCCAGGTAAGCGGAAACGGTTAGCCGCTTTCCGCCCCTCCTTGGCCTGAGCTAGCAGCCGGACTGCTAGTTGGCCATCACTCTGATAGTACGGACGGCGGTGTACCACATCAGCGAAGGAACGCTCCGCTCGTTTCCAGTCCTTCCGTTTCAGCGCCTCCACTCCCTTAGCGAAGAGTCGAGCCAGTTCCTCCTCTTCCCGGCAGCGCTCCAGCGCCGCCTGCCATTCCGTCCGGCTCTCCTCGTCGGGAGCCTGGGCCAGCAGTTGTTCGTACACGGCGGTGGCCTTCGCCCACTTTTTCACCCGCTCGTGGGTCCGGGCTTCCGCTTCCAGTGCGGCCAGCGCCCGCCGGCGTTGCAGGGCCTCAACCTGAGCGATTTTACCGGCATCGCCCGCCTGCTGGTAGGCGGCCAGCGCCGCCTCCAGGTCGTCCCGCTCCAGGGCTTGGTCGCCGCGGCGGGTCCAGATAGCGGCCTTTATCTCCTGCGCTGCCCGTTCGTTGGGCGAAATCTGCAACGCCCGTTCGCAGGCGGCCAGCGCCCCCTTCTCGTCTCCGGCGGCCTCCCGCGCTTCCGCCTGGGCCACCAACGCGCGGGCCAGGGCGTAGCGAGCCTCGTCCCGATCCCGTGCGTAAGCCTGCTCCAGTTCAGCCACCGCCTCGTCGGTCTGGTTCAGTTCCAGCAGCGCCTCGCCCAGGTGCAGACGGGCCTGGAAGTGAGCGGAATACGCTGTCAGAGCATCCCGGAAGTAGCGGATGGCCTGTTCCCCCTGCCGACGCCAGAAGAAATCCATCCCGATTCCGTAGAGCCGGTCGGCGACCGGCTCTATCCGGTCTAATTCCTCTTTCACATCCCGCAGAGGCTTATGCTGACGCACCCAACGGCGGAAAAGTTCCACGGCAAAGCGGTATTCCCGCTCCCCGGTCGCCTCCAACACTCGCCGTTTTACCATGTCACGGGGGGCCAGCTCCACTTCCCGCGTGCGCAGCCGGGCAGCGTGGGTGGTGAGCACCTGGATGACCCGATCTTCGGAGATTGTCTTTCCCTCATCGGCGGTCTCGGCCAGAGCGGCGGCGTAAATCTTCTCCGCCGGGCTCAGCCCGTCCCACAGCCAGACCAGCGCCTGGTCGCCAGCTTCCAGGGCGTCGGGCACGGCGGCCTCTACATCGGGCATATCTATGCGGGGCGGCGCAGTGGGGCGGGATGAAATCCCGCCCCTACTGGCGTAGGCCCGCTCCCAGATGCGCTGGCAGAGCAATTGGGTCAGGTAGGGATGGCAACTGGTGAGGTCCAGGATGCGCTTTACGGCCTGAGCGGTGAAGCGCAATGTGCCATTGGTCTCCGCTTGACGCACCAACTCCTCAGCGCTTTCCCTATCCAGCACCCAAATCTCCCGCACCAGCGAGGCCTTAAAGGTGGTGGTGAAGTCCAGGGAGAGGTCCTCGGCCCGCCGGCCGACGACGAAGACGAAGGCTGGCCGTGTCTCTTCGCCCATCACCCGCCGCAGGAAGGGGAAAAGGGCCTTGGCCGCCGCCGTTTCTGGCAGCTCCGCCTCGGCCACCTGATCCAGCACGTCAAACTCGTCCAGGAGAAAAACAGGGCGACGTGCTTTGCCCAGGGCGGCGTAGAGTCGGGGCAGGAAGGTGCGACGGAAGAAGCGCCCCTCGTCATCGAAAGCGGCAGGGGCTGGTGGTTCCAGGTCAACCTTCTCGGCAGCAGTGTCGGCCCAATCAGCCAGCACTGCCCCCAGGGAACGGGTGGCCTGATCCTGGAGATCGAAATAGACGGGCAGGAAGGCGTCGGCGGGCAGGGTGCGCTGGAGTTGCAGGAGGAGGGTGGTCTTGCCGATGCGTCGCTGGCCGAAAAGGACCAGGGCGTTAGTGGCCGGGTTGCGCAACTCGCGGGCCACCCAGTCCAGCGTGTCCTGCCGGCCAAAGAAACCCTGTTCGCCGCGCAAGGGCGCGCCGGCCACGTAGGGGTTGCTTGGCTGACTGACCATGATTCTCTCTCCCAACTCTTTCAGGTGACGGTCACCTGGGGGGTGACCTGCGTCTCGCCCAACTTCCTGCTGCCCTATCCCATTTCCATCAGAATCTTCCTGATCTGCTGTTCCAATCCGGGCAGATCCTTTTGAACCACTCTCCACGTCAATGCCAAATCTACACCAAAGTAGTGATGAATCAGCACGTCCCTCATGCCGGCAATTTGCTGCCATGGCACTTCAGCATGTCGTTCCCTGAACTCAGGGGGAAGATTCTTTACCGCCTCGCCAATGATTTCCAGTCTGCGGATGACCGCATCCTGCATTTGAGAAGAGGCCAGAAACTCGTCCTCTGTGAGCCGATCCGTGTAAGCCTAGATGAGTTGTATACTCTCCAAGATATGTTCAAGAAACACCCCCTCTTTACCCATATATCACCACCTGCTCTCGGAGTACCCGATCCCTGATACGCGGATGCAATGCCCGGTAGGTGAGAACATCTACCTCTCTTCCCAGTGCCGCTTCCAGGTCCAATTTTAGGGCCACAAGGTCCAACAAACTTTTTGTGTCCGGCAAATCAACCAGGATGTCAAGATCACTGCCCGCTTCCGCCTCCCCTCTGGCAAACGAGCCAAAGATCGCTGCCCGAATCACCCCATGGCGTCTTAGAATGGGAAGCAACTGTTGTCCGATTTCCTCAAGAAGCATTTTCATGGCGGCCTCTGCTCCTTCAGGTGACGGTCACCTGCGAGGTGACCGTCACCTCTTCTGGGTCAACTCCTCTAAAAGCGCCCGCGCTAACCTGGCAACGCCTCGCACCGCCCAGTCGGGCGCGCCGCGCACCGCGCTTACCAGTCCATCCCACTGCTCCTGGGTCAGCAGGAAGCGGTAGCGCTTCTTCGCCAGCCATTCGTCATAGGTCGGCACTTGGCGGACCTGGGCGATGGCCACGTCGCGCACCCACCAGGCAAAAGCCTGCGCGCCGACCGTCCATCGCTCCCCTCGCCAAAGGAGCAGGTGCTCGGTATCGAACTGCCATCCTTTGCCCACCTGTGCGGCCAACCCTCGTTTTTCCAGTTCCCGCAGTTCGGGGCCAAAGGCTTCCACGTTCTCGATCTCGCCGAAGGCAAAGTCCCTTCCCAAGGCGCGGCCACCCAGTTCTACCAGGCTGAGGATGACCGCCGCAGTGCGAGCGCGGTCGTCCAGGCTACGCCACAGGTCATCGAAGTGGAAGGAAATCCGCGCGTAGAAGCGTTCGGCGGCGCGAGCCTGGCGGTCGTCACCCGCCGTCTCGACCAGGGCCGCGGCCATCGCCTGGAGCAGGAAGGGATGACAGCCGGTAGCCCGGCAAGCGAAGCGCCGATCATCAGGAGAGAGCGCATCACCTGCTCGGTCCAGGAGCGCATTCACGGATTCTTGGTCAAAGGGGCGCAACCGTATTTCGATGACGTTGTTGAAAAAGGGAGAGCCGGTATCCAGCAGGCCCCGGCCGCGCTCGTTCATCTCCGCTACCGAAAGGCGGCTGGCGGTGATCAGGGCCAGTCCACCGGTGCGGGTGGCCAGGGAGCGCAGCAGAGCGAAGAAGGCGGGGTCCTGGAAGTTGGGATGGCTCAGCAGGCGCTCGAACTCGTCCAGCAGGAACACCAACCTTCGTCCCTGAGCAGCTAAATTCCTGAAAAGCCGATCCAAGGGCTGGCGGGCGTAATTGGCCTCGGCGGCCTGTCTCAGCCGCCGGGCCGTGGTCTGGTGGCCAGGGTGTTTTTGTAGTGGCTCCAGCGCCTCCTCCCAGAAAGCCGCCGGGCTGTAGTCACTGCCGATGGGGTGCAGGTCCAGCGAGGAGACCACCAGACACCGGGCGTCGTCACCCAGGTAGGCCTGCTGCGTGGCTTCGTCGCCCAGTTGCAAAAGCGAGGAGGTCTTGCCGATGTGCGGTTCGCCGACGACGGCGGTGGATTCGCCGTTGCGCAACCGGTTGAAGATGGTGCGCAGTTCGTTCTCCCGGTTCAGGAACTCGCCGGGCCGTACCGGGCGGCCGTAAATGAAGGGAGACATTGTCATTTTCGGCTCCTCTTTCAGGCTCTTTTAGACGGCCCGCGTCAGCCAGATGAACAGACACCACCGGTCATCCGGTCGGCTCCAGTGCCCTGAGAAACTCGGCCGGGCCGACGAGGGGGATGCCCTCATAAGAAATGTAACACCAGCGGGTCGTCATCGCCAGACACGACTCAGTTAATCTGCAGTTACGGCCCACCCAATTTGCCAGCAACCATTTCCAGTACCATGCTGGATAGCTCCATGGCCCGGCGGGCTTCATCGGGGTCGGTGTAAAAACGGGAGGGCACCCCGCCAGGAAGTCCGTTAGGATAGCGGGTGGGGATGTAATACTGATCCAAGCTGGCAGCTCGCCTCACTTGCTCAAAATCAGAATCGGCTTCTTCTGCTCGTTGGAGAAGCTCATAGATCGAATGCGTGAGGAATACCTCTTCCGATGGGACTACGCTGTAGAGATAGGCCTTGAGTGCTTTCTCCGTCGCTTGCTGGAAATGAAACAGGGCCAGGTAGAACCGGCCGCGAAGCCTCAGTTCCTCAGCGTCCCCAAACTCATCCTGAGCATGGGTCAACCACCGCCGGGCCTCTTCCAGGGGTTCTCTTCTCATAAACCACCCTCCCCTCCTTCAGAACGTGACGCAGGAATCTGCTCACTGGAAGCATTTCCTCCAGCTCCTCGTCATTATAAACCAGGATGTCGCAGGCGATTCCTCTCTCGACCCGAGTATATATCTCTTGCGACCACTCCCGTCCGCTCCGGTTAGAGGGCATTACGGCCAGAAGATCTAGATCACTCCTGAGCCCTACCTCACCTCGTGTCAGGGAGCCGAAGAGGATCACTTGCAGAGCACCCATCGCCTCCAACTGCTTGAGGACGACCTGCAGCGCTCGTTCCAGAGATCGCTTGCGTTGCTCTTGACGTTCTCGGCTCTCCCTCAGGGTTCTCATTTTCACAAACCGTACTCGGTGATCAGTATGGTGGCCTACACGATCGGTCAGCAGGGGCGGCTTCCATGACCGGTTCAGAGTATACCACAGCCTCCACGGCAACGCAACCACCAACCCGCGACGCGCGTGCTTCTCTCCGGATGTCTCTACCCTTGCCACTCCGTGTGGAACGAGCCTTCTTTGTCAATGCGCCGGTAGGTGTGCGCCCCGAAGTAATCGCGCTGGGCCTGGGTCAGGTTGGCCGGCAGGCGTGCCGAGCGGTAGGCGTCGTAGTAAGCCAGCGATGCGCTGAGGGCCAGACAGGGAATGCCCAGGCCCACTGCCGTCTGCACGACGAAGCGCCAATCATCCTGTCGCTGCTGCACCGCTTCGGCAAAGTCCGGGTCGAGGAGCAGGTTAGGCAGGGCGGGGTTGCGCTCGAAAGCGGCACGAACTTTGTCCAGGAACTGGGCACGGATGATGCATCCGCCGCGCCAGATGCGAGCCAGCTCTCCCAACGGCAGGTGGTAGCCGTATTCCTGGCTGGCCATGCGCAGCAAGGTGAATCCCTGGGCGTAGGAGCAGATTTTCGCCGCGTAAAGCGCCGCCCGCACCGCGCGGACAAGTCGCTCACGATCACCCTGATAGCGAGACTCAGGTCCGGCCAGGACTGCCGAGGCAGCCACGCGCTCGTTTTTGTAGGCGGAGATAATACGTGACTCGACGGCAGCGTTGATGGTCGGCGTGGGCACGCCCAGGTCCAGCGCGTTCTGGCTGGTCCATTTGCCGGTGCCTTTCTGCTGCGCCTCGTCCAGAATGACCTCTACCAGCGGCTTGCCGGTTTCCTCGTCCATTTTGGCGAAGATGTCGGCGGTGATTTCGATGAGGTAGGATTGCAGTTCGCCCCGGTTCCATTCGGCGAAGACTTCGTGCAGTTCCGCTGCCGAAAGGCCCGCCCCCCGGCTCAGGATGTCGTAGCTCTCGGCGATGAGCTGCATGTCGCCGTACTCGATGCCGTTGTGCACCATCTTGACGTAGTGGCCCGCGCCGCGCGGCCCGATATAAGCCACGCATGGGTCGCCGTTGACCCTAGCGGCAATGGCGGTGAAGATAGGCTTCACCAACTCCCACGCCTCTTTCTGGCCGCCGGGCATGATGCTGGGGCCATGTAGAGCGCCGTACTCGCCGCCGGAGACCCCCGTGCCAATGTAGAGGATGCCCTGTTTCTCCAAATCGGCGGCCCGCCGCTCGGTATCGCCAAAGAAGGAGTTCCCGCCATCAATGAGCAGATCGCCGGGCTCCAGGTGAGGCTTGAGTTGCTCGATCACCTCGTCCACTGGCGCACCGGCCTTGACCATGATCATGATCTTACGCGGTTTCTCCAGCAAGCCCACAAACTCTTCGACAGTGTAACCGGCGACGATGTTCTTGCCCACCGCGCGTTCGGCCATGAACTCCTTTGTCCGCTCGGCTGTGCGATTGTAAACGGCCACGCTGAATCCGTTGCGCTCGACATTTAGCGCCAGGTTTTGTCCCATCACGGCCAGGCCGATGATACCGAATTGCTGTTTGTTCATTATACCACTACCTCCATTCTGTGTTTTGGTAAAACCATCGTCATGCTATTTCCCTCCCAGCCAGTGCCTCTTGCACGTAATCCTCGACTGTTTCCGGCGGAGAGAGGTGGCGGATGTTGTCTAGATTGTCGCGGTCTAAGATCCAGTTGTCTGGGTTTTGACGGATATAGCGGCGAATGGCTCGCAATTCGCGCTCGTTGCGGATAATATGCTCGTAATAATTCCGTTGCCAGAATTTCGCCCGCCGCGTCGGATCATTGGTCTGGATCCAATCCAGATATACCGTGAACACCAGTGATTTGAAAGCTCCCACCACATCGCCCAAGGTGGGATTTAGATTCACCTCTTCGGGTTCAGGGATCGTCCACGGCGCATCCACATCGCACCCACCCAACGTAGGGGCAGGGCTTGCCCCTGCCCCGTTCGCCCCTGCCCCGTTCGCCCCTGCCCCGTTCGTCCCTGCCCCATCCTGGGCAACCGCGAGGGTTGCCCCTACGTCATCGGCAGGGCGAATCCACAGGATGAAATGGACGTGATTGGGCATGACGATGAATTCATCCAGCCCAACGGTGGGAAACCACCCCGGTAACGCATGCCAGACGTCTGTGATGATTCCGGTCACAATGGGATCATCCAAAACGCACTCACGCTTCCTGGTGCAGATGGTGATAAAATACGCTCCTGGTGAGCTGTAATCGTACCTTTTCAACCGGATGGAGCGGCGATGGTGTTTCCGCGGATCGTATGGCATTGCTGCTATCGCCTCCCAACAACCTGTGCCCGCCACTTATCCAAGCTGAGCCCAACCGAAATATTCGTCTTACCCAAGGGCTTGAGAAACAGCAGCGACGAGAACTGCTCCATGGGGTCGAATGAAGCAATATTTGCCCATCAAGCCGCTGCATACAACCTCACCTGCACAGCTCATCCACGGCCTTCTTGAGATTCCTGGGCCCCATAGAACAGCTCAGCGATATAGGTTACTCACCCCCTTGCCAATTTGCCTCTTCGCTGACTTGTTACCTCCTGACTCGCTGATTCTATACAACATCTCCCCGGCTTTTGGCACCACCAGAATCCCCTCGTCCTCCCGTCCCGCCCACTCCGCCGGGTCAACGCTCGCCGGGTCCAAATAGCCCAGGCCGATGCGCCGGCAGCGTTCTTCCGGGATGCCGGTGGCCAGGGTCACCCGGATACGCGGTTCCTCGATGCCTGTCTCCGCGTCGTAAGTGCCCACGCCCCGCAAGTGGGTAGAGTGAGCCAGCACGCACCACGGGTAGTCCTTGAAACGCTCCCACTGCTTCAGGAAATAATCGCGGACGTGGTAACCGACCTGGTCAATGATCTGGCCATGAGTATAACTCACCTCGGTGATGTGCGGCGCGTAGATAACGACCTCGCCACCGTCGGCGATGGCCGGCTCCAGCTTGTACATCCCCTTGGCCGCCGTCCACAGGTCGTCGTACATCTCTGGCATCACCGAAAGAACTCGCTTGAAGGGCCGGTCCACCCAGATAATGTGCAATCTGGCTGAGAGGTCAGCGGCAGCTTCCCAGGCTTCTTCGGGGGTGCCCACATAAAGCCCGGCCAACTCTGTTTCCGATTTGCCGATTTGCCGATTTGCCGGTACCACCACCAAAGCAAAGCACAACTTGGGCACAGAAATAAACGATGCCGCCCGGTCAATCACCTGGCGCACGGGAGTGTGTTTGGTGCCGATGATTTCCATGCTGGTGATCACCGCTCCCAGCCAGTGGGTGAAATCAATCACTGCCTGCCCGCCGATGCCGGGGAAGAAGTACTTATTGCCACCGGAAAAACCCACCACCTCGTGCGGGAACGTCGGCCCGCAGATGATGAGCTGGTCGTAAGCGAAGATCAGCTTGTTGATGGCGACCTCGACACGTTCCAAGTTCCAAGTTCCAGGTTCCAAGTTGTTAATATCGAACGTGGAGCGTGGAACATGGAACATGGAATGTAGTTCGTCTTCTGTGATGATGCCGATGGTGGTGAAGGTTTCGGGAAGGTCCCAGCGATGGTTGAAAATGCGCACTCCGGCGTACCGTTGGCGGTGCTCCTCGGCGGTGATGCCCACCAGCCGGTGCAGGGCCTCTTCGCTGAGCGGCTGGTGCGTGCCCAGGGCGACCAGGTAATCCAGCGCCGCCACCCGCCCCCACAGCAACTCGTGGAACAGGCGGAAGAACAGCGGGATGGGGGCGGTGCGGGTGTGATCGGGGATGATGACCAGCACCCGCTGGCCTTGCAGGTCCGCTTGGGCCAGGGCTTCCTGGGCCAGATCGCGTACATCGCTCTCCGAAAGAAAATGTGTTGTAGAACCTTTGCCAATAACCATGCTTCACCTCATTCCAGGGGGGTATCCCGCCCCAAGCTTCGCCCTTACAAGCTACCACAGGGGGCGGGACTCTTGTGTATTTGGCTGGGCCCTCGCCAAGCCTTCGGCGTGAGCGCTCAGGCCACAGCCGGGACCGGATCGGGCTGGCTCTCGTCCAGGTTGGGCCCCGGCTGTGGTCCGTGAACCAACGGCTTTATCGTCCCAACGGCAAGAGTCATGAGCAGCCACCACCCGAAAACCGATGTTGTTGTTGAAGTTGTCAGGATCGTTGTGGTTGCGGCAGGCACAGCGGGCGTTCCTCTCATTGTTGTTCCACGAGCCGCCTCGCAGCACACGAGCTCTTTTCGATCCGGCCCCACAGTCCGGCAGAGTTTCCCGCCGGCCACTGCCTGTTCCAAGGCAACCTGACGCAGGTTCAGGAGCTGTGACAAGGTTGCATTTTCTTTTGCCATCCCCCCAGCAGCCGTCCTATCTCGGCCAGCCGCTCGGTGCCGTGTTTATACTGCCCCAGGCTCATCAACCGCAGATCATAACATAGGCGCAAAAAGAGCCGCAATTTGGCCAGCTCGGTATCGGCCTGGCCCAGAAGAGACAAGGGCTCCGGGTTGCGTGCTGCTTCAATGATCTGCTCCTGAAAACGGATGGCTGTTTGCTGCAAGACCTCGGCCAGGACGAAGCGCTGGTGACGGGGGAAGCCCACCGTCAATGGGATCAGCCAGCGCAAAAAGTCATAGGTCCGGGTAAAGATGGGAGATTCTTTCACACTGTCCTCCTGGGAATGGGATAGGCGGCGAAAAAGGCTGATCGCAAGCCATAAGTATCGCCGTGCTTTGCGTGGGCGATCCAGCCCTGTACCCGAGTACTCATATCCTCGAGAGAGAGATTGCCGGTAGCGTAGGCTTTTTCCCAGGCCCGCAAACGGCGTGCAAAGGCCACGCCATTGCGCCGCTTCAACCGACGGTGATCGGGATACACACGAAAGCCCAGGAAAGGAATGCCGGTGACTACCGGAAAGACTACACTCTGCGGCTCATGCAGGCAAAGTCGTAGGGAGCGCAGGAAGGTAATGATAGCTTCTCGCCAGCGGTGGAGTTCTTGCTTGCTCTCCGAGAAAAGCAAGAAGTCATCGCAGTAGCGCAGGTAGGCCCGGCACTTGAGCTCTCGCTTGACGAACTGGTCTAGCTCGTTCAGGTAAACGTTGGCCCAAAACTGACTGGTCAGATTACCGATGGGCAGGCCCCGCGGCCGGGCAGCAGCGAACAGATCATCGCCGGGGAAGTAGACCATGTCGTACTCATCAGCCAGAACCCCGACCCCACTTTCCATGATCCGGTGGCAGAGCCACAGGGTTTGAGCATCGGCCAGGACATGGGCCAGGATAGTCCGCAGGATGGCGTGATCAATCGCGGGAAAGAACTGTACGACATCACCTTGCAGGACGAAAGGATAGCGGCGAGCAAAGGCAGTACAGCGGTCGAGGGCGGCGTGGGTGCCTTTGCTCACCCGACAGGCATAGGAATCGTGGATGAACCGCCGCTCAAAGATGGGCTCGATGACCCGGCACAGGGCATGATGCACCACCCGGTCACGGAAGGGAGCGGCCGAGATGCGCCGCCGTTTGGGCTGGGTGATGATGAAGTGATAGTATCCGGCGGGTCGGTACGTCTGGCCCTCCAGTTCTTCTTGCAATTGAAGCAGGTTGCTCTCCAGCTCCATCTCGAAGCGGGCCACGTTGGGTCGGCCACGTTTACCACGGGCTGCCTCGCGGTAAGCTGCAAACAGGTTCTCGAATGAGCAGATTTGCGGGTACAGATTCTTGTAAGTTTTCATGGCAAAAATTCCGCGCGGCTGAGAGGGGGCTTCGCCCCCTCTCAGACTCTCCCCCAGAAATCAGAACGGCGAGAAATCAGAACTCCAGAAAACAGAATTCAGCCAGGAGCAGCCACCACCCGAAAACCGACGTGGTTGAAGAAGTAGTCAGGAACGAGGGGGGCGGCAGGCACAGCGGGCGTCCCCCTCACTGTCGTACCACGAGCCGCCTCGCTGCACACGGGTACCGGTGGCGTATGGATCCTCCCGGCCATCGTCTGCCCGGTAGGGATAGGGCCTGTAAAGGGAATGGCACCACTCCCAGACGTTGCCGATCATGTCCTGCGCCCCACACCAAGTTTCGCCACCGGGGAAAAGCCCCACCGGGCTGGTCTGCTCCAGGCCGCTTTCCGCAGTGTTGGCCCGTGCTGGGTCAAAGGTGTCTCCCCACGGCCATTCCGGCGACCCCAAGGAAAGACGGCCGCGGGCGGCGTACTCCCACTCCGCTTCCGTGGGCAGGCGATATTGTACACCAGTTTCCTCAGATAGCCAATGGCAATAGGCCATGGCCTCGAACCAGGTCACACCCACCACCGGCCGGTTGGACAGGTTCCAGGGCTGAACATCCCAGAAGAAGGGCCTGTCTCGCCGCTTTCGCTGATCGAGCCACTCTTTCACCCGTCGTCGCAGATCCTCATCGGCGATGTAGGAAAGGTCAGGTTCGTATTCTCCGCGACGCCAGGCCCAGCCTTGCGGTGTCCAGAATCTCTCGCGCGCGTAGCCTTTGGCCTCCCAGAAGCGCCGGAACTGGGCGTTGGTCACCGGATATTTGCTGATAGCAAAGTCCGGCAGGGTGACCTCGTGCTGGGGCAATTCATCGTTGTAGTAGTCTTCCCCGGCCGCTTTGTTCCGCCGTTCCACCTGGGCCGGGGTGCTGCCCATGCGCAAAGTGCCGCCGGGTACAGACACCATAAAGGGGACGGGGCAATTGACGTCCGGGCGGGGGTCGTCCAGGCGGCCCAGCAGGTCGCCGGCCAGCAGGCGCACGTCTTTCAGGGGTTGGTCGGAGCGGAGCATCAGGTCGTGCAGAGCGGTCTGTACCTGGCCCTGGAGGGCGCTTTTCAGCGCCTTATCCTGGATCTCGGCCAGGCAGGTGCCGGTCAGCAACAGCCCCTCTGGGTGTGCGGTGGTCAGGGTCTTCTCCAGAAAGGGCCGCCGCTGGCCGGGGTCGAGTACGGCGGCCAGGAGGCGCAGGGTCTCCCACCAGTCGCGGTTGGGCACGTAGCCCATGGCTGTACTCTGCCAGCGTTCCTCCCGGCCGGCCAGGTAGCGGGCAGCCAGGTATTCCTGGAAGGTGCGGTGGTGGGTGAAGGCATAGACACCCGTTTCCCGCTCCTCAATCAGGCTGCTCCGCTCCACCGCCGCCCAGTCCAGGAAAACCAACAGTCGCGGGGCGGCCTCCTCCGGTTTCTCACCCAGGCGGCGGGCGATTTCCCGCGCCCATTCCTCCCGCTTGGCCCGGTCCAGCCCGGCCTCCAGGAACCAGTAGGCGGCCGGTTCCAGGTAATAGGCACGGTCTTTGGCCCCGGCGGGCACCTCCGGCGGGGTCAGCTCACGCATGGCGGCCCTGGCCGGCTCGCCTGGGCGGGAGATGTCCCATTTTTCCAGGAGCAGCTCCACGCACCGCCAGTATAGCTCAGCTCGGCTTTCGGGGAGTCCGGTGCGGTGGTGGATCAGGGCGACCATGGTGAGGAGCAAAGGTGTATCGGTCAGTTCCCTGATCTGGGGCTTTACCTCCAGAGCCTGGAAGAGAGAATCGGCCTTCTCGTCGGCTTCCTGTTCGGTCTCCGGCGTTAGCTTGTCATCTCGTCGCAGCACCTCCCGGTACCAGCGCGGGATGAAGTCCGCCACCTGGTCCTGGTCCAGGGCCTCGATGGTCACGTCCACGAAATCGGGGCCGAACGCCTGCTCGCGGATGGCCTCCGGTCGGCGGGCTACCACACAGCGGTTAGGATGCTCCTTGTCGGCGGAAGCGTACAACTGCACGAAGCTCTCTACCACCTCGACCATGGTGGGGCGCAGTTCCGCCTTGATCTCGTCCAGGCCATCCAGGAGGATCAGGCCACGGCCCTCGTCCAGCAGGCGGCGGAAGAAGGCTTCGTCCAGACCGTAGGGCTGGTAGTTCTCGCCCAGGAAGCGCAGCAAGGCTTCGCCCTGCCGTTCCAGGGTTTTCTCTCTCAACTCCAGCTTTTCCCAGAAAGGGCGGAAGTCCCGCAAAGGGAAGTAGATGGGCACCGGCGGGCGGGGGAAGGCCTTACGCAGGTCGGCGGGTGCCTCTTTGGGCCAGCCGACAAGGCTGGCCTGAGCGAAGAGGATAGCAGTATGCTGCAAGAAGGTGGATTTGCCGGAGCCGGCCCGCCCCAGGAGCACCAGGTTGGGGTAGCGGCCCAGGAAGGTGGTAAGGAGTGGAGCGGGGCCTTCTTCCCTCAGGAGAGCTTCCACCGTCTCTTTACCCGTTTGTCTCTCCTCCGGCCGGCCACCCCGCCCCCGCAAGGGGATGTACACCTCTGGCAGGCGCACCCGGGTTTTGGCCTCTTTCTCGTGTAGCGCTCCTATATTCAAGCAGCCATACTTCTGGCAGATACCCTGTTCCAGGTATTTGCGCAGGGCCGGGTTCAGGGCCGGGCGGCGCAGCCGCCGCCAGAGGGCTGCTGGCGCGGCCTTGACCAGCCTGTACACGTCCTCCGGCCCCTTAGTGAGTATACCGACGAGCAAAAGGGCCAGGAAGATGGCCAGGGGCAGGGCGATCACTGCTCCCCAGAAACCCAGGCGGGCCACCAGCCAGGCCCATATTTCCACGATGAAGGTGTACCAGGCTGGCACTTCCTTGCCCGGTGGCAGGGGCACGACAGGCGTGGCAGTGGGCGTCGGCCCCTGGGCGTGCACGGGCGTGGTTGACCAGAAAAGAAAGAGCGACAGAAGAAAGATGGTCCGTTTCATCTTGCCCTCCTCATGCAAATCAGCAAATCAGCAAATCAGCAAATCAGCAAATCAGCAAATCGGCAAATCGGCAAATCGGCAAATCGGCAAATCGGCAAGGTAAGGAAGTCAGTGGCGTTGACGTTGCTGTCTGAGTTCGGTGATCAGGAGGGCGATGATTTCGCTGAGCAAGTTCAGGCGATGATCCAGCACGGTCGGAGATAGCAGCTGGCGTCCTCGATAGTACCAGCCCCTCGTTTCGCGGGCTGAGCCCACTGAGATGCGCAGGAAATAATTGCGGTCTTTGCCATATCCCCGGCCATAACCTTCTTCAATATTAGCACAGACTGAGCCAGAGCTTCTGATCAACTGCTCAGCCACTGCTCGTCCTCGCGGATCGCCAATCAGATTCCCGCAATCCTCCCACGCCAGATCGTACAGAAACAGCGCTTTGCGGTAAGCATAGAACTGCCACACCGGATCACTCTTGATGACCTGTGGCACTTCCTGTTCCCATTCCTCATACGTCATCCCACCCCCTCCCCTGATTTGCTGATTTGCTCGATTTGCTACCCCTTCCACGGCGGTACTTCCGGCAGCATTTTCTCGAACTCGGCAATGAGTCGTGCCTCGTATTCGCCCGCGTACTCCTCGGCCAGAAACTTGTGCAATCCCTCCTCATAGAACCGCTGCCAGCTTTCCTCTTCATGGCCAGGGTTGACCGGGAAGAACAGGGCATCGTTGTCCCGCGCGGCTTTCAGGTCTCCCGGTGCGTCGCCGATCATGAGCATGTGGTGGGGAGCGTACTTGCCCTGTGCCGCCAGTCTGATATGATCGCTCTTGGTGCCCATCTCCTGCCCAGCGATGGCCCGCACGTAGCGGTCAATGCCGTGCTCCTGCCATTCCCGCTCCAGGGCCTCGGTCGGCGTCTGGGAGACGACGATCAGGTCCGCTTTGTCGAAGAGGACCTCCAGGCTCTCGCGCACATAGGGGAAAGGCGGGATACCGTACACCATATCGGCGATGGCCGCGTTGACCGCCAGGCTCCAGGCCAGGGCGCGGTCCAGTTCGGGATCGGGGTGCTCGGCCATGTACGCGCGTAGGCCGTCATTGCTCTTCGGGAACGGCGAAGCGATGAATTCGCGGATGCGGAGCGCCTGGGGAATCTCCACATGACGGGCGATGACCTCCGGTCGCTCCCGCAGCAGGTCAAAGACCATCACCAGCGCGGGCCAGCGGTTAATCCCCCGCCATTTGGAGTATAGATTGACGAACTCCGCCGCCTGGCGGGCGTACTTGGACACCGGCTGGAGGCCCCAGTATTTGATGATATTGGGACAGAAGCATTCCTTGTGCTTGATCTCCATGGTGTCGAAAGCGCAGCCGTCGGAGTCAATGCCGACGAAGAAATCGTAACGGGGTTGCAATTCCAACAGGGGTCGCGCTGCCTCATGAATTTCTACCATGATTCTACCTCCGTGTGCTGATTTGCTGATTTGCTGATTTGCCGATTTGCTGATTTGCCGATTTGCTGATTTTCCACGCCTCACAGCAACATCGCCCCAAGCTCCTGCACCGTGTCCGGTGGCAAGTTCTGCCCGGCGATCAATTCGCGCCACAACTCCTGGTTGAAACCGCGAGTCCGCAGGTGATTAACGATCAACTGGACCTTTGCCTCCCGTCCCATCATCGCGTAGGCGATCAATTGCGCTTCCAGGGGGATGACCGGCAGTTTTCGCCCCTCGAAATCAATTTCATCGTGGATGGACCAGGCCTGGATAGCCACCACTCCCTCTGGGCGCTTGATGATAAACGGGCGGCCAACGACATCCACCTGCACCCCCTCCACCTGCAGACGGGCGAACTGACTGGCGAACTTCTCCGTCTCCCACCAACCAGCCGGGGTGACGATAAACTCGGCCAGGGCGTTGGCAATTGCCTGCACCCCGCTTTCATCGGTGGTCAGGTCCAGGTCGTGCACCGCTACCTGGACCCCGTTCAGCAGCAAGGCCGCGCTGCCCGATAGCGCCCACGGGATTTCCAGCTCCGTCAGCCGGTCCAGGACGAAGTGCAAAGCCCGGCGCAGGTCGTCTGGCAGACTGGAAGTCAAACCGTTCCCGGCGCGGGCGGCTTCTTCACAGTTCCGACGCAGTTCTTCTTGCAGGGCACGCAAGGCCTGACGAGCGGCTTCTTGAGCTGCGGTCCGCTTACTACGGCCTACCCCCCGCCCGTACACCCGCCCGCCGATCAGGGCCTCCACGGTGAACTCCCTGGCGTGGTCTGGCCCGCGGACGGCCATCGTCCGGTAAGTAGGCGTCAATTGCAGTTCCCCCTGGCTGAGTTCCTGCAATAAACTCTTGGGATCCTTGTCCAAATCGTAGGCCAGGATGCGCGCGGCCTCCGGCTCTACCAGCCGGAGCACGAATTCGCTTACCGCTTTCATCCCCTGGTCGAGGTACAGGGCGCCAATGAGCGCCTCGAAAGTGGCGCAAAGGACAGCAGGTCGCTCTCGACCGCCACTTTCCGCTTCCCCATGGCCCATCAACAGGTAATCACCCAGGTTCAACTGCCGGGCGAAACGGGCCAGAGTCTCCTCGCAGACCAGAGCTGCCCGCAAGCTGGTCAATCGGCCCTCACGCATTTCTGGAAAGCGGTGATACAGGTATTCGCCAATGAAGAAATCCAGCACGGCATCTCCCAGGAATTCCAATCTCTCGTTGTCTTCCAGGGCGAATTCGGGATGCTCGTTGAGGTATGAGCGATGGGTCAGTGCCCGCTGCAAAAGCGAATGGTCGGTGAACGTCAGGCCAGAGACGGCCTCAAAATCAGAAGGCTCAGGCATAGTGATAATGGGAGAGGGATGGGGGAAAGGAGGGAAACGGCGTTTCCCCGCTTTCCACCTCCCCTCTCGTCCTCCTTTCCTGTCGTTTATACGAAGTGAATGATAAAATCCAGATAACCTCGCCGTCCGTGTATTTTGCTGTGGCGTCTGACCGAGGCACGCACTTCTTTAAGCGCCCGCAATCGCTCCTCCGTCGTGTCTGCCGTGTCAAAACCATCGCGCATGGCCAGCACTTCCTCCACTGCCTCGAAGACCTTTCGCGATTTTTCGTTGAGGGCGGGCATGCGAAAGGGATGGCCCCGCAGTTCACTGGTGTAACGTTTGATCACCGCGCTCAATGCCTCAGAAACATCCCAGTCCTCCAACGCCGGGTCGTCACGGTAGACGGCAGCAATGGCGGCCTCGATGTTCTGCAAAAGATCCAGATGGGCTTCCATCCATTCATCCATAATGGTTCTCCTCCGCTCTTCACTATTGGTTCGAACCCGCGTGGCCCGCTGCCTCCAAACGGGTCTCGTACTTGCGCAGAGCTTCCTCCAGTGATTGCTCCAGATCAACGCCGCAGCTATCCCCCAGGGCGGCCAAGGCGTACAAGGCATCACCCAATTCTCCCGCCAGTTCAGGCGTGGGGACGAAAGGGCATTGCCCGTAGTCCGTGGCCTTAAGCGCTTCCTTGGACACCTCACCTACCTCGGAAACCAGGTCCATGACGTGTGTTTCCAGGGCGTGATGCAGCCCGTGCTGGATGATGAAATCGCGCACTTTCTCCTGGAAACGGGGTTGCTGGTTGAGGCTTTTGAACCCGCTGCCGGTCAACGGGACGACGGTGGTCTCGCCCGCGCTGATGACCGGTCGCAGGTGAGCTAAAGCGGCGATAGCCACGGCCGAAGTCGGCTCAACATACAAACCGCGCCGGGCCAGAGCGTCGCGGGCAGCCAGAGTTTCCCCATCCGACACGGCCAGTACCTGCCCACCTGTTTCCCGCACTGCAGCCAGAATCTCGCGCCCGCGCAATGGCCGGGAGATGCGCACACCCTCGGCCATGGTTGCCCCTTCCTCGACGGGTATCGGTTCTGTGCTGCCCTGGATGAATGCAGCATACAGCGGGGCGCACGTTCGAGCCTGCACCGCGAACAAACGCGGGAGCCTGGGAATCAGGCCGGACTGTTTCAGATCGCGGAAGCCCCGGTAAATGCCCAGTAAAAGCGTGCCGTGACCCGCTGGAAGCACGATGTTGTCAGGTGCGCGGCGGCCCAATTGCTCCCACAGTTCGTAGGCAACGGTTCTCAGTCCGGCCAGGCCAAAGGGACTGTAGTAATGGCTGGCATAGTACGCCCCCTCCATAGCCGCCTGTTGTACAGCCTGCGCCGCGTTCTCCCTGGGCCCCGGCACGCCGACTAACTGGGCGCCGAAAGCGGCAATCTGAGCCTTTTTGACCGTCGAAGCGTGGGCGGGGACGAAAATCCGACAGGCGATGCCGGCGCGGGCAGTATAAGCGGCCAGGCTGGCCCCGGCGTTGCCCGAAGAGTCCTCTACCACCTCGGTTACACCCAACGCGCGAAGCACGCTGACCAACACCGCCGTGCCCCGGTCCTTGAAAGAACCGGTGGGCGAGAGATACTCCACTTTGCAATGAAAACGCAACCCATCCAGTTCCGTCTCCACCAGGGGAGTCGTCACCTCACCCAAAGTCACAGGGGCAGCATCTTCCGGCAATGGCAATGTGGTCCGATAGCGCCACAGGCCAGAAACAGTCGAGTCTACAGCCGTTGGATCGAAGCCGGGTAGACCCGCAATCTCAAAAGTGCCGCCGCATGCGCAGTGCCACAGTCTGGTGTCGAGGGGGTAAGTACGGTGGCAAGAAGTGCATCGCAGATCCATATCTATCCTTTCGTTCAGCGAGATTCCTTGCCGGTCTCAAGGCATCCCAGTCACAGACTTTCTGCGGAGATGATTAGATCGGCGGTGGCGATGTTGGTCGCCAGGGGCACGTTGTGCACATTGCAAACCCGCAGCAGGGTCTGGATGTCAGGGTCATGGGGGTGTTTATCCAACGGATCCAGCAGGAAAATGACCCCGTTGATTTCACCTTGCGCCACGCGGGCGGCAATCTGCGCGTCTCCGCCATGAGGGCCGGAGAGGACGCGCTCTACATGCAAGCCCACTTTTTCCTCCAGCAACTTGCCAGTAGTATTCGTAGCGACCAGGTGATACTCTTCCAGCTTGTGGCGGTTGAAGGTGGCCCAGGCCACCATGTCTACTTTCTTGCCATCGTGAGCGATCAGCGCAATGGTCTTCATCGTTACCTCCATCAGGATTCCCTCGCGGATGTCAGTATACTGCCATTGATAGCGGTGGAAGGCTCTGACCACCCGCGAAACTGTTATTGGACTCCGCCCCAGGCTCCGGGCTGAGCTACTGTGTCCCATTATATCACCGCCGCGTTGCTGGTGCAAACTGCCATAAAAGGGCATGACCGGGGAAGGTCTGAGGTCGCCTGTTCTCAGCCGCTATTCAGGCGCAGCCGGCGGCCCGCAGGTGCGCGACTCCGGCGACGATCTCCTCAGGCTGATTCCAGTGCTGAACCTCGCAGGTGCGGATGATCTCAGGGGATAGATAGGGGGTCAGAAAAGAGAAATCGAAATCACCCAGGCCGGGGGCCAGGTGATCTTGCAGGCCCCGGATGTCGCTGAGATGCACGCCGATCAGCCGCGAACTCAGCGTTTCCAGCCAGGCGATGTGGGGAACAAAACCCAGGCGAGCAAGCCTTTCGGCGTGGCCGGTATCATGCCAATAGCCTAGCAGCGCTGGGTCGGCGTCGGCGAGCAGATAGGCGGCTTCTTCGGGCCGCGAGGGAAGCTCGTGGTAGTGCACGCGCACTTCGACACCCAGACACAGGCCCAGACGGTCGAGATCGGGCAGAAGCTCGTGCAGGCTGCGACGGGCGATTTCCAGGTTGACCGCGACGTGGGCCCGATGAGCAGCTTCGAGGCAATCCCAGATCTCCTGAAAAGCTGGCGAACCGGCCAATCCCTCTTGATATAGGCGGCGCAGTTCATCCTCCCAACGCGGGTCAATGTCCAACTGCCCGGCGTGGACGATCACCGCTCGCGCGCCTACCTCAGCCGCGGTGTGAAGGGTGGTCCGCAGCATGTTCACGGCCTCTTCGCGTTTATCCTCGTTTGTGGAGGAAAGAAAAAGCCCCTGTCTCCTTATTTCGCTGGCCAGCAGGACCGCGGGACAGGGGTGGTGGACACTGGTGATGTTCACCCGATCACGGGGCAGGGTGGCCAGTAGCGCCGGACTGACCTTGTGATTGAGTTCAAAGCGGTCGAAGCCCATCGCCCGCCCGGCGGCGAAAAAGTCCCCCAAATGTGTGAAGCGGCCGATGGCCCACATGGAAGAAAGACCTAGGGTGTTCATGGGTTGTTCAGAGACAGGAGCGCGTTTGCAGCGCGCTCCCGCCATCAAAAGGTTCCTGGATTGTATATCCGTGCCTGCTAACTGAGACTGGCAAATAACCGCAGATAATCTCGCAGGTGACGAGTGCTGAGGAAGTTCTGGCGCACGTGCTCCCGTCCGCGCGCGCCCATGCGTTCAGCTTCGTCGGGATGCTGCAACAGGTAGAGGGTTTTCTCCGCACAGGCCTCCACGCTGTCCACCAGGAAACCCGTCTCCCCATCCAGCACTTGTAAGGGGATGCCGCCCACATTGCCCCCGACGACCGGTTTCCCTTTCCACAGGGCCTCGGTAACCACCAGCCCGAACCCCTCACGGGTGGATTTTTGGATGACCACGTCGGACACGTTTTGGAAAGCGTTTACTTCGCGGTTGCCTACCCCGTGAAAATTATGCAGGATGTAGATGTCAAAGTCCTCGCCGGCGTGACGCACGGTGCGGTCGTAGTACGTCCACCCCTCTGGATCGTCAGATGCCATCGAGCCCAGCAGGGCGAGCTGCACTACTGGCATTTCTCGCTTGACTAAGCGGTAAGCATCAATTACCCCCAACGGGTCTTTCCACGGGTCGTAGCGCGAGACCTGGGTCAACAGAGGCCGGTGCAGATCAATACCGTAGCCACGCACGATCGCCCTGCTTTCTTCCAGTGTTTGAGGAACGTTTTTGGGAGAGAGGGGGTCAATGGTCGGGGCGATGATAGCCAGATGTTTGAAGTTCACCCCTGGGCCCACGTACTGTTCCATGGTGAAGATACCGGCTTCGTATTCAGAAATATATGGGGCGAAGAAATCCCAATAAACCGGGTTGGGATGGGAGGTATCAATATGGCAACGCCAGACCCAGTGTTTGCCCCCAGCGCGTCCGTGGTAATGGAGCAGGCCAGCCGGCTGCGGGTCGTGGATGATGACGAAATCATATTCGCCTTCGAACCGGGCCGCATTCATCTCGTTGTAACGCTGCCAGGTGTTCCGCATCTCATCAGTAAATGGGATGTCCATCCCTTGCAACCCATTGTGGCAGGCTTTGGTGACGTTGAAGAACTCGTCCCGACCTTCGATAACCTGCCATTCGGCCTCCAACCCTACATCGCGCATCAGAGGCACGAGGGTATAAAGTATCTCGGCGACACCGCCGCCAAAGGCGGTGGCGTTGATGTGTACTACCCGTGCGCCCTTGAGGGGCTCGGCCAGGGCGCGGATTTGCTCTACGATTTCGTCACCGACAATAGGGGCATAGTCAGCCAGGGATTTGGGTTGCAGTTCCACAGTTGTTAGCATATTCAATACTCCTGAGAAAGAATCAGGGCCGAGGTGAGGCGTAAAACGTGAGACGTGAAACGTGACGGCTTCCTTACACAGGTCACGTTTCACGCTTCACAATGGTTGTTTTTCTGGTTACGCCTTTAGCCTTTCACCGCCCCGGCCAGCAGGCCGCGGATGAAATAGCGTTGGAAAGCCAGGAAAACGAGCATGGGCACAATCATGGATAAGAAAGCGGCAGCGGTGAGCAGGTGCCAGTTGCCGCCTCTGGGATCAATCAGGTTGGTTATTTGATAGGTGAGCACCGGGTTAGTAGGTAATAGGATAATGGCTACCAGCAGATCATTCCACACCCACAGGAACTGGAAAATAGCCAGGGAAGCAATGGCCGGCACCGAGAGGGGCACGGCTAGCTTCCAGAAGGCGGTCCAATGGTTGGCCCCGTCCAGGTAGATGGATTCAAACAGGTCGCGCGGCAGCCCGCCCAGAAAATTGCGCAGCAGGTAAATAGCGTAGGGTAAGCCGAAACCGGTGTGGAACAACCAGATACCGACAAAGCTGCTCTGCAGACCTAATCTGCTGTACAGCTTGGCAATGGGCACCAGCGTCATCTGCAATGGCACGATCTGCAAACCGACCAAAAGCGAGAACAGCCACATGCGGCCCCGGAAATCCATCCAGGCGAAGGCATAGGCAGCAAAGGCTGCGAACAGAATGGGCAAAATGGTGGAGGGAACAGTGACCAATACGCTGTTCAGAAAGGCACGGGCCATGCCCTCCGGGTTGAGCAAATCGCTGGCATCGCACTTGAACTTACCGCTCTTGCTCACGCCAGTGGCACAATCCTCCTGATAAGTTTCAGTGCCCTTGTAGCCCACCAGAGCATCCAGCCAGTTGCTCAATGTCAGATTATATTTCGCCGTCTGGCCGCCGCCGGATAAAGTGCCCAGGTATTGGCTGATGGGGGACAGCCTGTCCAGGGCCTCTTTAGTGCGCGATGTATCCTGGATCAGAGCCTGCCATTCCGCGTCCTGCACGTGAGGTTGGCCGTTCACCTCTTGCCGCAGCAGTGGCAGCAGGCGATTGGTCTTCATGTACTCGGCTGCCACTTCTGGGTCTGAAAGATCAACCGTGTCAACAGCTCGGCCATTCTCGCCATGACAGGGGGCGCACGCCGTGTTATACTCTTTCTGGCCCGGAATGGGCGGTTTGGTGAACACCGTCCACCAACCCGATTCACGAACGGCCTGGCGCGTGCGGAAAGAGGTGACGAACACGCCCAACGTGGGCACCAGCCAGACAATGATCATCGAAATGACCACGAGGTGAAGGGGAATGCGGCCAAGAATTCGTTTTACACGCTCAGCGTTCATCGGATCATCTCCTGTTCGCGGAAGCGGCGCACATTGATGATCATGATAGGGATGGTGAGGATGATGAGCAGGACAGCTATGGCCATTGAGCGGCCCTGGTTGGTGACGATGAACTTGAACATGCGGTTGGCGATTACTTCAGTGCCATTCAAGCCGTTGGTCATGACAAACACGATGTCGAAGACCTTGAGGACGTTGATCGTCATAGTGGTGGCCACCACGGTGATGGTAGGCAGGATGATGGGGAACATGATCCGCCAGAAGACCTGCCATTCGGTAGCCCCGTCCACCCGGGCAGCTTCCAGCAATTCGGTCGGCACTCCGCGCAGCGCTGCCGATAATATGGTCATGCAGAATCCGGCCCACAGCCAGATCCACACCACCCAGAGCGAGATGTTATTGACGATCCAGCTTTTATTGGTCAGCCAGGCTATCGGCTGCCCCCCCAGGGCGGTGATGATGGCGTTCAAGACGCCGATCTGGGGCCCGCCACCAGCTTCGAGATAGTAAACAAATCTCCAGATGATGCTGGCCCCGACGAATGAAATGGCCATGGGTAAAAAGACTATGGTCTTGGCCAGCTTCTCATAACGTACCCGATCGGTCAGCACGGCGAACATGAGGCCCGCCCCCACCGTGCCAGGAACCGTCAACAGAATCCACAAGGCGTTGTTACGCAACGCCTGCAGCATATCCTGGTTGGTGAGTGCGTAGCGATAATTCTCGAACATGCCCCAGCATGGTTCCCCTGGCGTACAATCCACGGCTGCTGAGTGGGTGCCCGTCTTGTCCTTGAGACTCAGGATCACCGTGTTGATAGTGGGGTAGACGATGAACACAAACATGATAATTATGGCAGCAGCCAGATAAAACCAGGGGGTCAATGTGCCTTGTTTCATGATTTTAGGCACCATGAGTCCTCATTCCTCCATTTGTTGGGTCGCGCCGTTGCCAGGCTCCGTAGCACGCGCTTATGAATTTTAAAAATTTAATCTGTTAGCCTTGCCGCGATTGAAATCGCCTCTCGGAGGCACGTTCGTGCCAGCCGTCCGCCTGCGCGGACGGCCACAGTACCGCG
>JANLFX010000210.1 GCA_024653325.1 Anaerolineae bacterium
GTACAGTACCGGGTGGATGAGGGCGCGTGGACGGACTGGCTGACCGGCACGGCTGTCACCTTGGCCGGGTTCAGGGGGGAGAGCGGCCACGTCTACCACTTCCGGGTGCGGACGTGGGACCGGGTGGGCAACGCCAGGGAGTACCCCGCTGCGCCGGATGCCACCACCCGCATCCGTGCGCCGGTGACCAAATACTACTACGCCGGCGACCGGCGAATTGCCCTGCGCCAGGGGGATGTGGTATACTACATCCACACCGACCACCTGGGCTCCACCGGCGTCCTGAGCGACGAGGCGGGCAACGAAGTGCCGGGCAGTGGGGTGCGCTACTACCCCTACGGCCGGACCCGCCTGGGCGACCCGGCCTCGCTGCCGACCGACTTTGGCTTCACCGGCCAGCGGCTGGACGCCGGGACTGGGCTGTACCAGATGGGGGTGCGGTGGTATGACCCCCGCATCGGGCGGTGGATCAGCGCAGATACCATCGTGCCGGAGCCGGGCAACCCGCAGGGG
>JANLFX010000211.1 GCA_024653325.1 Anaerolineae bacterium
TCCGCTGAGACAGTTAGATACTTTGAGCAGATTCGGCAGAAGCTAGAAAGGCAAGGAGAGTCAACCATGACGAAGTCCCCAGAAGCGATTCGAGCGAGTGCCTTCGTACTCATAGCCGTGGGTACAGTCGGCCTACTTGCGAATGAGTTTGTGTTCCACTGGGGTGGAACCGCGACCCTCTGGTTTGCAGTATCGAATGCCGTGGGCCTTGTAGTTCTCGGTCTGGTATACTTGAATAAGCGCAAGAGGCAAGGAATATGACCAGAGTAGCTACCCGCTGCCTATCCAACGATGCCCGAGCGCGGCAGGGGACGCATTGGACACAAGAGACTACAGCGGATCCGCGCGACACTTGACGGGAGGAGGGTATAAGATGAACTATTACCGTGAGATCCCGTCGGCCTTGATCGCAGGTGCTGTTACGGGGGCACTGGTCTTGGGGATCGCCGGACGCGGAGCCACCGCTGGCGTTGCGCTCGTCACGCGTAATGCCCTGAATC
>JANLFX010000021.1 GCA_024653325.1 Anaerolineae bacterium
CTGCTGGCCGTGAGCGACACCGGCACCGGCATGGACGAGGAGGCCCTGTCCCACCTCTTTGAGCCCTTCTTCACCACCAAGGAGACGGGTAAAGGTACCGGTCTGGGCCTGGCCACCGTCCACGGCATCGTCAAACAAAGCGGCGGGCACATCACAGTCTACAGCGAACCGGGATTGGGCACCACTTTCAAAATCTACCTGCCGCAGACCGAGGAGACCGGGCGGGTCACCGGACCAACCCCCACGCGCCCCACCATCTCGAAAGGCCAGGAAACCATCCTGCTGGTGGAAGATGCGGAGCCGGTCAGAGACATGGCCCGCCGAATCCTGGCCTACAAGGGGTACACCGTCTTGGAAGCCTGTGACGGCGAGGAAGCCCTCCGCCTCAGCGCCGCATACGAAGGCCCGATCCACCTGCTGGTGACCGACGTGGTGATGCCTGGCGGGATGAGTGGTCGCCAGTTGGCCGAGCGTCTGTCGGCCACCCGCCCCGAAATGCGGGTGTTGTACATGTCGGGCTACACCGACAATGCCATCGTTCATCGCGGCCTGCTGGAGCCGGGGATAGCTTTCCTGCAAAAGCCTTTCGCTCCAGATACCCTGGTTCTCAAAGTGCGCGAAACACTGGATGCGCCCTAATACTACAGCCGCCCTTGTCATTCTGAGTCGGCCATGGCTGGTCAGCCGATTAAGCCGATTCAGCCGATGATCGGCTCCATCAGCTTAATCGGCTGACTGTCATTGCGAGGAGGCCATAGGCCGACGAAGCGATCTCCAAAATGCGACGAGGGGATTGCTTCGCCTTCGGCTTGCAATGACAGGCAAGTTTCTGAGGAGGGGCTTCGCTCCCCTCGGTCGCTCAGAATGACACTTTTAGGCGAAGTGCGGTTGTAGTAGGGCAGGTTTTCCAAACCTGCCGTCCATTGCGGCGGCTATGGAAAGCCGCCTACGTAAGCTTGGCCGCGCCAGCCAGGGCCAAGCAGGGCAATTTGACCCACGTGCCTATAGGCATCTTCATAACCTTAAATCTCGACAAATGAGTCAAGTTTTCACCGCCGAGACGCTGAGCACGCAGAGAGAGAAAAAATAGAGAAAGCTCTGCGCCCTCTGCGTGCTCTGCGGTGAGACCGACTCGTCGGTTTGAGGCGAAGCTTCGCTAGCCGGATGGGAGGAGAACAATGTCTGCTGTACCACACCCGGTCATCATCGTTCCCGGCGGAAT
The DNA here is from genome assembly GCA_024653325.1 of Anaerolineae bacterium. Lineage (GTDB taxonomy): Bacteria > Chloroflexota > Anaerolineae > JACIWR01 > JACIWR01 > JACIWR01. The sequence goes on from JANLFX010000021.1 coordinate 1,223, forward strand.
GGGCTCGAAGCTGTTCGACCACCATCCCCGCCCTCATGAGAACTGGCTCAATCTGCTGCGGGTGATGGCCCGCAACCTGACCGCGCATCTACTGGATCCCGATTTTCATCGCCCACCGGGCCATTTGTGGGATGACCTTCTGTGGGTCCCCGATGTGCCCAATCTGGTGCGTGTGCTGCTCCAGCCTGGCCTGCTGGACCTGCCCGATAAGGAACAGCTTGTCGAGCCCCTGGAGATCCTGGATTGTGTATTGCACTTCCCCGGCCTGCCCAATTACGATGTGTACAACCAGCTCATCACCTATCTCACATCGCTGGGTTTTGAGACAGGGCGCACCCTGTTCACCTGCCCCTACGACTGGCGGCGACCAGTGGAAGAAGCCGTCATCGCTTTCCAGCGCTGCGTCGAACGGGCACGGCGCGTTGTTGGCCCAGATGCCAGGTTCATTGTCATCGCCCACAGCCTGGGCGGCCCTGTTACCCGTTACTACGTCGAAGTCCTGGGTCACCAGGACGACGTGGAGAAACTGATTCTGATGGGCACTCCCAACCGGGGAGCGCCTTCCCTCTTCCAACTCCTGCTGGAGGGATTCGGCCTCGGCAACCCGAATATGGACCCCTTGTTGAAGCCCCTTTCACTGCGGGTAGTGCGCTCCTTCCCTTCCCTGTACGAGTTACTGCCCGTTTATCCGGGGTTTCTCACCGACAGTGACGGCCAGCCGGTGGACATTTTCAGTGAAAGATCGTGGCTACCCGCCGTTTATCACGCGCATCTGGACCGTGCTCAGGCCTTCTATCAGCAAATGCCCTCCGGCAGCAGCGTGCCGGTGGTGGGCATTATCGGTTCCGAACTGGACACCGTCACTCGCCTGACCGTGCCCCGCCAGAACGGACAATTGCAATGGGACGCTATTCAGTTCATCCCCCAACCCAGATCTGGTGATGGGACGGTGCCCACTATCAGCGCGGAACTGTCTGGGCCGAACGTACAGAATCACCGCTTCAACCTGGATCACAGCGTACTCTTCTCCGCTCCAGAGGTCCGTCCCCTCCTGAGACAAGAACTGCTGGGACTGCTGGCCGCGCCGCTGGCCTGGGAGGAGATCGCCAGACCTGTGCTGCGCGTTCGTTCCTCGCAGACTCACTATCCAGTGGGGCAACCTATTGTCCTGGAAGCGACGTTGACCCAGGTTGACGGCACGCCCCTCAGCGGAGCAAGAGTTACCGCTCGCCTGGAGCCCTGGAACGTGGAAGTCGCCTTCAGCGAAAGCGCCGACGTGCCCGGAACGTACACTGTACAGGTGACCAGCACGCGCCCGGCCGACCTGCGGGTGGTCACCACCGCCGAAGTACCCGACGGTGCGCCGGTGCAGGCTATTACTCTCGTCTCGGTGTACGATCCGAGGGACACCGCACGCTTACTCGAACAGTTGCAAACGAACGTGCGACGCACCTCCAAGGTGCGTCGCATGTTCACCACAGAGCAATGTCAGAAGAAACTACGCTCACCATCGAACAAGCTATAGACCGCTATCTGGATTTCCTCCAGAACGTGATCGGGCGCAACCCTAAAACCGTTGCCGCTTACCGCCAGGGCCTGAGCTTTTTCCTGGAGGCGCTGCGCGCCCAGGACATGGACCCGGCAAACATCCCGGCAGCGGCCTTGAGCACGGAATGGCTCCAGCATCTGCTTCGTGACCTGAAAACCTACGCCGTGGCCACCGAGCACCTGTATACCACCGCCGTGGCCGGGTTTTACCGCTATGTCGCTGGGGAGGGTTGGGCCGAGGTCAATCTGGCGCGCATGGATTCCTTGCTCAAGCGACGCCGCCGCCTGGGGCAGCGGCTCCCGCCGCTGGGCCTGGCCGATAAAGTAGAGCACATCATCGCCGAGGCGGAGGCGCAACTGGCAACCGTGAAAGACGACGACCGGCTCCTCGCGCTGCGCGACGTGGCCATACTGGTCACCCTGGCCGACACCGGGCTACGGGTCTCGGAATTGTGCGCCCTGCGTCGCAAGGATATTGACTGGAACCGGGCCCAGGCGATGATTATCGGCAAAGGCGACAAGCAGGCCGTGGTCCGTTTCTCGCGCCGCGCCCTGGCTCACATCCGCCGCTATCTGGCCGCCCGGCAGATTCTGGATGGGCAACAGCCTCAAGCCCTGGGCAGCCTGCCTCTCTTTGCCCGCCACGACCGGGCCACCGGCAAACGGTTATTGCCCCTCAGCCCTCGCACCGTCGAAAAGCTGGTCAAACATTACGCGACGCTGGCCCTGCCCCCCGAGGAAGCTGCCGCCATCACCCCGCACTCTTTCCGCCACGACTTTGTCACCCGCATCGTGTCGGAAACGGGGAACATTCACCTGGCCCAGCGCGCGGCGCGGCACGAGCACATCGGCACCACCGAACGCTACACCCACCTCAGCGACGAAGAGGTTGACGAAGCGTACCGCAAAGTGTTCGACAAATAAAAACGTGCGACGCACCTCAAAGGTGCGTCGCACGTTCACTGCCCCCGATGCCCTTCAGCTCAAAAGCACAGAAAGACCGTACTCCAGCAAAAGCACGAATAACGCCGTAGTGACCAGATCAGCAGTAGTACCGGGATTCAGTTTGTTAGTCGCATCGCGTAAGGACGAATCGAAACGGGCCAGCGATGCACGCCCCCTTTCGGTCAGAACCCCACCCTGGCGCAGTACCTCCCCGGCCTGCCGGGATACCTCTACTGCTGCATCCCAACCCAGCTTACGGACGATCAATGTATCGGGCACCCGAGTTAAAAGAGTAAGGGCCGTTTGCACAGTGGCATCGGTGACGGAGGGACAGGTGTGCAGGCAATCGTACAGGACGGGCACCGTCTGTTCAAAGGTGATGGCGTAATCGGTCACGTACTCGCGGGCCACGGCATCGCGGTCGGCGGCCAGGGCCATGGCCTGGCGCAGGGTGACATCGGGCTCCGCCCACACGTCGCCCCGCTCCACCCGGCCCAATCCACCGGGCGAAGCCAGACGGATAGCACGATAGGCCAGGCGAGCATCGTTCACGGTTAGCTCGCTCAAAACAACGCTAAGCCGTTCGCGCAACGTCCCCGATCCCGGTCCCATGGCCGCCCGCGCCAAAGGGGCCAGCAACAGCACGATGCCCAGGTTGGTGTTAGCCTGTACCAGCCGTTTGGTATCCTGAATGGCCCGCAGGATGGTTTCCCCCACCGAGACCTGCCCCGCCTGGCGGATGGCCGGCCCAATAGCCGCCGCGCTGAGCAGGAAATCCTCCAGACGCATGTCACGAAAATCATACAGCCGCGAGACATTGCCCGGCTTGCTGGCACTGACCTCGATGAGGCAGGCGATCTGGGCCGCTTGCACGACCTCGTCGGGGGTCAATATCTTCTCGTCCGTTCGCAGGTTGACAACACAACAATCGTACATCGAAACTCTCCCATCACCAACAGCGATCTTCTGTGCGGTTACCCAATTACGTACTGAACCACCAGCTCAGCCACATCCACCCCGGTCACCTTTTGCAGCTTTGCCCAGCCGGGAATGCCGTTGACCTCGGTCACGTAGAAGTCGCCATCCTCCGAACGCAGAATGTCCACCCCGGCGTAGTCGGCTCCCAGCACGCGCGCCGCGCGCAAGCTCATCTCCTCCAGCTCGGCGCTCAAGGTCAGTGGCTCCGCCTCCGCCCCCTGGGCCACGTTCGTCTTCCATGAATCAGAGCGGCGGACCATGGCCGCCACCACCCTGTCTCCGATGACAAAAGCGCGGATGTCCTCGTTGTGGTGGGGAATGAATTCCTGCAGGTAATACACGTAACCACCCAGCTCTAATGCGCGAAAGACGCGGTAGGCTGTGTCCTGGTCCGAAACGCGCACCATGCCACGCCCCTCGGAGCCGAAAAGGGGCTTGACCACCACATCGCCGCCCAACTCCTGAAAGGCAAGCAGCGCCTCGTCGAAGCGCTCGGTGACCACGGTGCGCGGCGTGGGCAGCCTGGCGTCCTCCAGCAGGGATGAGGTATAGTACTTGTCCACCGTGCGCTCGATGGTCGTCGGCGGATTCACTATCCGGATTCCGGCATTCTCCAAACGGTGTAGCACGTCCACACGAAAGATGACCTGTTCCAGCGAACCACCAGGGATGGCCCGCACAAAGAGAGCATTGTAATCGTCCAGCGGCTCTTCCTGGCTGCGCACCCAGGGACGATCGGCCAGGCGAGCTACCAGTTTGGTGATGGGCAAACAGGCTACGGCGATGCCCCGCCGTTCCAACGCCTGCCGCAACGCCTGGACATGCCACCCGCGTGGGGAACCCAAAATACCGACTTTCATCCTATCATCCGCCTCAACAGTTCCACGTTGATCCCACCGGCGTGGAAAACACGCCCCGTGGCGATATTGTTGAACGTGACCTCCGCCGGGCTGAAGAGCAGAGGATCAATCTGATAGAAATCGCCGTAGCGCTGGAACAGCTCGGAGAAGGGCGTGCCGTAGTCCCGCGAGGCCGACGACGGGACCTGCTCGATGATAGACTCCAGGGCCTCGTCGCTGGCCTGGACGACGTAGTAGGCCTGGCCGCCATACAGCACGGCGTCGTTGGTCAATCCGATGGCCTGCAGGTCATCGGCGGCTACAGGAGCCAGTGGACAGGTGCCGAAGCTGGCCACCACCTGCTCCACGTCGAAGCCCAGCTCGATCAGCTTGTGCAAACCGGTCTCCACCACCCGCGCTGCAACCTGCACCGAGCCCACCAGGCTGGCCGTAGGTGCGATGGCCAACCACACCTGGCTCTCGTCCACCCCACAATTGCCGGCCACGTACTTAGCCACGTCCTCATCGGGCAGATTGCGGCCCTCCAGCAAGAGCACGGCCACCCCGGCCTGGTCGCGGTACCTCAGCCGCTCGAATAGCTCTTCTCCGGCGTAGAGGGCTCGCGCCGGCCCGGAGCCTATGGCGACGAACTTGTCCCGTTTGATGGCCCATCCTGCATATTGGGCAGCCATGCAGGCGATGGGCGGATGTTCCACACGGACGCTCACCCCCGGCAGCCAGAGCCCCCCCTCACCCCCAGAGAACGATAGACGGATGAACTCCACTGCCCCTAACCCACCCAGACAGGCTTCGGCGAACAGCCTGCCCGCCGCGAAACTCCCCGGCACCGCGATGCCAGCATCAATCACCATGGCCCCGTTAGACAGGCGATGCACAGCCACGCCCAATACCTCAGCCTGGGCCGCCATCCGCTGCAGAATCTCGGCTGCTCGTTCGTTAACGCTGATCATAGATCAGAAGCTCCCCCTTACCCAAAGCAGTAATGTCGCCGTGATAGCGGCGATAGAAGCCATTCACGTACTCGTCGCCCACGGTCATCCCCCACTCCCGCAGGCGCAGCAGATAGTAGCGCAGGAAAACGGGCTGGTAGCGACACTCATAGCGGAAAGTGGGCAGCAATTCATCGTGGTCAGCCAAAGCCACGATAGTGCCGCGTTTCATCCCGGCCCCGGCCCGCGCTCCCAGGCGACCGGAGACCAGAATCGTGCCGGCGATCATTTTCGCCCCGGCGAATTCGCCCACGTCGCCCAAGACGACGATCAGCCCGCGACGCATCTGGGCCCCCACCTCGCGGCCAGCGTTGCCCTCGACGACGATCACCCCCCGGTTGACGCCGCGCTTCTCACCGCGATAGGCCGCGCCCAGCAGATGCCCGGCGTTACCGCGGATCCAGATACGCCCGCCCTGCATATGCGCCCCAGCCCAGTCCCCGGCGTTGCCCTCGACCACGATCTCACCGCCGCGCATGTAGGCCCCCAGGTGCATGCCCACATCGCCCTGCACGGTGATGCGTCCGCGCGTCATCCTCTGTCCAATCTTCTTCACCTGGCGCAGATCCCCTTGCAGGATGATGGTATCGGACTTCTCACCTTCCACCTCGAACAGCTCGCCCAGTTTCATCTTCCGCCGGCCATAGAAAACGGGCAGAGCCTCAATCTCCCCTCGACTGCGGTTGGCGAAATTGTCGGGACAGATGCTATCAGCCTCGATGGGGATGGTGGTCGGCTCTCGCAAACGCAGGGTGACCACGCTTTCTGCCAACTCGTCTTCTTTCATCAGCCCCGCACACGATATACAGCCCAAAACAATCACCTCCCTCTCAATCCTCGTCAAAACCACTCAAGTACGCGCCGGGCAGCAAATCCCGGGCTCGCGCTTTCACCTCTTGACCATCGTAATTGAAAATGACCATCGCCTCCGGCGCGTAATCCACCAGAAGCTGGCGGCAGTTACCGCACGGGGAGAGGACGGGATACGTGTCACCGCGCTTGTGCACGGCAACGATGGCCAGGATCTCCCGCTCGCCGTTGGTGAAGGCCGCGCCGATGGCAATCGGTTCGGCACAGGGACCGTAGCCGCAGGCTTCGACGTTGATCCCGGTGTAAATGCGGCCAGAAGAACAGAGCACCGCCGCCCCCACCGAATGCTTCACCGGGTGATAATTCCTCCGCAGCACTTCCCTCGCGGCTTCGATGAGCTTTTGGTCTTCGGCATCAAGTTGTAGAACTCTCATCATCACCTCTCATCCAAGCCCCTCACGCAGTGAGGGGTCGGTGACAGCTTCCCCACCTGCAGCGGGGGCTTCTCGCAAGCCCCTCACGCAGTGAGGGGTCAGTGACAGCTTCCCCGCCGTTGGCGAGGGCTTCTCGCAAGCCCCTCACGTAGTGAGGGGTCAGTGACGGCTCCCCCGCCGTTGGCGAGGGCTTCCCACAAGCCCCTCACGTAATGAGGGGTCAGTGACGGCTCCCCCACAAGCTCAGCGGTGACGGCTCCCCCGCCTGCGGCGGGGGGCCTCATCTAGCCCACAACCTCCCGCAAGTGAAACTGATACTGCCCCAGGGTGCCGCCATAGTTGCCCGCCGAGATGCGCACCACTCCCGGCCGGCAGGCAGCGCGGATACCGACCCGCATCGCTTCTCGTATGGCCCACTCATTCAAGCCGTCAATCACGATCTCCAGCACAGAATTGACCCCCTCCGGCAGGGCGGACTCGGTCTGGCGGCGGATGGTGGGACAGTAGGCGGTGTTGGTCGAAGCGCGCAGGAATTTGTACCGCGAGGTCGTCTTGCTGCCGCTGCGCACAATGCCGCCGGGGAAGGGCATCACCACGCCCCTCACTTCCCGCATCGCCTCCACGGCCCGCTCTGCAGCCTCCAGCGTGGCCTGCTGACTTTCCCCCAGAATGAGGAAATTTCCACCGCCAATGGCCTTCTTGATGCCGAAGCTCTCTTCCACCAGGAACTCACTCTCCATCACCGGTATGCGCCAGAATCTCCGCCCCCCAATGAGCTTGCTTATCTGGAAGCCGTCGCCAAAGTAACGCAACGAACCACCGATTTTCAACTTCTCCTCGCTCTCCAAACCGTTGAAGCAGGCCGTGGTGGGACAGGTCATTATACACTGGCCCACCCGCCGCATCAACTGGTCCTCCATCGCCTTGGGCCCCATGGTGAACACCAGGATGCTGACCCCTGGCCGACCGTCGGGGGTCTCGTTTGCCGAGATCGTCCCTTCGATACCCGCTTCGGCCCCACAGGCGATAACGGATGTGGCGAAGCCGGTGGCCACCTGAGCCGCCGTCAAGGCCCATTTCTCGTTCGCGGCGGTGATGATCAACCGCGCTGCGCGCATCTTAAAAGCCTCGGCGAAAGTATCCTCGATTTCAACGCCGTTGATATACATTGTTCGTCACCTCCATCCTGATACCCTTCCCCCTCTCACCTCCGCCTCAGGGCCTCGGCTCCGGCGACGTAGAGGTGATCCAATACCGTACCTCGCGCCTCGCGGAGCCGCATGACTTCCACCAGCGTCTTGTGGGCACCCCCCGCCAGCCCCTCGGCGATCAGGGCTGCTCCCTGCGCCGCCTCTTTCGCCACCTGAGCAAAGCCCTCCACCCGCTGCACCGGAGCAAAACGAGACAGACGACGAACCACCTCCTGGTGGATCTCCGGGATGCGACAAAGACGTCCGGCCAACAGAATCTCCCGTGCTGCCGGCACGATGCTCATCTCAGCAGCTACGCTTTTGACCAGGCCCTCCATGAAAGCGTCCCAGGCCATCTGGCTTCGCTCATCATCGTGGGTTGCCAGTTCCTGTGGTGATAGGTCCGGCTGTCCGGCGATGTAGGCCACGCCACCGGAGCAGAGCACTTCCTTGTGGAAATCGCCCAGCAGATAAGCCAGCTCGCCGTCCATGGCCCCCAAAGCCTGATAACCCAGACTACCCGAGGTGCCTCCCAGGCCGTCCACTATCTGCCCCCCCTCCACGGCAATCACCGCCGTGAAAGCCCCGCCCAACTCCAGGTAGATAAACGAGGTCTTCTCATAGGCGATGCCCAGACGCCGGGCCTGGTCATAGATGCCCAGAGCTACAGAACACAGCTTGTCGGCGGTGCCCATGTCAATGCGGTTGACCTTGCGGTGCTCCGGCACGGTGGGCAGGTGGATGACGGCCGGCGCGAAGTGGATGGGCAGGCCACTCTCTTGCAGCAGGTGGAGCATCTCGCGCATCCCGCCGATGACGGCGGTCCGCCCGCGATCTCGTCTCTCGCTGAGGACCGCCAGCTCTATATCCCGCTCGCTGAGGTCCTGGGCGCGCACCCAGGGCAGACCATAACCCGAGGGGCCGACGATCATGTCTACCGGCGCGTGCGATTGCAGCAGGTCCACCAGCAGGCGAGGCTCGGCAGCGAGCCGCGCGGTGGGGATGCTGGTATCAAGGAAAACTTGTTCCCCCTGCAGGCCACACAGGTCAAAGCTCACCGTACCCGGATCAATGCCAATGGCGCGTACGCTCATCGGATCGTCCCTCGTCCCATAGGGCGACGCATGGGTGGCTACAAATACCCCCAGCGTAGCTCCTCTTCCTGGATATACTTCTTCCCCAGGCGCAAGGCCAGAGCCGCCCGTTCCAGCTCCCGGCCCAGGTAAAAAGCATGGGACGCTTCATCCACGCCGAGTTGGGCGAAGATTTCATCCGGGCTGGTACCACGAATGAAGACATCGCGGTTGAAGACGTATATCCAGCGGTCATCGGTGAAGATGCGAAAGTTGCGATCGCGTATCTGCTGATGTAGATGCCGCAGCTCCGCCTCGGTGTAATGCTCGTGCGGAGGGTCCTTCACCGTGATCAGGCTGTCGTCTATCTCTTTGGGCAACACCCGGTTCTGATGGGCATAATACATCAATTTGCGAGCCAGGTCCAATTCGCGCACCGCCCCCCGCGTCCAACTGATGACCTCGGTGGTGAGCACGTAGTCTATCCCCAACTCGGTGATGATCCCGGCCATGAGCGCGTTGATGCCCGTGCTGTCCGCGTCGGTCAACTCGGTGAGATTGCCCAACCCCATGAGCATCTCGGCCTCAGGGTGACGCCGTCGCGTTTCGTAGAAGCGATGCAGCGACTCGGTGAAGCCAAAGCTGAGCGGGTCCAGGATGGGGTCTATCACGTAAGGCACGCCCCACTCCTCCAGTTGGGCGATGTTGCGTTCCAGCGACTCCAGGCCCTCACCGAAATCGGGGATGACCACCACCCTGCAGCGCAAGCGGGGGGCCAGGTCCATGTTCCGCGAGTTGATGCTGAGCAGTAAGTCCACACCGGCCTCGTCGGCGCGGAGGATAGTCTCCTGATCAAACGTGTCCAGGCTGACGGTGAAGCCGCGTTCCTTCAGCCCCGTCACGACCTCGCCCACATTGGGGAACCCGCCATCCACAGGACAGCCCAGGTCAATAATATCCGCCCCGCTGGCGCGATAGTACTCGGCCCGCTCCAGGATGTCCGCCCAAGACATGCGGTAGGCATCCACTATCTCGGCCAGGATTTTCACCCGGTACTCGCCGTAACCCTCGCGGATCCGCTCACGACCAAAGAAAACGGGCAGGTCCTTCAAGTCCTTGGGGCCGCGCACCACAGGCACGCCCACCCGCTCCTCGATGACGGACAAATCGCCCTGACACAGACCGGGGATCATCACCTGACGACAGCCGTGGGCGTGGGGCAAATGGCTGGCCACCCAGCGGGTGTTCATCAGCGCGGCCACGGAGATGTTCAACACCGCCATCTCATACTCGAAATCGGGAGCCATCCTCTCCAAGGTAGCGGTCAGGGCCTCGGCGGCCAGCTTACCGGTCACAAATAAGTACTCAGGCATCTCTAGCCACCTTCATAAACAATGAGTCCAGCTTTCACCGCCGAGGCCGCAGAGCACGCAGAGAGAAAAATAGAGAAAGCTCTGCGCCCTCTGCGTGCTCTGCGGTGAGACCGGGCCATCGGTTTGAGGCAAAGCCTCGCTAGGGCCCCTTGAACCCTTACGACGGAGAAGGACTGCCGAACAACGGTTTGCGATAGAAAGCTGTTTGGCCGGGCGCTTCCTCCACGCCCACGGTGATGGCCGTGAGATTCGATGCCTCATGCTCGCTCAAGGCTGCCAGGAACTGGCCGCAGATGTACTCCGCCAATCGCTCGGCGGTGATGCTGTCTACCGGCAGGGGCAGCACATCGGTGGCGGGCAGCACGTAGCGCCGGTTCTCAAAACGAATCTCCCACTCGTCCTCAGTCCTTTTGATGCTGAAATCCGCGCTCAACTCAGGCAGCAAGAAACGATGGTCCAGCTCATCGCAAATCCGGCGCATTATCCCCTTGAGAGCGACGAAGTCGAAGACATAGCGATCCTGGGTCAGTTCGCCCTCCAACTCTACCGATACTCCGTAGTTATGACCGTGCAGCCGCTCGCACTTGCCGGCGAACAAGATAAAGTGAGCAGCGCTGAAACGCAAATTTCCTCGTTCTACGACAACTCGATACACCAATCTACTCCTTCCCCGTCATCATGGTCTACCGCCCTGCGCTCTCGGCGTTCTCCGCGGTGCAAATCTCTAGTCGCGCTATGGAAAGCGCGGCTACAAGCCTATCCTTCCAGCCACTCTTCCAAAGTGGTATGCCGCAACCTGTACTCGCCCCCCAGAATCTCCCGCCGGATCTCACCCAGCGTCCCGTAGCGCTCGGCGAAAGCATTGTGTTGATGGATGCTCTCCAGGTTCTCCTGCTTGGCCAGCACAAAAGCCCCGTCGGGCAAGTCGGGGTAGACCTCCACCACGTTGCGTAACATCTCCCGCACCACATCCTCCACGAAACGAGGATTGCGGTGAGCCTTGTTGACCAGGAAGAACTCGTCTGGACGCTTGAGCAGTTCGTAGGTCTCCGAACTCATGGAGGCTTCCACGATGTGCACCAGATTCTCGGCCCGCACCCGCTGCTCTGAACCGATCAACAGCGTGCCCCGCCCCCGCTGATTGTGAGAAGCGATGGGCAATACATCCAGGATGCGTCCCGCCTCCTCCTCGGAAAAGCCCTCCTCCAGCAGCAGTTCCCTGGAATAGCTGCGGACCATATCCTGAGCGCAGGGACACGCCGTGATGCCATCTACCTCCACCCCCACCAGCCGCCTGGTGCGCTCCCCGTCGCTGGCAGCGATGCCGATAAGAGTGTACAACTCCTCGACGCTCTTGCCGGTGACCGGAGTGACCTTCATCATCGGATACTGGGCGCGGATGTGCACTTCGGAACGGGCGGCGCGCTGACTGCGGGCCACCTGTCGGGCCAGGCGCTCGGCCAGGGACTCGATGTCCGGCGAGGCCTCCAGGGAGATTTCCTCCACGAGGGTCTCCAGCACATCGCTGAAGCGAGACATGTGTACCCCTGCCTGCGCCGGATTCAGGTCGGCGAAGAGGTCCAGGGTGGCATAGAACAGCGTACCTCGCGCTCCATCCTCTATCTGAATGATGCGCCGCAAATTGGTGACGCCCACCCGGCTCAGGCTGATAGACACTGCCGGCCTCGCTTGCTGCACGTCGTGTTCCAGGCGCAGCTTCAGACTGCGCTCTACCCGCTCGACTCCCTCCCGGCCAACCCGCTTCAACAGCTCGGCCACGGTCACGTTCAACACCGGATGCAGCAAATCGGGCGCGATCTCGGCCAGGGGCACCAGGACGAAAGCCCGGTCGTGCATGCGGGGATGGGGAATGGCCAGCTCCGGGGATTCCAGAACCAGGTCATCGTAGAAGATGATGTCCATGTCAATGGGGCGCGGCGCATTGCGGAAGGATTCGCGCCGCCCCATGCGCTTTTCAATCCACTTCAGCAGGTGGAGCAACTCTTGTGGGGACAGCTCGGTCTCCAACTCGCAGGCGATGTTGAGAAACCTGGGCTGATCCAGGTAGCCCACCGGCTCGGTCTCGTAGAAAGAGGAGACCTTGATAATCGTTGTGCGCGCCTGGACGTACTGGAGTGCCTGCAGGATGTTACCCTGCCGATCTCCCAGATTAGCGCCCAGGCTCAGATATACGCGGTGCAAAACAGACATAAAGCGGCCTCCTGCCGCAACCAACGTAGGACGGGATGGCATCCCATCCTACGAACACGGCACCACCTCACCATGAGGCAAGTACTCCGGCGCCACTGGATAATTGTCGAAAGAGATGGTGTAGCACTCCTCGAAATGAGCGCGCAGGTCTCTTTCGATCCCCGGATCGTAGGGCGGAGCCACGTACAAGGTGCGCCCCGGCAGCTCGCGCACGAGCTGCCCGTCGCGGACGACCACTTCACCACCCTTGAGCACATAATGGGGCCGGGCAAACATCTCTTCCTTGTCGTCCAGCTTGGCGTAGATGGTCACATCGGCATCGGCCCCCACACCCAGATGCCCCTTGTTTTTCAAACCCAGGGCGCGGGCCGTCCCCGCCCGGGTGATGATGGCGATCTCGTACAACGAATATTCGCGGTCCAACTCAGGGAGCAAAGCGCCCTTCTTGGCCCGGGGGTGAAGGCCTTCGCAAACCTCGGCGCGATAATCGCGGTCCATCAGCAGCTTGATCACCTGCGGGTAGCGGAAGAAAGGCCCCGCATTGGGGTGATCGGTGGTCAAGTAAACCCGCCAGGGATCGTCAATCAGCAGGAACAGCTCCAGACCGATAAGCCACTGCACGGCGTTGAAGGGATTCTTGCGCTTGTACTGCATGGGCACCACCCCGCCGCCCGTCTCCCCCTCCACGTCGTCGTTAAGCCACTTATCACCAGTCAACTGATGCAGCCGGTACTGCAAAGGACCGTCGGAGGTCATGGTTGTGGCCGGACCGAAAATCACCTGGCCAACATCCACGGTGATGTTGGGGTGCTCATTGACCGCGCGGGCGACCTCGGCGGCGCCGGAACGCAGGCGCTTACCCGGCTTTCCGCCGTAGGACAGAAACTGCAAATGACAGAAATGGGCACGCCGCCCTTCCAGGGCCTCCATCATCTCCACGGTGGTGCGGGCGTTGCCCACCTGCCCCAGGTTGATGGCATGGATGTGAGGCACATGGGGCAACTTCAGCTCATCGTTGATCCAGGCCAGGGTGCTGACAATCTGGCGCGGCGTGACGCCGAAGCCGATGACCTCGTCGTCTACCTCTTCCACGTTGCGGCCCCATTTCCAGTTCTCCACCCCGCCCGGATTGACGATTTTGATGGCGTAACCCTTACTGGCCCCCAGTAACCAGGCCACGTAATCGCGGGCTTTCTCCCGCTCCCCTTTGCGGATGCAGTCCATGATGAAATGATTGTTGCCCATGGTGATGAACACACCCTTGTCGAGAATAGGCGTGTCCTCCAGCTCCTCGTGGGTGTGACGGGCCACCAGGGGAGCGGTGGCCGCTTCCATCACCGTGGTGTAGCCCATCTCCGCGTACATGTAACCCGTCATGTAGGTAGTGGGCACGGTGTAACCAGACCCAGAACGGGTAAGAGTTGTCCGCGTGCGCACGTGGTCACGATGGTCTTCCGGGCGGAATTTGCGCCCGGCATTCACCTTAGCGCCGACGATGTGGCTGTGGATGTCCACCCCGCCAGGCATGACCACCAGGCCGGTGGCATCAATGATCTCCGCCTCCGCCCGTTCCACCTCGTCGGCGGAGACGATTTTTCCATCCTTAATCCAGATGTCCCGTATTTCACCGTTGATCCCGTTCTGGGGATCGTATACTTCGCCGTTGATTATGCCGAGCATGTTTTCACCTTTTCGATTATCCAATCCAACACCTGCTCATCGGTGGGTTGGGAAGAATCTACAACCTTTTTCAGGGGCAAGGGGACATTGTCCATGCGATAGGCAGTGCCCGCTGCATTGACCCCGTAGAAAGCGGTAGGCAACACCACCCGCGCCACCTGGGCCGTGAGACTCATCTCCGGATCGAGGACGATGGTGGGAATCTGAGCCAAACGCTGCGCCGCCCGGCGTGGAAAGTGGGCTACCGGGTCAGAAGCGATGATCAATGCCGCGTCAGTCTCACCCCGGGCCAGCACATCCACCGCCGTGAACTCGCCGGGGTTATACTGCGGGTAGCCGCGGGCAAAGTTCACCGCAAAAGGATAGCCCGTCTGCCAGGTCAACGTGCAGTCCGCCCCGGCCACGTTGCCGTGGCCGCGCATGGGCATGGCAGTGAAACGGGTGTAGGCGTTCAATTCAGCGACCAGGGCCACCAGTTCGGCCACGTTGAGATGCTTACCCCCGGTCTGCGTCACCCCCATGCCGAAGAAAATCACCCCAAAGCGGCAGCTCTTCATCCGTTCCACCAGGTCCTGCAGACGGGCCACCTCCACCCCACCGACCTGGTCCACGTCCAGATCCTGGCCTTTCAACAGAGCACGCAGCGCGTTCAGCAATTCGAAGTCGTGGCCAGGACGCACTTGCAGGAAAACATCGGCCCTCCTGGTACTGAGGGTGGGCCGCACGTCCACTACCACCATGGTGCGGTCTCTGCGCCCGCCCGGCGTCAGCTTGCCCTTGGCCAGCACCGAATAGCGGGCGAAGTGGCGCTGGTGGGATTCGGCGGGATTACAGCCCCAGAAGACAAGTAGATCGGCACGATGCTTGATCTCGCCCAGGGTGCAGGTGGGTTCGCCCTCAACCTGAATACCGATGGTGGTCGGGCCATGGCACACCGAGGAAGTGCTGTCAATCGTCGCCCCCAGCAGATCAGCCAGGGCGATGGCCTTGCGCTGGGCCTCGGAGGCGGTGGAACTCAGCCCGTAGATGAGCGGATTGGCCGCGTCAGTCAGGATACGCGCTGCCACGTCAACGGCTTCCGCCCACTCCACCTCCTTGCCATCCACGGTAGGCTTTGCTGTCTGCGTATGGACGTTCAAAAACAAACTGCGGCCACTGGTACAGGCTTTTTCCACTGCCGTGATGCGATTGTCCTCTACTGTGACGACGATGTCATCGCAAAGACAACCGCAGAAAGGGCAGACCACATTTCCCACAATCATATTAGCTCAACCTCCACCACCAGCCCTTTAGAATCAGGCATGCCCGTGCCCTGGGTATCGGCGGCGATCAGCGTATTGGCGGCGGGGCCCAAGGGCACAAACAGCATCCCCGGCGGGACATCACCCTCTCTCAATTCCAGCTCTGCCTCGCCAAAAACCGTGCGCAAGCGCACACGCCGCCCCTCCTCGACGCCCAGGCATTCTCTATCCTCACGGCTCATCTGCACAAATCCCGTCGCCTGGCGATACTCGGAGGAATCCTTGCCCCTGCTCAGCGCTGCTCCTTGCTTGGCCGTGCGACCTGTGATCAAAACGAACTCAGCCATAGCCACTATCTTTCTCCCTTATCGTCACTCCAGACTTCCGAAGTCTCCCTCACCTCTTGCCATACCATCTCCGCAGCTTCCCGAAGATTTGCCCAACATTCGTCGCGCGTTTTTCCCTGCACTAACACGGTACAGATAGGATGATGTGCCTCGATCTGTTCTCCTGGAAAAGGCACATCCCGCCGCCCTTGCGACCGCCAGCCCGCCGTCTCCGGCATCACCACATCCTGTCGGGCGTAGACGATGCCCTTGCCGTAGAAACCTGGTTGCCGCAGTGCCTCCTCCAGCAAGAAAGAGGGCAATGCCCCCCCAAAGGAGCGCACGTGCAGATCGAAGACGTTCAGCCCGTAAGCCCATTCCACCAACTCCATCGAGGCGGTGTAGCGGGGATTCACCTCCACCAAATAGGGCACGAGGCCCGTTTCGCTGCGCCCCAGCACGAAATCCACCCCGTTAACCCCGCGCAGGCCAAAAACGCGGGTGAGCTTCTCCACCATCTCCCGCACCGCCCCAAGGACGGCTTCCCTTTCCGGGTCCAGCAGGCCGAGGGGCAGGATGTTGCCGCACCAGGTGAACCCCCGCGCGCCCAGTTCCGTCCTTCCAATGAGCTGCTCCGTCAGGCCCAAGAGCACGCACCGTTGCCCGTCGGCCACGAAAGCGGCCGAGCAGGGCCGGCCCGCGATCCATTCTTGCAGGATGCGCCCCTTGCCCAGCGCACCTCCCCGCCAGAAGCTGACTCCGTGCCCACCGCCGCTTAGCATTGGTTTGCTCACCCAACGCCCTGATCCCCCGATCCGTTCCTCTTCGCCAGGGATGAAGGTAACCGGATAAGGAATATTCTCCTGTTGGCATACTGTACGCAGTTGAGCCCAATCGCGCACCCGGCGCAGAACGGCGGGGGAATTGCCCAGCATGATACGTCCCTCGGCCAGTTCCTCCACCACATCGGGATGGTTTTCCAGGCTGGAGTTATAAGTCACCGCCTCGAAACGAAGACTACGGCTGGCTTCCAGCAGGGCTTCCGCGCTGAAATCAAGCTGGAAGTCGCGCATCAGCGAGTAGTTCTCCACCAGCTCCTTCTGATCGCGGTCGCCGAAGTAATCCAGGGTGACCACGTCATACCCGCCCCGCACCGCCGACTCGGCGACGGCCCGCGTGCTGAAGCCCACGATTAAGATTCGCACGTCAGGTACTCATGCCCTCTTTGTGACAACAGCCACTTCAAGCCCCCTGCGCAGCAGGGGGTCTATGACCGCTTGCCTGGCCCTGCAGTGACCTAATCTCCGCCTGCGGCGGAGGCTTCTCACCCGCCCATCTCCTTGGCGATGGCGAAAATCGCCTCCGCGTCCAGTACCAACTCGTTGCTCTCGAAAAGACGGGCCACACAGGCTCTGTGCACTTTCATCTTCAGACCACCGATGCCCAGCGCACCAAAAATTATCTTACCGTCCTTCTCTTTGCCATCCCAGTGGGGCTTGATGCCCTCAATACCCAGCGGAGGCACGGCATTCACGTCGGCCAGCACCTGCAAGGTAGGATGGGTAACCCATTGCGCCTCCGAGACCAACTGCACTCCCTCCTTGCCCGTGGTCAGAACTACAGCAGCGCCCTCCAGGGCCTGAGCGGTCGTCGCCTCATCGCTCACCGCCAGGGGAGTCACCTCCACGCCGAAACGCTCCCTAATCTGCGCCGTGGCCTTCTGTGCCCGTTCCAGGCCACGGGAGGTCAGGAACGTCTGGCAGCCCTCCTTGGCCAGAAACGCAGCGGCACGCATGCCAACCGGCCCGGTGCCAGCCAGGACCACGGCTTTCTTGCCCTTCACGTCCACCGCGCCGACGATCTTGGCCACCGCTGCAGCGGCGGTGGTGTTGCAGCCGTTGGAGTCCATCATCACCGAGACCCGCACCGGCCCGAAAAAGGCTTCCGTCGCCGCTTTGAGCATGGCCTCGCCCGTGGCTACGTCCGAACCGCCAATGAACACGGCGGAGTTCCTCAGCGCCTCCCCACCACGGGTAAACATCGCCCCGTACACCAGATCGCGCACGTCCTCCACCGCCACGTTGCCCAGGGCCATCACGTGATCGGCGCCGGCGTCATAAGCGGTGATGGTGTCAAAGACGCTGGGATGCTTATCGCTGTCCAGTTGAAGCAGTAACTTCTTCATGAGCTCCTCCTTCCACATGGTTCATGGGATAACGAGTAATGAGTAACGAGTGATAGGTAACAGGGTTGTCAGCCAACCTCCTGACTAACGATGGAAGCTACAATCTGTTCGATGTCGAAAGGATGCTTCAGAACGGTGATGCCCTCCATACCTTTCAGCCGCTCGACATTCTCCACATCCACGCGCCGGGTGCGGATGGTGATCATATTCCCATTGGGAATTTGTGTCTCGCGGCTGCCCAGTTCCTGATCCACGGGATAAATGTACACGGGGGTTCCGCCCTTGATGGCCTGGGCGACGCAATTGGTGATCAAAGTGTCAGCTATACCGTAAGCTATCTTAGCCACTGTGTTGGCCGTGGCCGGGGAAACGAAGAAAAGACGATAATAGCCCACCTGCAGAGGACCGGCGACGAAAGGCGCGTTGGGCCCCTTCTCCACCTTCACCTTCTTGAAGCTCGCTTGCAACTCATCCCACAGCCGATACCACTTGACCACCAGCTCCCCGCTCTTGGAGAGCAGAACAGTGACCTCCACATCCAGGCCCCTGCTGATTTTCTTCACGATGGACAACGACTCACTGAGATAATCGCCCGCACCGGTTATCCCCCACGCCAACCTGACCCGCGTCATGCGCCCTCCCCCGCTCTCAACAGTCTGGTCACCTCCACCAGCCTCTCCACCGTCCGGTAGACGGTCTTCATCCCCACCTCATCGGCGGCAGCCCCTTCCGCCTTCTTATCACGAGACCACACCGTCCCTCCTAAATTGGAACCGAAAGGCCCACCGCTCACGGGAATCATTTTATTGGCCAGATAAAAAGCATGGATGGCCATGATAGCCGGTTCCTGCCCGCCGACCCGGTCACCCCCCACCGCTACGGCCGCCCCTACTTTGTTCTTGAAAACATCCGGATTCCTGGCGACCAGGGCCCGGCAGCGGTCCAGAACCGCTTTCAGTTGGCCGGACATGGTGCCCTGATACACGGGAGTGGCCAGCAGCCAGGCATCGGCGGCCTCCAGGCTCGGGTATAATTCGACGACGTCATCCTTCTGCACGCATCCTTCCCTGGTGCGCACACAATAATCGCAGTGCAAACAAAAGCCGATTTTCTTACCCTTCAAGGAAATGAATTCAGTCTCGACATTGCCCAAGGACGCGGCGAACGTCAATGCCTCCCTTACCACGTAGGCCGTCGCCCCCTCCCGCGGACTGCCAGAGATGCCCAACAGTCTCATGAAACGCCTCCCTGCCCCGTAACCTGAGATGGGAGATGACTGCCAGTCCCTTCATCACCACGATTACCACACACCTGAAAACAGAAATCCGGCAAAGAGTTGGTCGCCATGTAATAGCCAAAGGCATCCAAACAGCGAGGCTCATCAGCAGGACAAACCTCCAGGAATCGAAGGAATTTCACGATGCGATTTAGCGCCTCGGGACTTAGAACGTGCTCCATGTGACAGGCATCATTTTCGGCCACACTTTCTTCGAGGCCCAGGAAACGAGAAAGGAAAGTGATCAATGTTTCGTGTCGGCGATAAAGCTCCTCGGCCATCTGTCGCCCCTGGCTGGTGAGTTCCACCCGTCCATAAGGCTCATGGCGCACCAAACCCTCTCGGGCCAATCTTTTGACGGCGGAGACGACCGAGGGAGGCTTCACAGACAAGTAATCTGCCAGGTCTGTGATCCTCACCAACCCGCCTCGCAAGCTGAGGATAAGCGTCGCTCGCAAATAGTCTTCTCCACTGGCACCCAATTGCACCGCGCCCTCCCCGTGGCTGAGAAAGTTAGTTATATCTAACTTCTGTCATTATAGCCGGATTTGCTTTTTTGTCAAAGCATCCGTCCCCAAGCCCCTCACGCAGTGAGGGGTCCAGTGACTCCCATAAGCCCAGCGATAACCTCACCCCCGCCGCTGGCGGGGGCTTCTCCAAGCCCCTCACGCAGTGAGGGGTCCGGTGACAGCTTCCCACAAGCCCAGCGGTAACCTCACCCCCGCCGTTCGACTCCGCTCACGACGCAGCCGTTGGCGGGGGCTTCCTAATGATTCAGGTGCGGGAAAATTTTGCCCGGGTTAAGGATGTTATTGGGATCGAAAACGCGCTTGATACGCCGTTGCAGCTCAATGACGGTCGGATCCATCACCAGTTGCAGATACCGGGAACGTTTAGAACCAATGCCATGTTCTCCACTGATAGTCCCGCCTAATCGCCCAACAACTATATACAGGTCCTCCAGAATGGCGGGCAGCTTCTCCTGCCATTCCTCCATCGGGGTCTCCGGCTTCTTGACCACCGTGGCGTGCAGGTTGCCATCGCCAGCGTGGCCGTAGCAAGGGATCAGCACATCGTATTTCTGGGAAAGCCGCTCCAGTTCGGGCATCAGCTCCGGTATCTGCGCCAATGGCACGACTATGTCCTCCAGGCTCTGCACGGGACAGATGGCCTTGAAAGCCTCGGCCATCTCCTGGCGCGGTCGCCACATCCGTCGCTCCGTGGTTGGGGTGTTGCCCACATAGACATCCAGGGCTCCCAGCTCCAGGCACAGGTCCACGACCGCATTGTATTCCGCTTCCACCTGCTCTTTGCTGTAGCCGTCTACCTCGATCAGCAGCATGGCCCCGATGTCAGGATGCGGCAGGCGCTCGCCGAGGTGCTCATAGGCGGTCTGCACCGAGAGACGGTCCATGAACTCAACCGCCGAGGGAATCATGTGCCCCAAGGTCATAATGCGGGGCACTGCCGCGATGGCAGAAGGCACGTCGGCGAAAGGTATCAGCAGCACCACCCGCTCTGTAGGCAGGGGCAGCAATCGCAGGATGATCTTGGTGAAAATGCCCAGCGTCCCTTCCGAACCTACCAGCAGATGGATGAGGTCGTAACCGGTCACGTCTTTGACCCGCTTGCCGCCCAGTTGAATAATCTCGCCAGTGGGCAACACTACTTCCAGGCCCAGCACGTAACGTCCGGTGACGCCATACTTGATGGCCCGCCCCCCACCAGCATTCTCAGCCACATTGCCGCCGATGAAGCATAACTCCACGCTCATGGGATAACCGGCGTAGAAAAGCCCGTACTCCTTGATGGCCTCGTTGATGTCGTTAGTGATCACCCCTGGTTCGACCACGGCTACCATGTTCTCGCGGTCAATCTCCAGAATGCGGTTCATGCGCTCCAGGGAAAGGAGGATGCCACCATACACCGGCACTGCCCCGCAGGAAAGCCCCGATCCGGCCCCGCGCGGAGTGACCGGAATAAGCCTGAGGTTGGCCAGGTGCATGATCTGGGCAATTTCTTCGGCGCTCGCTGGCTTGACCACCACCTCAGGCATGTGGGCGTGCTCCTCACCGGCCACCTCATCGTGAGCGTAATCTATCATGCGTTCCGGCTCGTTGTAGATAACGTATTGTTCTCCGACAATGCCGCACAATTCAGCGACGATAGCCGGGGTAACAGGGTTATAGGAATGTTCAGGCACACCCATCACTCATCCTCCTTAAAGCTCTGCGGCTCTACATAAGGCACTGTCTGAGGGCCGTCAGGCAAAACAGCGATAGTAGCATCGGGGTTATCGCGCCGCAAGCGAGCTACCGTCTCCTCAATGGAACGACAGGGAATCACCAGCGCACGGCGCAGTTCCTCATCCGTCAGCCCATCGGCGTAGACATGTACCCGGGCTTTGAGTTGAATCTGAGCCTGAATCTGTGCCTCCCATTGATCGTGACAGCGGAAGCCCGGAGCCATAACCGTGTCCAGCAGCTCCTGCACCGAATTGGCCTCCCACAGCAGACGCCGGTACTCGCCGTGAGAAGGTATGCCGTCCCAGCACTCGGCGGCAATGATAATGTCCCCGCCAGGACGTACAATTTGCGCCGCCGCCGACATACCCTTCACCGCCTGATACAGGTTCAGGTCCAGCGGGTA
This sequence comes from Anaerolineae bacterium, assembly GCA_024653325.1. Classification (GTDB taxonomy): domain Bacteria; phylum Chloroflexota; class Anaerolineae; order JACIWR01; family JACIWR01; genus JACIWR01. The sequence goes on from JANLFX010000021.1 coordinate 22,991, forward strand.
GCCGCTGTTGGAGGTGATGACAATATCGAAGGGATGCGGCACCGCTCGTCGCGCCGTGCGCCGCACGAAGTCGGCGCCGGCACGGTGGGCCGCCACCAAATCGCCGGCGAAGACGCCAGTGATCTGCCGCTCCTGGTTCAGAGTGACATTGAGGATAAAAGCCGGTGAGGTGCTCTGAGCCACGGCCAGCATTTCCTCCCAGATCGGGTTGCCTTCCATCATCGTCCAGGTGGCATTGGGATCAGCGATCATCGTCGCACCGTGGTTGTCCATGATGGCTTCGATGTCACTGATGCCGGGCAATACCGCTTTGGGCCCCCCGCTGAACCCGGCGAAGAAATGGGGTTCGATGAAGCCGGTGAGAATGCGCACCGCAGCCTCCAGGTAAACCCGATTGACCCGCACCAGCCGTCCGGCCCGGTTATGAGTGACTTCCACCAGGTTCTCGTCATCCCAGGCATTGTGCTGCACAATGCGATAACGGCTGACCAGCTCCCGCCCCAACATGCGCGCCAGCTCTTCCTCGGTCTGCGGCCGATGGGTGCCCAGGGCGTTGATAAGCACGATGCGCTCGTCGGGCACGCCAGCCAGGGCCAGCTCCCCAAGCAAAACCGGCAGCACTCGATCGTTGGGCATGGGCCGGGTCAGGTCGCTGAAAACCACAGCCACCGTGTCCCTGGGCCCGACGATTTGGCGCAAGGGAGGCGCACCCAGTGGCGAGCGCAGGGCCTCCACGATCGCCTTCTTCTCATCTGGCAAGCCGGGCACGAATTGAGGCTCAATCACGGTCACCAGTGCGTCGTCAGGCAGGTCAACCCACAACCCTTCGCGTCCGTAGGCCAATTTCAAGTGCATGGCTTTCCCCTTAGCAATATAGCCCGAATTTGCTATCCGAGCGCCATCAGCGGTTAATTTTGGAACCACACGAAGGACACTAAGGGCACAAAGCCTTTACCTTTGTGTCCTTTGGGGTACCAACTCCTCTCCCGAACCGGTGAGAGAGTGCGTCCCCGCCCCATCGCCCGGGGCGAGGACGCATCGCTTCCACGCTTAATTGTGGCGGACTGCCGGGGCTATCCCACGAAACCTCACTGTCCCAGCGCTATAGCCACCAGCATCAAACCGCCCGCCCCGTTGGTCGTCCACTTGGCATATCCCTGCTCACCAAAGGTCAAATAGCCAATGAAGGGAATGTCGCCCAGGACAGCCTTGATGTCGGCATTCACCTGGGCCATTCTCTCCGGCCCCAGGGCCGCAGCCCGTCCGCCACAGTGGCCGATGATGACCGCGCCCGCCTTACCGCCCAGGTCATCGAGGGCCATTTTCACCACTTCGCTGGCGCCGTGGGCTATCTCGTCCAGCGTGGCCTGCATCATGGTTACCGCCGTCCCCTCGGCCAGGTCACTGCCGATGGCCATGGAGCCATCGTCGTTGCCGTTGACCGGATGGCGTATCCACCAGATGTCGCCGCTGACGTCGCGCATGCCCAATGGGAAGGGGATGGTCGCGCCCAGGAGAGCACCGCCCTTGAGTTCTTCTACCTTCATCCCGCGCCATTCAGCATAGACCTCCAGTGCTTTGCGGCCATCTATCTCCACCAGGGTACGCCGGTCTTTGACCTTGGTGATGATGCCATGATGCTCAGTTGGCTGGTAGTAGCCGGTGTAAGCCACGCCAAAAGGCAACTTCGAGTAGGCGACGCCGACCACCACGCCATTGGTCATGATAGTCCCGTTAGCGAATTCCTTCCACGGCGCTTCGCCCATCTCGTTGGCCGCGCTGCCGCCGATCATCGGCACCCGGCCCACCACATCCTCAATGCCGCGGATGAGCAATTCTTCGGCGCCCGGCGGCGCGATCATGAAGAAGAAGGACACGGGGTCGGACTCAGCCTTGCCCGCCTGGGCGATGGCCTGGCGCACAGCTTTTTGCCCCGCTGCTCTGGGGTTATCGCCTATCTCACTGCCGCCAACGCCAAAAGTCATCTCCGGAGAGGCAAGGAGCATCACTCCGCCCACCCCGCCCTTCTTGTGCAGGAACCCGCCCGGGGTCAGAACGCCCATAAATGATGTGGAGCCCATGAGGGGCGTATCGCCCACGACTTCCCTGACGCCTTTCAGGAACTGAGCTTCGTCGTAGTCCACGGTGCAGAAGGCAAGGGCGAAGCCCGCTTTGGCCTTCAGATCAGCCAGAGCCTTCTCGGCCGATTCCTTACCCGCCTGGTAAGCATCAGCCACCGTGCTCCAGAAAACACCCACTTTCAACATCGGTCTTCCTCCCTTTACTCACCGTCTGTTTTTCCAAGTGCGACGCACTTTGGAAGTGCGTCGCACTTGGCAAGGTGCGAAATCCAGGTCACCGTAAGAGGGGGGCTCCGAGATGTTTCGGAGGCCTTCGCTCCCCTATTTGTGCAAATCCTCGATCAGAAATTCCATCCCCAGCCTCTGGAGAGTCTCCCTGGTGGGCACGGTCGTGGTGGTATCCCATCCCAGAACCTCAAGGAATTCCTTGTTCAGGTTCCGGTAATCCACAGTGACCCCTTTGACGTTACCCACGGTCAGGGGTGGTTCGCCGACCATCCGGCCGGGCACGTTGCGCTTCAGCGGATTGATCCCCTCGCGCAGGTTGAAGGCATGGCGCATGGTGTATATCCGCGTGCCTGTTTTGAAAACTTCCTCCATATCGAAATCCCAACCGGTGACGGCCGTGAGCTGCTCGGGGATGGCCTGAACAGGATAGCTCAGATAACCGAACATGCACAGACCCGCCGCCTGGCATACTTCCATAGTAGTCACCATCTTCCAATGGTTCCGCGCGTGCCCGGTATACACGTATTTGTCTACTTCGTCCAGCTCCAGGCCGGGTGGTGGCAGTAGCTCTCCGCCCTGGGTATGTCGGGCCGGGGTGGCGGTGATGGTGTAGGTGGTCGCCAGGCCAGGGATGAACCGTGGGTCGTGGGCCGGCACCTCCTCGCCATCCACGTGCACGGCGTACTCGGTGCCGATGTAACCCAATTTCTTCCAGGCCACCCGCACGCCATCGGCCAGCACATCGCCAAAGCCCTCTCGCCGGCCGATCTTCTCGGTCAAGGCCACAATGGCCTCGGCGTTGCCCCAGGTCATCTCCAGGCCATCGGTGTCCTCTTTGGTGAGCAGGCCGTTTTCGTAGCACTCGATGACGTAGCCGACGATCGCCCCCAACGAGATAGTGTCCAGGCCCAGGTTATTGCAGATTTCGTTGAGCTTGACGATGGAGGGCAGGTCGTCGTTCAGGAGGTTAGTGCCGAACATGCAGAGGGTCTCGTACTCCGGCTTGTGCCCGATGCCGTCGTTCAATTCCAGGGCGAACTTGCCGCCGGTTTGCCTTACCTTGCCACCGCAGGCGATGGGGCAATTCCAGCAAGCGTAGGCTTTGTAGCCCTCCAGGCCGATAACCGTGTCATCGCTGATTCTCCTGGCCCGTTCGGAGGGGAAATCAACCGTGCCCGCGCCGCCCCAGTTCTTGACCGGGGAGTCTCCGCTCAGAGCGCTGTCGTGAGTGATACCACAAGTGCCCCATTTGTGGAGGGTATCGAAGAAACCAGTGGCCTCTTTGAGATATTTCTTCCGCAGCTCTTTGATCCCTTTCTCATCGTACATGGGAACCGGCAGTTTGCCCTTGACCACCACCGCTTTGAGCCGCTTGGAACCCATCACCGCGCCCAGGCCCGAACGCCCCGCCGCCCGCTCTTTGTCGTTCATGATGCAGGCGGTCAAAGACAGCATTTCTCCTGCCGGACCGATGGAAGCTATCTCCACATCTTTGCCATGGCGCCCTTTGAGGGTGTCCTCCACAGCCGTCACGCCCAACCCCCACAGGTCACTGGCGTCCAGCAGTTCAGCTTTGCCCTCGTTGATGAAGAGATACACCGGTTTATGGGCCACGCCGCTGAACAAGACGCCGTCGAAACCGGCAAATTTGAGATGGGGGCCAAAATATCCGCCGCAGTTGGCATCACCCCACCCACCGGAGGTTTTGGGCGACTTGGCCACGACCACGAAGCGCGAGCCGATTATCGCCGGAGTACCTGTCAGCGGACCGGTCAGGAAACCCAGGATGTTGTTGGTGCCCAGGGGGTTAGCACCGGCAGGGATACGTTCATAAAGGAGCCGCGCTCCTAAACCGTAGCCCCCAATGTAGTCCCGACAGAGCTTTTCATCCAAAGGCTCAATCTCGATCTTGCCAGTACTGAGATTGACGTTGAGGAGCTTACCCATGTAACCGCGAGCCATTTTGTCCCTCCTTAATCTTGTCTTGAAAGAACTCATCGCAATGGTCTGGCCACTCCTGGTGTCACTCTCATTATCACCCCCCTTCCATACCAGAAAAGCCTATCCCCCAGCAATAAGTGGTATGACGTACACCTCATCGCCATCGCTTAGCCCCGTTTCCAGGCCCTGCCGATAGCGTATGTTCTCACCGTTAACGAAAATGGTAAGGGAGCGACGAAGCTGGCCATCCTGATCGCACCAACGCTCATATATCTCCGGGCGCACATCTTTTATGGCCTGCAAAGCCTGGCCCACGTCCACAGTTCCACCCTCGGGGAACTCAATCCACAGCTTTTCACGGCCATAGGCCAGTTGAATGCGCATACGCCCCTCCCTGTACGTTATTCTCCTACCAGGCCAACCAGCCGCCGTCCACAGGTACAATAGTCCCGTGCATGTAATCTGAGGCCGCCGAGGCCAGGAACACCACCACTCCTTTCAAATCGGCGGGTTCCCCCCATCGCCCTGCCGGGATACGAGCCGAGATAGATTCGTTACGCTGGGGGTCATCTCGCAGGGGGGCGGTGAGATCGGTATGCATGTACCCTGGGGCAATAGCGTTCACGTTAATGCCCAACCTGGCCCACTCATTGGCCATGGCCCGCGTGAGTCCGGCGACGGCACTCTTGGCCGCCGTGTATGCCGGAATGAACAAACCACCTTGAAAAGAAAGCACGGAAGCGACGTGGATAATTTTGCCACGCCCTTGCCGGGCCATTATCCGTGCCGCCGCTTGGGAGAGGAAAAAGAGGGCCTTCAGGTCAACCTGGAGCACATCGTCCCAATCCCGCTCATTAAATTCCATCACGGGCGCGCGCCTGGTGATCCCGGCGTTGTTCACCAGGATGTCCAGCGAACCCATCTCGCGGACCACGTGATTCACAACTTCGTCTAACTGAGCCACAGTCGCCTGCAACAGATCGCACTGCACCGGCAGGAACCTCCTGCCCAACGCTTCCACCTGGGTCCGCGTTTCCTCATAATGAGCCCGATACAGGCCAGCGATATGCGCACCGGCTTCCGCCAACCCCAGCGCCATTGCCTGCCCTAACCCGCTCCCTACCCCAGTGACCAGGGCAACCTTTTGATCGAGCCGGAATAAATCCAGAACACCCATTTCGTCCAACCCAATTAAACGACCACGTCAGAGTTTGCTGAGGACAGTTCTCATGTGAGCTTGAACATAAAAAGAGACCGCCACATTGCGACGGTCTCCTTTCCACACTGGGAGGCGTAGCAGTTTCCCACTACACCCTATCGGCTATGGTGCCTGAGGCCGGGCCAGGTAGCAGCCATAACTCGGAGACCACATTTTACAGTTAGCGGGGATCGGGGAAAATCCCCACGATCCCCGCTTTCATCAGCCACAGCCAGGATGCACTGGCAAACGCGTGGACTAGACGGCCACAGCCCACTCGCAGTAGCCCTGGTCTCCCTTGTCGAAGCCCTTCACGTACGGCACGTTGCGCTTGATCAGGGTGGTGGCGGCACAGTGCTTGCAGGCCCGCACCGGCGCACCCGGAGTCTTGGGGTCGAGAGCGACGATGTTGGTCATCAACGTGGCCGTGGTGCACTCGGGAGTCAGATAGCAGGGGAAGTCGGCCAGGCTCATCAGGGCCGCGAAGCGCTGGGTAATGGCACAAGCCGGGTAGGTGTAGCGCTGCGGGTTCATGACGACCTCGTGCTTGTCAATGGGGCTGAGGTCTACCTTGATGCCCTTGATCTTCGCACCAGCACCAATCGGCTTGATGTCCAGGATCTGCTCGCCACGGAGCAGCACATCCATGAAGTCCACGTTGTGCAGCTCGTCCGCCTCGCCGCGCTTCGGGTTCATGGCCGCGTAGTTGTGGAAGCGCTTGACCAGCAGGTCAATGACCATGGGCACGGTGAAGGAATCCAGCCACAGGATGTAGACCGTCGCACAGGCTGGTGCACCGGTGGCCACCGCCAGCACATCGTAGGGGTTCTTGTAGGCATCCTGCTCCAGACCGCGGTACAGAGTGTTCTCGAAGACGCCCATCACGGCTTCGTAGATGCCGAAGACCATGTCGTCCTTGAACATGTTGTACGCCGACTGAGCAATGTGGTGGCCGATGTCACCCACGCAGTAGGCCGGCACCGCGGTGATGTTGGCCATGTGCACGCCCGCCTTCAGCGCCGCCTCGATGTATGGCTTCATCTTCTCCTTGTACTGGGCCATGTACTTGCGCACATCGAAGGAAGTGTGGCCACCATGCCCGCCCAGGTTATGGGTGTCCATCAGTTGGGCCTGGGCGTTCACCGGCTCGCGGTAAACGAACTGGAGCATCTCCACTTCGGCCTGTTCTGCCTCAGCCAGGGTCTTGCCCGCCTCCACTGCGGCCCGGAAGGCGCCACCCAGACCGTAGGAGGTGTTCATGCCCCAGGACTTGCAGGCCAGGATGGTCTTCTTGTGATCGGCGGGGATGTCCAGCGTCCGCAGGATGCGGTTGACCACATTCGGTACCGAGCCAACGGACATAGCGAAGTCCACCACGCAGGTCGGGCCGTACATGCCACCGTAGCGGCGCGCCGCCTCACGCCCGATGAGGGCTTTATGTGCGGCAATGGCGTCAATGAACTTCCACATGGACTTCTTGAACTCTGGATCCAGATCGTAGAGGATCTCCAGGATGGGTGGGGTCTGATAGTGCTCGACGAAGGGGTCATCCTCAGGGCGGATGTAATCCGTCAGGCCGAGCAGGATGTTGTAATGGGCGTTCACTGACTGCACATGAAGGTCAATGACCTCTTTCGACTGCCCGTCGCCCGGTTCCATCTTGTTGACGGCATCCACGTAGGGCTTGCAATCAGTGAGTTTAAACTGCCCCCCGCGCTTCTCCTTGATTACACCGTAAACCGATTTGGTTGCCCCTACGGCCTCATCAATCATTTTCTTGTACACTGCCATTGCTGTTTCCCTCCTTGGAATCTAATCTAACCTCGATTACTAAACTCCAGACAGGCTAATTCACGACGCAATTTTTCCCCGTTCTCACCCCCTTTTCAGTCAGAATACCGAAGACATACCCACGGCCCTCAACCACTACCAGCCTCACTAAGTACAATCCGCTATCATGAGACAATAGGGCTCGAACCTGCGTGGTCTCAGTATAGACCAGAGAGAACCACCGTGTGGGAATTACTCAATCCAACGAGCAAGTCAGCCTACGAGCGGGTCACTTGCCGAGAGCATTTGAAGCTTGAGCAAGAAATCACTTGGCAGAACAGAGATAAGGGGTTCGAGGATTTTCGCGCGAAGTGACTCCCCCCGCTTCGATGCGAAATAGCCCTTGTAAATAAACAGCCGAACCCCAAAAAATTGAGATTTTTCGGCAGCTCGGCTGTGTCAGCGCAATGGCGTTCGTTCAACCACAGCGTTGCGGTCCCACGTTTGCGTGGGTAGCCGGTTATTTCGGTTTTGGTGCATTATAATAATACCATACTCAATTCAATCTGTCAAGAGCAAATTGCCTGTTACTTGAAAATTTTAAGGTTCTAACGTCCCTTGACCGCAGCACAATACTCTTCCTCACCTGCCTATCACCTCAGCCAGACGGTGCAGGCTGCTCGCCAGCATTTCCTCAATTCGCTCAGCCCTGGCATAACCCACATGTTGGCCATTCACCTCCAAAGTCACGCAGCCGTTAAACCCTTCGCAAACGAGGGGCTGTAGCCAGGAACGGTAAGGCACCAGCCCATAGATCAGCGGGTGATGATCTATTCCCATTGGATTTATATCGTGCACATGAACGTGAATCACCCGCCGCAGACATGCCTTGTTGGGAGGTGTCGTAGCCCCTAAAAGCACATCGTGTCCCAAATCCCAGCACATACCCACGTCCGACGATGCTACAGTCTCAATGATATCCATAAGATCTTGGCGGCTGGTGCCGATTTTGATCAAAGTATGATTACACGGAAGATTTTCCAGAGCAATTTGCAGCCCTGTATTGCGCGAGAGGAGCCACTCCAGAAAAGCCACCGTATCCTGGAGAAGTTGCCCGTGAGAGCGATCAGCGGCCCTGGCCCCATGCACCACTAATGTCGTCGGACCCCCATTGTAGGCGGCAAAACGCTCCGCCAGGATGATGGCCGGACGGTACAGGGCCTCAATCCGTTCTCGTCCCTCGCCACCGAATCCGGCGATATTGTACGGTTCCAGGTAAGGCGCATGAAAGTGACAATGCAAACCCATGCGCTGGCATTGCACAATGAGCGGGGGAAACGCCTCCCAATCCGAGTCAGTAGGATGCAGAGTAAACTCCACAGCAGTCATCCCCGCTTCCTGCAAGGGACGCAAAAAGGCTTCCACTGAACCTGTAAGCGAAAGCCATTTAGGATGAAAGCTGAACCCCAGTTGTGGGCTTTTCATCCATTGACCTCATTAGCGCACTTACTCCTTAGCTTGATGGCGAGCCAATATCGTCTGGGCTGTTATCTCATCGGTGATCAGCACGTTAAGGTATCCACCGCGCAGCGCTCCCAAAATGGCCGGCACCTTCTCCGGTCCCCCGGCCACGCCGATAACCCCATCCAGGGCCCGAAGCTGCTCCAGAGAAATGCTTACTATTCCTTCCTCTGGGCCACAAGGCTCACCACCGGAATTAAAAAAGCGACCGCACAGATCGCCTACTGCGCCGGCCGCTTTCAATTGTTGCAGGGTAGAACTGTCAATGTACTCGGCGAAGAACATGGACGATTGATTTTGAAACTCGAGATGTCCGACATCTACCAGCGCCCAATCCAATGCAGACCAGGCCTGGAGGACAATCTGAATGTCTTTCAGACGCACTAACGCTTCACGCGCTACCCGCTCACCCACGAAAACCGGGGCATACAGCTCCTGCCACGCCCCACCGAATGCCTCGGCCAGTTGCCTGGCCAGCTCATTAGCTTGGAACAAGGGGGGGATTTGACCCATTCCCCCGACAAGAGGAACTACCTTGATGTTCACTTTACGTCCGACATCCAGCGAAGTCACCACTGAGTAAAGAACGGGACCCCAGCCAATTCCAATCTGCTGTCCCTCGACCAGGGAACAAGCCAGGAATTCGGCGGCAGCGAAACCGATGCGCCGCCGCAGGATTTCCGCCTCAACCCCCGCACAAGTGGTAACAACGGCCTGGCGCAGGCCAAAGGCCGCCACGAGTTCCTTCTCCAGGTTGGAGTGCTCGGAAAAAGGGTCCAGGATGTTGATTCGTACAATCCCCTCTTCGCGCGCCTGGCTCAGCAGGCGGGAGACCTTAGGGCGAGAGATCCCTAACTCGCGGGCTACTTGCTGCTGAGTCAGGCCATCCTCGTAATAAAGACGTGCGGCTCGCAAGATCAGGTTTAGTTCCTCACGATGTGCCATCTGCTACCCTGATGTACGAAGAATATCTGCTTCATCAATCCGCATCCATCATACACTTATTCCATCAACCCGTCAAGTGAGTCTGGAGGTTGGAGCATTTACGTCTTTAGCCCGCCTTCGGTCAGCCCCTCTATGAACCGACGCTGCAAGACCAGGAACAGGGCCACCACCGGGAGGATCATGATGATCGCCGCCGCGCTGGTCAGCCCCCAATCCCGACCATAGCGTCCGGCGAAGTTGTAGTAACTGGTGGTCACGGTCATCACTTCTGGCCTGTGCAGGAAGGTGACAGCGAACAAGAACTCATTCCAGGCCCATAAACCGACGACCAGACCAGCGGTGAGAAAGCCGGGCCAGGTCAGGGGCACTATGATGCGGGAGAACACCTGCCATTCCGAAGCACCGTCCACCCGCGCCGCGTCCTCGAAATCGGTGGGGAGCGAGACCATGTACGAACGTAGCAGAAACGTTGCAAACGGTGAGTAAACTGCCCAGTAAATGATGATCACTCCTAACAGGTTGTCTACCAGATGCAATCGGGCCCAGACGAAATATAACGGCACCAGGAAAAGTTGCACCGGCAGGCTGGAGCCCACCAGAAAGTACATGGTCAGTGCATCCGCGCCTGGCAGATCGAGTTTGGCCAGGGCGAAAGCGGCCAGCCCAGCGATGAGACATACGCCTCCAATGGTCGCCAGACTGACAACCAGGCTATTACGGATGGTGACGGCGTAATTACCCTGTTGCCAAGCCTCGATGTAGTTACGCCAGACAAGGCCTTCCCGCGGCAGGCCCAATGGATTGCGCCCCACCTCACCAGGGCTTTTCAGGGAGTTGAAAAGCAGCACCAGCAGCGGTCCGAGGGAGAAAACGACCAGCAGGCTCAGTACCACGTAGTTCGGTACCACTGATCGCACGCGCCTTGAGCGCCGTTTAATCATATCTCCCACCCTCGTCGGCGCAACGTCACAAAGATGGCAATCCCGAGGCCGCAGAACAGGCTCATGCTCAATCCCACAGCAGCGGCGTACCCGGCCTCGAAGCGCCCGAAGGCGGCGTTGAACACCTCGGTTGCCAGTACCTCACTGGCGTGGGCTGGCCCGCCCTCGGTGAGCACGTAAATGTAGTCAAAGACCAAAAAGGACCAGATAACAGTCATCAGCAAGGTGAAGATCAACGTGGGCCGGATGCCGGGCAAGGTAACGTACCTGAATTCCTGCCAACGATTGGCTCCCTCCAGCCGCGCAGCCTCGTAGAGCTGGGGGTCAACAGCCTGCATGGCCGCCAGGTAGACCACGACCAGGAAACCCCACCAGTGCCAGTTATCCACGAAGGCAATGGCATACAACGCGGTGGATTCGCGCCCGAACCAGGCGACGTTCAGCCAGGGGATGCCGTGCTGGGCCAGCCAGGGGCCGATGCCCTTGAGCGGGTGTAGGATACAACGCCAGATTTGGGCATTGACCACGCTGGCGATGACGTATGGGACAAAGTAGGCAGTGCGGAAGAATATTTGCCCACGCTTAATGGGCGCCAGCAACATCGCCCCCAGCAACCCCATGAAAACAGGCACTGTCAGGAAAATAGCCGTCCACCTGAGATTGTTCATCAGGGCAAGGCGGTAAACGGGGTCGCTGACCATACGCGCGAAATTGGCCAGCCCGACCAGGCGCGCCTGTCCCATGCCAGTCCAGTCGGTGAAAGCGTAATAGATGCTGGCCAGCGACGGCCCCAATATAACCACGACGTTCAAGGTGAGAATCGGGGCCATGAAGAGCCAGGGCACAAGCCGGTTGCGGCGACGTGGTTGTGGGGATTGGCGGGTGATCATCTGGTATTCCTCGGCCGTGTTGCGTGGTGCGTATTGCGTGGTGCGTGTCGTGCAGCGCGTGACTGCACAAGAAGCACCTTCTATGGTCGCATTGGAATAGGTGGCACTTTACCGGCCGCCAAATCGGCGGCGAACAGCCGCTGTTGCTCCTGGCAATAGGCTTCTGGGCTCAGCGAGCCGTTCCATACCTCCTCAATGCCGCTGATGATATATTGCTCCGTCTTAGCCGGCCAGAACGTCCAGGTAGTATACCCGTACTCGCCCTCTGCAAATTTGGCGGAGAAGGTGGTCAACGCGCGGATAAAGCGCGCATCCACCTCGGGCGGGAAATCCTCCTCGGTAAGCGGGATGGGCACCACGTACTCGCCGCCACCGATGTCGGAGATGAGCCGCGCGGCGCGTTTGGGGTCGCTGTACAGCCAATCCAACACCTCAGCAGCAGCATCGGGATGAGGTGAGGCAGCGTTAATGGAAACTGTACTACCGATACCCAGGTCATAGACCGGGGTCACTTCGTCACGCAGCCGGGGCAACGGCGCCCAATCCCACTCGTTTCCTGTATCCTTGAAGTAAATAGGCGCATGCATGAACCCCCAGGTACCCTCCATCTTCATTGCTGCCGTGCCATCGCCTAACGCGCCCCAGTGATCGGTCAACGTCAGGGAGTAATAGTTCTCCCGCCCACCGCTAAACCACCCGCGGTCCATGTAGTCTTTCAATAACTTGATAGCCTCGACAAACAGGGGGTCGTCCCAATGAATTTGTTGAGTGAGGGCCTGGTAGACCTTATCGGCACCAGCGTAGTTGCTGTAGAACATCCCTACGTACCACTCATTCGCTGCTTTCCACGAAGCGTTAGCATGCGCGAAAGGGATGATGCCCTGCGCCTGGCATTCCCCGGCCAGCGCCTCCAGTTCAGCGCGATTTGTTGGTGGCGTCCAGCCGTGCTGATCGAACAAGGTCTTATTGTACCACAATACCATAGTCTCGTAAGTGAGGGGCAGGCTGTAAAGATGACCATGCACCTGACCTACGTGCAACGCCCAGGGGAAAATCCTTTCATTCCAGCCGTACTTGGCAGCATAGCCATCCAAATTGAGCACGTGACCGGCTTCCACGTAGTCCATCATAAAAGCCGGCCCCGGCGACTGTACAATATCCGGTCCGGTACCACCCTGCACGGCAGTGCGCGTCACGCGGTCCAGGTCGGGTTGAAACAACACTTCGAGAAAAATACCAGGATGGGCCGCGTTGAAAGTGTCCACAAAATCCCGCAGCAACGCTTCGCGATTCGAACCCATCAATGGTTCGGTCCACCAAGTCACCTTGACTACCCCTTCCGGTAAAGGAGTAGCCGTCGGTCGCGTTTCTCCGGTCGGCGTCGCCGGGGAACAGGCACTGCCCAGCAACAAAAAAGCGAGAAGTGTGGCCCATATCAGAATTGGTCTTTTCATCGTCAATCCCCCTCTTCAACCATTTTGCACAGATGTTATTGACAGATGTGCAAACGGATTATACACCAGTACACAGATGTGTCAAGCCTCTGAGTATGAACAAAAACAGAGCACCGGGATAAGTCCCCGATGCCCTGTTCAAATTTCAGCAATCGTTAGTTTACAGCTCTTCCGGCTTGGCCCAAACAGCCAGTTCAACTGTTAATCGGTTAAAAAAGCTCTGTGGAGGCAATGAACCAGTACCGTATTCCATTTCACTGACCACCGCCTCAACACGCAGGCTAGCTGTCTCCAGAGTAATACGTTTATTGGGTTGGCATAACACCGCCTCCCCTTTCGGTTCTAACCGGGTACGGAGCGCTTCGTCGTTAAAAGCGTGGGCGCTCATTAACACCTTGGTCACCGTGCGAATGTCGTTCTTGTCGAACAGCCATATCTCAAAAGCCGTCACCTTAGACGGTGGTCCCGCGCCAATGGTCTCCGAGATTCCTACTCCGCACTCGCCAAGGAATTCACCCACCGGCGTCTCGATACTGAATGATTCATCGTAGCTATCGTTGCCCAAAGAATAGCTCGTCATCCAATGACCGAGGGGTGGTACGGCTGGCGCGCCCTCTTCGACTCTTTCTTCCTCGGTCAGCAACACCGGTTCGGGAGCCGGGCGCCGGGCAGCAGGCGGCGCGGCCTCAATTGCTTCCTCAGCCTGACGCGCCCTGCGGGCTCTGCCAAACAAAAAACCTATGCCTGCCAGTAAGAGGACGATAAGCAACAACCCGCCGCATATTGCCCCTACGGTGCCCAGATTAACACCCCCACCTGCCTGGGCAGGCTTAGCCCCAGGTGTAGGTGATGCAACCCCTGGAACCACCGCCACTTCGGGCAAAACCGCAGCCAAGGCATCAAGCCGTTGAGCCTGTTGTGGATTCGCTTTGGCCTTGGCATCCGCAATGGCCTCTTTCAACCTGGCCGTATCCCACTTGCCCAGGCGAGTAAGGGCCAGGTCGCGGTCCAGGTCCAACGCATAGGAATCGGCGACCATTTGCACGTAAAAAGCCCTGTAGTCGCGATGCAGATCTACTGGAGCCGCATCTGTCCATTCTACTGGCACCAGTATCCAGCCCAGCACCATCCATCCGACGATCAGGCCCACAACCAGACCTATAACCAGTCCAATGACTGTCAGCCGGGAGCTATTTGTGCTCATTTTTCACCTCGTCTCTATGAGTCTGGACAAAGTTCACGGTGCCGACCATATTCCACGATTTATATTTTACCATAATATAGATAATTAGGCAAGAAAGCTTTGCGTGTAACGAAATCGCTCATAATACAACAAGGCTCTCACGCGAATTCGCCGAGAGCCTTGTTTCTTAACAGGTAGTATTGCTCACTAAGAACTACGCCAACCGCTTTTTGGTTGCGGCATGAATGCCGCGTTACGCTCTGATGAGGAGCGGGCGATGGGATTCGAACCCACGGCCTTCTCCTTGGCAAGGAGACGTTCTACCACTGAACCACGCCCGCTGACTTTGCTCCAGGTGGGGAAGGCGAGATTTGAACTCGCACGGATTGCTCCACGTGATCCTAAGTCACGCTCGTCTGCCACTTCCGACACTTCCCCACTGGCGAAGTAATTATACTATCGCCGTGGAATTTTGGCAAGTTGTCAGCGGACGGTTATGGCCCCTATCCCGCCGTCAATTCGCAAATCAACTCGATTGTCCGCCGTGGCGTAATCAGGCGATTCGTAATATTTGCCTGTACGCGGGAAACGGCTCTCATCAACCTTCAAACCGCCGAGGCCCACTTCCGCATCAATACGGGCGGCCATGCCCGGCGGGATCTCCAAAACTACCCCGCCCATGCCAGCCTCCACCGTAGCCATGACCCTTCCCTTCGCCGGCAGGATCACGCGCACCCCACCCACCCCGGCATTCAAAGAGAAATCGGTCACCTGCAAGTCGGAAAAATCCAGCACCGCCTGCCCAACCCCGGTCTCCACATCCAGGATAAGGGGAATACGGGACGAAAGGGCAATGTCCCAGGTGTTCTCCACCGCAGCGTTGGGCCACCAGGCGATATCACCTCCACTGCTTTTGAGTTGCAGATGTCCCCGCCCGGCCGTGACTTCGTACTGGTGCTCCACCGGCAAACCGTTGAAACGAGCATCCATCAGATCAGGCGAGTCTTTCAGGCCACGAACCCGCAGGTCGCCGACGGCGAAATCGAGGGATACAACCGCACTCTCCGCTCCCTCCATCTCCTGAACCAGGTGCTCGCTGATCCCGCTTTGCGCCACGCCTCCCCAGTTCCAGTAGATCGCAGCCACCACCAGGCCTACGATGAGCAGCAGGCCAATTATGGCAATGATCGCCGAAGCCAGAGTAGACCGCCGGCCGATGAGAATTTCCAACCCCAACAGGATCAAAATCACCGGCCAGAAACGCAATGCCACTGCCCACACGTTGCCCGGTAACAAGCCGAAATTATTGGCCAGAAGTAACAAGCCAAACCCGATGAGGATGGCCGGTCCCACCAGGCTCACTCTACGTCGCTCTTGCATCGTTTCCCCCTCCTAACTCAGGTTCAGGTGCGACGCACTGGCAAAGTGCGTCGCACCTATATACGCAAAAACCAGTTGGCGGGTTGCTGCTCTCCGAGTATGAGGCTTCTCGTTTGGGCACGATGTGTTTCAGCAGCCCCCACACCTTACTACCCCGCCGCAGACAGATTCACTTCTGCATTCCTCTTCATTGGGAACGAGAGAGTAGGGTTTTGCTCTCACCCGCCGTAGTGCTTTGATCTAGCGGAATACCGAGCAGATCCACGATCCTGAGCGACGAGGTTGCCGCATCCTGATCGGTCTCAGACGACAGCGCGTATCGAACGGAGAGGCCAGAGACGTAAGTAATGACCAACTCCGGATCATAAGACGACTCACGGGTATAGAAAGCCCTCCAAGAGGAATCGGACCCGGAGTGCTCAGGGCCACGCAGCATCACCCCATAGTTTGGATAGGTGCCATTCACCCAAGCCTTTACCAGGTTGGTCACGTCGAGCGAGTACCAGCCGAAACTCCCGTGCTTAATCGCCACAGAACCGTAAGACTCGGCACTCGAGGGTCGGCTGTTCCAATTGACGCTCATTTCTGACCACGATGACCCGATACGATACGCCGTGATCGTGCGTGACCGCCCTGGATAGTCCCAGGATTCACACATGTAAACTCTGAGGGTGACATTAGCGATGGAAGAAGCCGACGGGATGCTCGATACATCAAACCTGATCAAACTGCGTACGATCTTCCCATCGGGACTTAGATAGTCATCATAGCCAGCCCACATGTCTATTGTGTCACCAAAATTTGTGGTTGGGTAACCCTCCATTATACAAGTGTCCTCCACAGATTCCAGCGAACCAGGTAATGGTGGATACCCTTTTAAGACCACAGGCAGGTAGATTCTTGTGGCAGAAGTAGTGAGATCCAATTCCCCTGAATGGCCGTCGTACTGCTGAGGATTTTGATCATGACCGAACAAAGTTGTTGCCTGGCTTGTTACAATCGGGCTGAGATAGTTGAAGCTTTCCTGAGCAGAGATGTAGTTGTTTGTATTGCTATCCGTGGCATTAGTGAAAGATTCAAGCAAGTACTCAGTGAAAAGCCCGTTCTCCCAAACCGAACTCTCAATGCTTGTCTCAGAATCATCACAGGCTGTCGCCACGAACCTGCCAGTTTTGTTCAAGTCTTTAGCGAAACCGTCAATGGAGTCACCGAGAGCACTAATGTCCTTCGTTCCCGGCAGACATTTGACGGTCATCCCAGGTTGCTTAATCATGCCTCCGCTGTAACAACTGTCAATCCATATCACAATGTGACTGGACTCCAGGTTGCTCAGCCAGCTGTCCAAGGTATCGTCGCGGATGTTGCTATCGTAAGCACAGATAAACTCGTCTTGGCCATCCGACTCCTCAGGCGGATTATCATCGTCGTCATGCGTACCATGACCGCTGAAGAAAAACACCACTAAATCATCGGCACTCTCCCTTGAATCCAACCAACTGGTGATGGCACTTTGGATGGCGGAGGCGGTTGCTGCTGAATCGAGCAGCAAGTTAATGTTGCCAGAGCTGAAACCCATCTGGTTGATCAGCGCCGTACGTATGTCCTGGGCATCATCGTCGGTGTAAGTGAGGTCATTTGCCGTGCCGGGGTAGTCGGCAATGCCAATCACTACAGCATACTTATTGCCTGGAGGTGGGGCCGATGATACACGCGGGGCCGCGGCCAACATTAGCCCCACTAGTGTTGCGATAGCCAGGCTCAAAACCAGTAGAACTCTGAGATACTTACCCATGGCGCACCTCCTCAGTGAAGCATGTCTCCCATAACTGTCCCTAGAAGCCACCTTACGGATGAACTCCATCGAGAGACAGAAAGGCGGTTATATACCGGGCCTCACCCCCGCATCTCATGTTTGCTGTTGATGTATTTAGCACCACCACCTTATCGCCCTACCGCATAAAACACCGGCATAAACACCAGCCGTGTGCCATCCTCGATCGCCCGCCACGCCGTGTCCCGTGCCCGCTGAAACGTCGCCTCGTCCACCAGGCCCGCCACGTCTCGCGCCAGCAGCGCCCACTCGGCCTCGAAGTTTTCCCGTAGAGCCGCCGCGTCCCACAGCGAGGGGATCACCCCCACCTCGGCGTCCAACCCCGCTTGCCGGAGCAGGGCGCACAGCTTGCGCCCGACGAAAGGATCGGCCCCCTGATGCTGTAACGCCTCCGCCTGCCATTGCCCGATGGGCAGGCCAGGCCAATCCACCCGCCCGCCGTAGTCCGGTTCCCCGCAGACGAGCACCGCCCCGCCCGGGCGAGTCACCCGCGCCATCTCGCGCACGGCCCGTGCCGGATCGTCCACCCATATTAACAGGAAGTGGCAGGTCACGACGTCGAAGTGGTGGTCCGGGAAATCAAGCCGCCGAGCATCGCCAACGCGGTATTCAGCCTGTCCACCCCGCGCCCGGGCCGCCTCGATCATGGCTGTATCTATGTCAACACCTACCACTTTACCCCGCGTGCGGGCCGCCAGTTCCTCGGTAATCACTCCAGTGCCGCAACCCACGTCCAGCACCCGCTCCGCACGTAACAAATTCACTCGCCGATAAAGCTGGGAACGCATGGCCCGCGTCCAGGCAGCCTGGCGCGCGAACTGCTCATCCCATTCAGCAATGCTCAGAGGATACCCGGCAGCCCTTATGGAGCCGTGGATTGGCTTTCCACACACAAATACTCGCCCTCCTCCGCATACAGGGGACACCCTCCGCCGCAGATGGCTACGTCCGCACACTCCTTGCATTCGGCGGGCAACCAGGTACGGTTACGCAGGCTTTCGGCGACCTGATGGTGCCAGATGCTCTCCCAGGGGTCGGTAAGAATATTACCCAGTGCCCGATAGAAGCTCTGGCAGGGGATGACATCACCGTTAGGCTCGACGCACATGTTGTACAGGGCGGCGGTACAGCCCTTTACTCCCAATTCTTTCTCCAGGGGGTTGAATTCGCAGTAACGGGTGGGAGTGTACCAGATCAAGCGCAGGCTGTGTTTTCGTGCCGCCTCCTGAACCTTGTCCAAAATGGGGCCCAGGTCTTTCTCCGGGATGCCGATGCCCACGTCCCGCCCTTTACCGGCGTAGATCAGGCCATTGCAGGCAAAGGTGCGCACGCCCAACCCGGCGATGAAAGCCACGGTCTCCTCAATGTCCGCCGTATTCAGGTCGGTGAGAGTGGTGTTGGTCATCAGGTACACGTCGGCGTCCACCGAGTTCTTGATCCCCTGTACCGTCTCTTTCCACGCTCCTTTAGCCCCCACCATGCGGTCGTGGATCGCTTCGTCGTGCGATTCAATGGTGATCTGGATATGATCCAGCCCGGCCTGGAGCAGATTATCCAGGTAGGCCCGGTCGCTCAGGCGGCGGCCGTTGGTCAGCAGGCCGGTGACTACGCCCACGTCCTCGGCGTACTCGATCAGCTCGCGCAAATCCTCGCGCAGGGTGGCCTCCCCACCGGTGAAGCAAATGTGCGGGATGCCCAGTTCCCAGCAGCGATCAATCACCCGTTTCCACTGCTCGGTGGACATCTCGGGATAATCCTTGGCCCGGCCCACGTAGCAATGAGCGCAGTTGTCGTTGCAGCGATAGGTCAGCGCCAAGTCCATGCGATA
The DNA here is from genome assembly GCA_024653325.1 of Anaerolineae bacterium. Lineage (GTDB taxonomy): Bacteria > Chloroflexota > Anaerolineae > JACIWR01 > JACIWR01 > JACIWR01. The sequence continues at coordinate 42,182 of JANLFX010000021.1, forward strand.
CGGCGCGGTGACGGGGGTCTCGAAAGGCTCGATGCGCTGTACGTCCAGGTAGGTGACCGGGCAGACCTCGTCCGTGCGTGCCAGGGTGAAGATGGTATCATACAGCTTATCGTAGTCGGCCTGGGCGGTCTGGCTATCCACGTGATAGCGCCGGCGCATGATGCCAATGGCCTCTTCGCGGGGCACATTCTCCACGATGAGCCTGGCCCACTCGGTGGCCGTTTGGTTGAGGTGCAACACTTTAGCCGCGTTGATGACCAAGATGCCATGTCCGTCCGGCTCCACCCGCAGGTGCAGGCGGAAACGCTCGGCAGCATCCGGCGCAGTCCGGTAGTGATAAATTCCCGGTTTCAGTGGTTCAGGACGGCTGAACCAGCTTTTTAAGCGATTTAAGAGGGTCATTTTTCCTTGTATACTACAGTCGGAGTGGCACGACATGCAGCATACATCTCCTTTCTG
>JANLFX010000022.1:0-11184 GCA_024653325.1 Anaerolineae bacterium
GAGGGTGAGGGAGGGGTTAGGAGAGGTCAAAAAGCCCGAATGTAACATTGTCGAGATAGTTACCATTTTACAGGGAAAAGGGAGTGATCGTTGGAGTCACTCCCTTTTCTGTTGGGTTTGGCTGGTGCTTACATTGCTATCACAAAGGCCACAGCGAATTCATCGCTATGGGATAAGCTGACGGCCCATTCTATCAGGTCCAGATCCCGAGCGCGGATAGCGGCCTTTCCATGCAGATACACCTCTGGTTTGCCATAGGGGTCGGGGAGTATTTCGGCTTCGTGCCAGGTGATGCCCCCACGCCACCAGATGCCTAGTCCCAGTGCTTTGGAGATGGCTTCTTTGGCCGCGAAACGAGCGGCCAGTTCAGGCACTCGCCCCCGGGCGTAAGCGAGTTCCTGAGGGGTATATACGCGCTGCAGGAAACGGTCTCCCCAGCGGGAGATAGCCGCTTCTACCCGCGCAATCTCAATGATGTCTACCCCCACGCTTAACATAGTGGACTCCCGATCCTCCCGTAGGTTTCTGAACCAGCGGGAGGATAAATTGTGTCAGAATGTGCCTTCGCCGTTGTATCCTCGCCCCATTCCCCGGTAGATGAATCCCAGTTCGCGCATGCGAGCCGGGTCGTAGATGTTGCGCCCGTCAATCAGCACTGGCTGGCGCATCAATGATTTCACGTGCTGCATGTCTAGCTGCTTGAATTCGTTCCACTCGGTTACAAGGATAATCGCATCTGCATCCTGGGCGACGGCGTAGACATCTGAGCAGTATTCTACATTATTCAACAGTCGTTTGGCCATTTCCATGGCCACTGGATCATAAGCTTTCACCTTTGCCCCCTCGCTTTGCAGGAGATGAATGATACTGATGGAGGGTGCATCGCGCATGTCGTCGGTGTTGGGTTTAAAGGCCAGGCCCAGTATACCGATGGTTTTGCCGCGGAAACCGCCCAGGATATCGCGCAGTTTGGACACCACCCGTTTGCGCTGGTCGTAGTTTATCTCCATCACAGCGCGCAGTAATTGCGGATGCTGGCCGTGGGTGGAGGCCATGAAAGCCAGGGCCTTGACATCTTTGGGGAAGCAAGAGCCACCCCAGCCGATGCCCGCTCCCAAAAACGCCGGTCCGATGCGCTTATCTGTGCCCATGCCATAGGCGACGGTCTTCACGTCTGCGCCCAGAGCCTCGCAAATGTTGGCCATCTCGTTGATAAAGGAAATCTTTGTGGCCAGAAAAGCATTGGAAGCATATTTGATCATTTCAGCAGTGCGCAGGTCGGTAATGATAGTCTCGGCCTGGAGCGGATAATATAGCTCGGCTACTCGCCCTGCCGCCTCGCGACTGGTGCTGCCCAGCACAATGCGGTCGGGGTTCATGAAGTCATAGACGCCAGAGCCCTCGCGCAGGAATTCTGGGTTAGAGACCACCCAGAAGGGGATGGATGGGTCAGGCATGTTCTCGCGCACGATGTCGGCTACCCAGTCGCCGGTACCAATGGGCACCGTGCTTTTATTGACGATGATAATGGATTTGTGGATGCGCCGGGCAATTTCAGTAGCCGCGTCGTTGACGTGCGCCAGGTCTGCCTCGCCCTCGGTGCCGGAGGGGGTGCCCACGGCGATAAAAACGAACTCGGCGTCCTGCATCGCTTCGTCATATGAGGTGGTAAAGGCCAGGCGGCCTGCTGCCTGATTGCGGTGCACAATTTCCTCCAGGCCGGGTTCGTAGATGGGCAAAATTCCTTTTTTCAGATTATCGCATTTCTCCTGGTTACGGTTGAGGCAGATCACTCCATTACCCAGGTCGGCCAGACATGCCCCGGTCACCAGGCCTACGTAGCCCACGCCGATCACGCAGATGTTCTTGTTCATGGGTTTATTCTCCTCCTTAGATATTGTTGTGTAACGGGTGTGATAAAGGGATTTGCTCGGCGCGCAAATAATTATACCACAGATGTGACAGATAAAGAAATGGGACATAACGGATGTCCCATTTCTGCCCTCCCCCTTGTGCTTTTCAGTTTACAGGATTGAGTCTGCTGAAAAAACCACGAAGGACACGGAGGGTTTCCTTAAACTTTTCGTGTACTTTGTGTCCTGGGTGGTAAAAAGGGCCTTTTTGAGGAGTCAAGATTTTACGCTTCCCTTTGGTCGGCAGGACCACGCCATAGGGCGGCATTATCGTCCCACACCCAGCCGAAAGGTTCTAAATCAAGCGGCAGTCGAGCCCAGCCAGCTCTGATGCGCGCCAGGGTCTCTTCCCACGTCCTCACGCCGCCCAATGCGCCAGCCACTTCCACGCAGCAAGCCCCAACAGCAACAGCTACGTTTAAAGCAAGAGGAGGTGAGGTATCCCGTAACACGGCGGCCAGGAACCCGGCAATGGCCGCATCGCCCGTGCCGACTGTGGACACTACAGCGTCGGGTCGGAAGCAAGGCGCCCACAACTGTCGGTTGGCCCACGCCCTCAGGTTTGATGGCGCGCCGCGCCCCAGTCCCGGCAGGGTCTTGGCGGTGCGCAGGTACAGGCCTCGGGTGCCCAGTTTCAGGAGTACGAGGTTGGCTCCCATGGCCAGCGCTGCATCGGCCAGCGAGACGATCTCCTCAACAGCCAGGGCACCCAGCAGGTTAGCTGCGCCAACCTGGTTCGTCAATTGGTCAAAACGGTCGCGCCAGAGCATGAATAGCAATTCCTCGGCGCTGGGCACGAAGAGGTCTACGTAGGGCAGTGTGCGGGCCAGGATTGTCTGCCAGTCGGCCTGTCCACTGGGGCCGGCTGGATCGGGAATTGCCAGATCAAGGGAGGTTGTGACACCGGTTTCTTTGGCCCGCCGGTACATCTCGGCCAGTTCGCACCCTTCGTCAGTGTACATCCGGGCCATCAGTGGCGGGTAGCCAAAGTGGAATAAGCGGGCCTCGGCCAGAAGGTCGTAGCGTATGTCATCTGCCCTGAAGGTGTGGTTGGTTCCAGGGTAATGAAGGAAGAGGCGATCAACGCCCGGCGGGTTGATGACCAGGGTGTAAGAACTGGTCTCACCGGGAACCACCACCATGCCCTGGGCCAGTTCTGGGCTGTGACTGCTCACGATGTCCATAATGGCCCGCCCCAACAGATCGTCGCCGATCTTGCCCATCAGTTGGGTACGAATCCCCAGGCGGTACAGGTTGATGCCAGCATTGGAGACGGCCCCTCCTGTGCTGAAGGTGGCCGGTCCCACCTCGGTCAACCGACCGGGAGCCAGATAGGCTGCCAGGTTGCTCCCTAGGTCGGCTACAAACTGGGGTATAATGTCCAGACAGAGATGCCCTGCCACAACTGCTTCGATCATCGGTCTAACATCGCCGTGCCGCAGCAAGCAATGGCATCACTGCCCGTTCGATGGACTCCTCGTCCTCGCCAGCCTCGACATCCCGGAAGAGGAACCAGTGCTCGACGTGTTCGGCGGTGTCACCAGGAGTCAGGCGTTGCAACGGGCCCAGGGTCTCCAGTTCCAACATTCGGTCATTGGTGTACATTTCCAGCGAGCAGCCGTGATCCGGATAAGTTACCCCCTCAATGTACTCAAAGGTTTTGAGAAAGAGGTGTCCCTGGCGCAGGTAAGCCATCCAACCATCGCTGGCGTTCAGCCCTATTTTGAACGGGGTTTGTGCTTTCTGGTCCTGGTGTAAGAGGATGAATTTTGAACCCCAGTGGACGCGTGCATCTGCCATGTCAGTGTAGGGCCACAGGGCCAGCGTGCGGTTGGGCAATAGCCGGTCAGGATGAGCCCGGGTAGGCTGGGGGATGATGCCCAGGCCGCCGGGAGCCATTACCGACAGGGCCCAGGGGGCGAGTTCTACTGGCCACAGGCCGACGTTACGCAGAGAGTGCCGTACTTCCACCTGGTTTGGCCCTTTGAGCAAAAGGGTTATTTCTTTCTGAATTCCTGTGGTGGTTTCAGGGGGCTGGATTGTGCGCACAACCCCGTTTTCGGCGAGGATTTCCACCGGCAGGTTGTCGGGGTAGTAGGTGCGTACCTTGTCCTCGGGCGCGTGCCAGAGCCGGTGTCCCCCGTAGATGCGCCATTCGCTCCCGCCAACCTGGCCTATCTGCTCGGCGAACTCTGCGAACTCGTTCTCGCCGCCGATGAATCCGAAACGGATGATGCGCGGTCCCACATCGCCGGTGATGACCAGTTCCACTTCACCGTTGCTCAAACGATAACAGTTAGGCCAGCCTCCGTAGCTGATTTTCTCCACATTTCTCTCCCTATGGTCTTAATCTAGCGTGAAACGTGAAGCGCGAAACGCGAATGGGCAGAAAGGTTTCGGCCTCGCGCTTCATGTCTTCACGTTTCACGAGCTGGGGGACAACTTAAATTCTGGAAATACCTTATTTGTTAACTGCGGTTGTATTTTGGGTCACTATCTGCGACACGCGATCGAAGCTGGGCTTCAGTGCGCCGTACAGGGCGCGATACACGGGATAGAACTCCTGATAGAGGGCCACGTTTTTCTTCACCGGTTCAGTGTGCTGGACTACCTCAATGGTCTGCCGGCAAGCCTCGGCCACGTCCTTGTAAACCCCGGCCCCCACTCCGGCTAACAAGGCCGCGCCATAGGCTGCCCCTTCGGTGACGTTGATAACCACCAACTCGGTATCGAACACATCGGCCAGAATCTGCCGCCACAGGTCGCTGCGCGCTCCACCCCCTGAGGCACGGATCTGGCTGATCTCCACTCCCAGGTCTTTCATCAACTCCAGCGAATCGCGGAGTCCATAGGCTACCCCTTCCAGCACCGCTCTCACCAGGTGAGCCTTGTCGTGGCGTAGGGTCAGGCCCATGAAGACGCCCCGGGCGTTGGGGTCGGGATATGGAGTGCGCTCACCGGTCAGATAGGGCAGGAAGATCAGTCCTTCGCTGCCGGCCGGGGCCCTGGCCGCTTCTGCGGTGAGAAGTTCGTAAGGGTCTTTCCCGATCAGGCTGGCTACCTCTTTTTCCGTCCGTCCCAGGGCGTCTCTGTACCAGCGGAAGCTGCCCCCAGCCGAGAGCATCACGCCCATCAAATGCCACTTGTTAGGCACGGCGTGGCAAAAGGCGTGAAGCCGGCCCTCCGGCTCCACGGTGAATTCGTCGGTGGAGGCAAAGACGACCCCAGAAGTGCCCACGGTCACCGAGACCAATCCGGTTTCAATGATCCCGCTGCCCACAGCCTGAGCAGCCTGATCTCCACCGCCACCCACTACTGGCGTACCGGCCTGCAATCCGGTGATTTCAGCCACTGCCCTGGAAATGCGGCCACTGACGACGGGCGACTCGTAGCATTCCGGCAACCATTCGGCAGGGATATCCAGGGCCTCTAGCATCTCCTGGGACCAGCGTCGTTGTCCCACGTCGAAAAGAGAGGTTCCCGAGGCGTCGGAGACCTCGGTAGCGAACTCGCCTGTCAGGCGGTAGCGGATGTAGTCTTTGGGAAGAAGGACTTTGGCTGCTTGTTCGTAGACCTGGGGCTCGTGTTCTCGTACCCAGACTATCTTGGGGGCGGTGAAGCCGGGCAGAACGGGGTTCCCCGTTAATTGCAGGACCCGTTTGGGACCCACTTTGTCGGTGATCCAGGCGCATTGGGGGCCGGTGCGCTGGTCGTTCCACATGATACAAGGTCGCAAGACGGTGCCGTTCTTATTCAGCAGGACCAGGCCGTGCATCTGGCCGGTGAGGCCAATGCCTGCGACTTGTGAGGCATTAGCTCCGCTCTGGGCCAGCACCTGTCTGATGCTTTCCGCCGTAGCTTGCCACCAGTCTTCGGGGTTTTGTTCGGCCCACTGAGGCTGAGGGGTGTACATGGGGTATTCCACTGTGGCGCTGGCTATCACCTGTCCCTTTTCGTTGATTAGCAATGATTTACTGCCAGTCGTTCCCACGTCTATACCTATGAGATAAGCCATGATTCACCTCCACTTGATTAAGGTGCGACGCACCTCGCAGGTGCGTCGCACCTGGCTATTGCGTTTTCAACTCCGGCAGCGGCGGCAATTTTTCCGGATGTAGGGCTCGCACCCGGATCAGGTAGGCTTCCAGCCAGCCACGCGCCTTATCAGGATGGGTGGTAGCCCAGATGACTTTCTCGTGGTCGAGGCTGTTGATCCGGTCGTTGGCTGCGCGCAAAGCGTCCATGCAATTGCGGAGGGCCTGCTCCACCGGCATCCGCTCCGGGTTAATGTCAATGCCGAAGTAACCCTGATAGCCATACATTTTCAGGACGTAAAGAGCGGCTTCGGTCTGCTCTGGCGAGATGACCCCCACGTTCAAGTCCTGATCGTAGTTGCCCAGGGGCTGGCTATTCCAGTGGGTGTGCACCAGCCGGCCATATTCCATGATCAGGCTGAAGGAGTAGGGCAAATCCTCGAAGCCCATCAGCATGTGGCCTATCTCCGGGTTCAATCCTACCAGGATGTGCCCCTCGGCTAGAAGCTTCTTGTTCTGCTCGTTTTTGAGCAGGCCTTCTACTTTCTGGGCCAGCAGCAATCCCTCGTAGGAAGTGCCGTACAAGATGTGCCCGCGGGGCTCATAAGGTTTCGGCTCTTCGGCTACCCGCACGCCGGGCACGGCATCCATAGCCTTGGCCAATCCCTGGGCGAAGCGGTCGCGGGCGGCCACCAGGTCCATGCCGAAGGGGTTCTCGTAGCCGTCAATGCCCGGCCAGACAATGGCGAAGTCGGTGCCTAACTCTTGGTTGATCTCCAGCGTGCGAATTGTGCGCTGGATGGCCGCCTGGCGGACTGTTGGAATGGGCGAGGACAGGGAACCCCACTCGAACTGCGCATCCCAGAAAAGCAGCGGGACCACGGTTACTACCCGTATCCCGGTATCCCGCACGAAGCTTTTCCAAACCTCCAGGTTTTCCTCGTTAATCTCGTTAGGATAGTGAGCCTCCATACCCTTGAGGCCATAATCGGCCAGGCGGGCGGCTACTTCCAGCCGGGCTTCAATGGACTGCTCCGGCACATAACGGTCGTGAAAACGCCCTCCCCCTGGAGCGAAATACCACACACCCGCTGAGAATTTCAGGTCCAGTTCAAAGCTGTTGAGATGTTGCACCAGTTCTTCGGGCGTGCGTCGTTTGCCCTGTTCGCGGATGTCAATCAAGGCCATTTCTTTTCCTCCTTCCTTCAAACTGGATGGGGCGCACCTTCAAGGCGCGTCCCACATGGGATGTTATTGTCTGCGTTTGCGGAGCTGGTCGAGCATGATGGCTACTACGATTACTAAGCCCTGCACGGCCTGTAGCCAGTAGGCGGAGACCCCCGTAAGCACCAGGCCGTTGCGCAGGACCTGCATGATAGCCGCGCCAATGAGGACCCCGAGGATAGTGCCTTCACCTCCCGTCAGGCTGGTGCCTCCCACCACTGCGGCGGCGATGACGTCCAGTTCGTAGCCTTGGGCAGCCGTCGGAGCGGCCACTCCTAGGCGGGCGGTCATGAGCACCCCGCCGATGCCGGTCAGTAGCCCGCAGAGGGAGTAGACCATGAGCTTGACCCGGTTGGTGTTGATGCCCGACAGGGCGGTGGCCGTTTCGTTGCCTCCCACGGCATAAATGCGGTAACCCCACACTGTGCGGGTGAGGAAAAAGGAGGTGAGTATAGCAAAGATGAGCATGAAAATGAGAGGCAGGGGTATGCCGAGACCGGCAACCGGAATGTCGTACTGGCCCAGATTGCGGAAGGCCTGGGGCAGGCTGCGCACCGGCCAACCGCCGGTCAAACCGTAACAGAGACCGCGGGCCATCAGTAACGTGCCCAGCGTGGCGATAAAGGGGGGTAACCTGCCCTTGGTGATCATCAGACCATTGAGAAAACCGACGATGAGCCCCGTCAACAAGCCGGCTAACACTGCCACAGGTACACTGATCCCACGGGCCATCAACATGGCACTGGCCAGTCCCGCCAGACCCATCACCGAACCGACTGAAAGATCAATGCCGGCGGTGATGATGACCATGCACTCCCCAAAGGCGCTGATGGCGATCCACGAGAACGCTCGCAAGATGTTGAAGATGTTGACGCTGGTGAGAAAAGTATTGGTATACAGGGAGAGAAAAAACCCCATAGCGATCAGGATTAGGAAGACGCCGAATTCTGGTCGCGTTATAATGTTTCGCCAGGCTATTCCACGAGGCTGCGCCATGGTTACTGCGCCCCCTGTCTGGGCCGGTTTCACACTGCTCATGCTCCTGCTCCTTTCGACGTTACATTCACGTTGTTTATGGCTCTTACGAGCACTCTACTATTTCTGTTGATCTATACCTGTCTGATTGACGTCTTACTCGACTGGCCGAATTCCTGCAGTGCCTGCGCCTGAGCTAACAGATTTTGGTGCGGTGTCCCATCTGGGATTTCGCAGCCTGCGCCGCTGATATTGCGCTCACCACCCCATCGCAGGCAGCACAACGTCGCCTCCCGGACTTGCTCAGGCGTGCCCTGCAACATGATAGCGACAGGATCGAAATTGCCACAGATCACCGGATAGTCCCCCAACGTTTTGGCGGCTGAACGGATGTCCACCATCCAATCAAGGTCAATGATGTCGGCGCCACTTTGGACCATCAGAGGCAGAATGTGGGTCGTATTGCCGCAGATGTGCAGCCGGGCCAGTGCGCCCATTTCGTGCACCGCAGCAAAGATTCGTTGCTCGTAAGGCAGTGCAAACTGCCGGTACAGCTTAGGGGACACCTGGGAAGCGATGGCGTCGCCCAACCCGATAATGTCGGCGCCCGCTTCGACCTGAGCCTGGGCGAAGGCAATCTCAACCCTGGCGCATATTTCGAGCAAATCCTGAAGCCACTCAGGACGGTAGTGGAAGTCCAGCATCAGGGCCATGATGCCACGCAGATCGGCTGCTTCTGCCAGCGCACCCTCCACCCATCCCATAATCGGCACCTCTCCGCCGACCTGTTCCCGCAGATAACGCACGGCGGCCAACCGGTCGCTCATGCGGCGTCCCATGCTGGGATCGGGTGGCTTGAGTTTGTTCAAGTCGGCAGGTTCGGCCAACAAAGGCGTTTTGTAGAACGGCAGACCATCCTCAGGGAACTCAACTTCCAGGCCGAAATCGGCTGCCTCGCGGTAGGGATCGGATATGGCTTGCACGATGTCGAGGGAGAAATCCTGTTGAACAGCGAGATTCGCCTCGCACAGCACCCTGTAGTCCAGATAGTAGCGCGAAAGCGGCTGACCGATGTAATGGGCCGCGAAGGTCATCATGATGTCAAAGTTGGGCGGCCGATCAACTGTCTCGCCGCGCAAGCGTCTCAGCACACGGTCGTATGAATTCATGTCAACTAGCCATTTTCCTTGCCATCTACGCCGAGTTCTTATTTATCTCACCGCTGGCGTAAGCCATGATTTTCTCCTGGGTTGCTTCCGCCCGGTCCAGAATAGCCGCCACCCGGCCCTCGTGCATTACCAGAATACGATCGCTCATACCCAGTATCTCTGGCATCTCCGAGGAAATCATGATGATACCCATACCGGCCCGGGCCAGTTGACTCATCAGAGCGTGTACCTCAGCTTTGGCTCCTACGTCAATGCCTCGCGTTGGCTCGTCCATAATCAACACCTTTGGGTTCAGGGCCAACCACTTGGCTAGCACGACCTTTTGTTGATTGCCACCGGAGAGAAACATGGCCTTCTGTCGCAGATGAGGGGTACGGATGTTCAGTTTGTCCACGTAGCTCGCCGCCGTGTGCAAGAGACTCCGCTGATCTACCCATCCTCCGCGAGCGTACTTATCGAGCGAGGGTAAGACGATGTTCTCCTGGACTGGAAGTTTGAGCACCAGACCCTGTAAGCCGCGGTCCTCGGGCACGAGACCTATTCCCGCTTCCACCGCGTCCACGGGAGATTTGATATGCACCTGTTTTCCCTCGATCCATATCTCACCCGCATCTTTACGATCAACCCCGAAAATCAGGCGGGCCGTATCCGTGCGGCCGGCCCCCACCAGGCCAGCGAATCCCAGGATCTCCCCCCGGCGCAGGGTAAAGCTCACGTCCTCCACCACGCCCCGCCGGGTGAGTCCCTGCACTCTCATGAGAGGCTCACCTATTTCAGCACTTTCTTTGTGGAACATGTCCGTCAGTTCACGTCCCACCATCAGGTGAATGACTTTCTCGGGCGTGGCTTCACTGATGGTCATACTGCCCACCCGTTGGCCGTCTCGCAAGACTACCACTCGATCGGCGATGCGGAAAACTTCCTCTAGGCGGTGAGTGATAAAGATGATAGCGATGCCCTGTTTTTTGAGGGTGGAAATAATCTCGAAGAGGGTTTCCACCTCGTCCTCACCCAGGGCCGAGGTCGGCTCGTCCATGATGATGATGCGTGCATCCACGGCCAGGGCTTTGGCCACTTCTACCATCTGCTGCTGGGCTACGGAGAGGTTACGGATTAGGGCGGTGGCGGGCACCCGTGCGCCGACGCGATTCAGATGTACCTGGGCCTCCTGTTCCATGCGGCGACGGTCCACGCAGTTGAAAAATCGCCCCAAACCTCGTTGTCGGGGTTCGCGGGCGATGAAGATGTTCGCTGCTGCGCTCTGGTTTGGAGTAAGGTTGAATTCCTGATAGATGATAGCGATACCCAATTTCTGGGCGTGATAAGGGTTCTCGATCTCCACTTCCCGCCCGTGCAGGAAGATACGTCCTGTGTCTTTGCGGTATGCGCCACAAAGGATCTTCATCAGAGTAGACTTGCCAGCGCCGTTTTCGCCAACCAGAGCCACTACCTCGCCGGGCGCGGCTTCGAAGTCCACGTGATTCAATGCCTGTACGCCAGGGAAGGCTTTGCAGATATTCTCCATACGCAGTATCATGTCTTGCTCGCTCAAATGGTGCCTCCTCGTAAATAGCGGACGCGCGGTCTCGAATCCGGCCCGATTTTACACCATAATCAGTTAGCGGTCAATGTAGGACAAGCCTAAGCTTGTCCTACTCATCATACCGATGGTTGGCGAGAGGCACGTGGCCCCTCGCCAACCCTGGGTTCCATTTGCTTGCGAACCCATTTTCTCAGGAAACGTGCCTCGGTGCTACTTCAGACACGCGTAAGGATCGGGCAGGGTCTTGGTGAAGTCGCTGGTGGCCCACATATCGGCCATGACATCCACGTTGCACTTGGTGACGATGTCCATGCCGGAGTCGGTCC
>JANLFX010000022.1:12095-41989 GCA_024653325.1 Anaerolineae bacterium
ACGTTGCACTTGGTGACGATGTCCATGCCGGAGTCGGTCCACGACTCGTAACGCTTACCGTTAACGATGTAGTCGTAGATCATCTGCACCGTATCGTAGCCCCAGCCCCAGTACTTCTGGCCGACCAGGCCCTGTACGTAGCCGTCTTTCAGGAACTCCAGCTCCACGGGCAGGGTGTCGAAGACGATGTTGACCAGGCCTTTGTGGAGAGAGGCATCTTCCCAGAGGGGCATGGAGCCGCGCTCGGCGAAGAGGGGCCACAGGCCGACGAAGAACCAGCCGTTGAGGTCAGGGTGGGCCTGCATGGTTTCCTCAACGACCTGGACACCGAGGTTGATGTCGTCGTTGCAGTAGACGGTGGTGACGATTTCGATGCCGGGGTAGGCAGCCACGCCGTCCTTGAAGCCCCGAATGCGCTCCTCCAGGTTGAAGGCCCCAGGGACGCCGGTGAGCAGGGCGACCTTGCCTTTCTCGCCCATGAAGCGTACCAGCAGGTCAGCGGCGGCCTTGCCACCCTGGTAGTTATCCACGCCCAGGTAGGTGAAGCGTTTGCTGTTGGGTGAGTCGGAGTCCCAGGTCATCACCGGAATGCCGGCTTCCACTGCCTTGTTGATGGGGTCTTCGCAGGCGGTGGGGTCATTGCAGGAGATGCCGATGGCGTCCACGCCCTTGGCGATGACGTCCTCCACCACGCGGGCCTGCTCGGCGGCATCAGAGGCCACGGAGCCGACATAGAGCACTTCCACCGGGATGGGCCCGGCGGCGGTCAGCTCTTCCGCTTTCTTGAAGGCCCCATCGCGGCCCAGCTCGAACACCGGGTTGTTCAACGCCTTCGGAATCCAGGCGATGGTCAGCTTCTCCGGCGCAGCCCCGGCAGGAGGCTCCCAGCCCTCGGTGGTCCACTCATGGGGAATGCCCTTGGCGTCCAGGGCAGCCTCATAGGCCTTGAGGTTGGCAGGGGTGATGACATCCACGCCGGTGTCAATGACACCATTTACCACGCCCATCTCCTTCATGGCCGCATCCTTGCCCTTGGTGGCGATCAGGTAGATGAGCTGGACTGACTTGTAGCCCATGTCGAACTCGCGCTGAGCTACCGTAGCGTTAATCACGCCTTCCTTGATGCCGTTGATGATGTCCGTGGTGGCGTCGAAGCAGACGAGCTTGGTCTTGCCCACGCGACCGGCTTCCTTGATGGCCGTGGCCCAGGCCGGCCCGTTGTAGGCGTAGACGCCGAAGGCTCCCGCCAGGTCCGGGTTGGCCGACAGGACGGAGTTGGCCAGCTCCAGGGCGCGGGCGGCATCCTCTTTGTCATTCACCGGCTCCAGGGCCTCGATGTTGGTGCCTTTGATGGCATCCAGGAAGCCATCGGTGCGCTGCAGGGCGTTCAGGGCGGTGTCGGAACCGCGGCCAATGCCCACCTTGCCGCCGTCGGGCAGTAACTGCTTCATCACCTTGCCCGCCTCCTGGCCAGCCGCGTAGTTGTCTGTGCCGATGTACACCAGGGACACGGAACCCTCAACGGGTGGCGTATCCAGCGTGGTGACGATGATGCCTGCATCGGCGGCCTTCTTCATCACCGGCTCCAGGGCATTAGGATCCGAAGGCGCAACAGCGATACCGGTCACGCCCTGGGCAATGTAGGTCTCCATTGTCTCGATCTGCTTGGCCACGTCCTCCGTTGGCGGGACGAAGAAGATAGCCTGATCGTCTTTGAGGCCCAGGTCCTTGGCTGCGGCCCTCACGCCCTTCTCCACGTTGCTCCAGTAGGGGTGCACCGACTTGCCGATGACGACTACCCGGAACTCTTTGGCCGGGGGAGGTGCCGTCGCCTGGGGGGTTGGCTTTGCGCATGATGCTAACAAAGCCGTGATCGTGATCACTAAAAGCAACCAGTTTAGCCGTTTCATCCTGCTCCTCCTCTTCAAAACGAGTTAAGTGTTTCCGAAAATCCACAACTTGCACTGGAACATGCTTGTTCTCCCTGTACATCACCTCCTTACTGGCTCAGCGTTGGGTCCGCGAAGTTGCTGAATCTGCGGCGTTGTTATCCACTCTTTCACCGCTGGCATAGGCCATGATAGTTTCCTGGGTGGCCTCTGCACGGTCTAAGATGGCTGCCACCCGTCCTTCCGACATGACCAGGATGCGGTCACTCATGCCCAGGATCTCTGGCAGTTCTGAGGAGATCATAATAATTCCCAAACCAGCCTGAGCTAACTGGCTGATCAGGGCATGGACTTCGGCCTTAGCGCCCACGTCAATCCCCCGCGTGGGTTCGTCCATAATCAGCACGCGGGGCTGGGAGGCTAACCACTTGGCAACTACGGTCTTTTGCTGATTGCCCCCGGAAAGGAACAAGGCCTTCTGCTCCAGGCTAGGAGTGCGGATGTTCAGCTTGTCCACGTATTGCTGAGCGGTTTTGCGCAGGCTTGGGTGATCCAGCCATGCCCCCAGGCGCGTATGGCGATCTAGCGTGGGCAGGGCGATATTCTCCAACACAGACGACCTGAGCACCAACCCCTGTTTGCTGCGATCTTCGGGCACAAACCCGATGCCGGCCTTCAGCGCGTCAATGGGCGATTCGATCTGGATTCGCTTGCCTTCGATGTATATCTCCCCGGCGTCCTTGGGATCAGCGCCAAAGAGCAGGCGTGCCGTCTCCGTGCGGCCAGCACCCACCAGGCCGGCGAAGCCCAGAATCTCCCCACGTCGCAGGGTAAAACTCACGTTCTCCACCACCCCTTGACGGGTAAGGCCCCGCACTTCCAGCAAGGGCGCTCCTATCTCCGCTTCTTCCTTGTGGAACAGGTCCTTCACCTCGCGCCCAACCATCAATTGGATAAGCTTATCGGGCGTCGCTTCATTGATAGGCATGCAACCCACCCTCATGCCATCGCGCAGTACCACCACCCGGTCGGCGATACGGAACACCTCATCTAACCTGTGGGTGATGAAAATGACCCCGAGACCTCGCTCCTTGAGCGTTCTGATGATCTCGAACAGGGTCTCTACCTCGTCCTCGCCCAGCGCCGACGTTGGCTCATCCATAATGATGATACGCGCGTCTACGGCCAGGGCTTTGGCGATTTCCACCATCTGCTGCTCGGCCACAGGGAGATCGCGGACCAGCGTCCTGGCGGCCACATGCGCGCCAACCATATCCAGATATTTCTGCGCCTCGCGCTCCATGCGACCCCGGTCCACAAAAAGGCGGCCCAGGCCCGACCGACGGGGCTCCCGGGCTATAAAGATGTTCGCCGCAGCACTCTGATTGGGGGCCAGGTTGAATTCTTGATAGATGATGGCAATCCCCATCTGTTGAGCATGATAGGGACTCCTGATTTCCACTTCCCGACCGTTCACCAGGATGCGCCCTGCGTCTTTGCGATAAGCGCCAGAGAGGATTTTCATCAGCGTGGACTTGCCGGCGCCGTTTTCGCCGACCAAGGCCAATACCTCCCCCGGCGCCAAGTCCAGGTCCACGTTGGACAGCGCCTGCACACCTGGGAAAGCTTTGGAGATATTTTCCATGCGCAGGATCAAACCCTGTTCGCTCAACCGCGTCCTCCTCGAAGGCTGTAGAACAGGCTTTCAGCCTGTCCCGCGCAGGCTGCGAAGCCTGCGCTACGCTGTAATACTAAGCCTGGCTGGAGAACCATTTCTTCCAGAAATCAAACCTGCCGCCACGGCGCATCGTATCGTAGACCACGGCCACGACCAACACAGTTCCCAGAATAACGTCTTGGACGTACGAAGAGATGTTCAGCACCACCATGCCATTCTGCATGACGCCCATAATGGCTGCCCCCAGGATGGCGCCGAGCACAGTGCCCTCGCCGCCCAGCAGGCTCGTTCCGCCGATGACCGCCGCCGCAATCGCCCACAGCTCATAGGCCGCGCCGACCACAGGCGTTCCCTGGCCCAGCCGCGACGCCAGGATGACCCCTGTCAGGGCAGCAAGGAATCCGCTGGTCGCGTAACAGAAAATGCGCACCCGATCCACGTTCACGCCGGAGAGGCGAGCGGCCTCAATATTGCCACCAACGGCGTAGATGCGATAACCCAGCGGGGTGTGGTTGAGGATGATAGAGACGAGGGCAGCGATACCGAGCAAGATCAAGAAGGAGATAGGGATCGCACCCAAGGCCCCACCCCCCTTCAAATTCAGAACCGCAGCCAGGTCTCCCTGACCCAGGATAAGAAAGGGGTGGCCGGAATCAAAGACTTGAGGATATCCCCGGGTGATGTTGGCCGCCAACCCACGGGCGATCAAATAAGTGCCCAGGGTGATGATAAATGGTGGAATCCCTAACTTGGTGACAAACAGGCCATGCCAGGTGCCAATCAGTGCCCCGATCACCAGCGTAATCAATATGGCAGGGATGATGTCTATAGGCGGTATTGGCCCAACCCCCTTGAGCATCATCCAGGCAGTGATCACACCGGTGAAGGCGAGCATAGAGCCGACGCTCAAATCAATGCCGCCGGTGATGATGATCAAGACCTCGCCTATGGCCAGCATTCCGAAGGTGGCGATAAACCGCATGATCACGGCCAGATTCGCCGGCTTGACAAAAATCTCCGGACGCCGCCAGTAGAAGAACAGACAAAGTAGAAAGAGAGCTACCAGCACGTTCAGCTCACGGAACTGGCTCCGCCTGACCCGGCGTTTTCCTCGGTCTCGAGCCGTTTCGGTCATTTTGTTGTTACCTCCAACGGGGTGGTGAGGAAGGCCCAGTACTGGCTTGAGGGTCGCACCAGAACGGGGAGTCTATGCAAGCCTCCCGCATAGCAGGAGATCTAATAACCGCGCGCCTGGCCCAGCGGTGACCTCACCCCCGCCTACAAGTGGGGCTCCATAATAGCCCGCCAGTACTTGGATGAATGGTATGTGGCCATTTATCTAGTATAACAGAAATTCATTGCCTTGTGCAGCTTTTTTCCCTGCAAAACGTATAAAGCTTTCCCCCAATAGTTTAGGGGGATTTCCCTCACGCAGGGTTATGAGTGGAGTGGGCAATGAACAGCAACAGTGGTATAATATAGAATATGAGCAAAACACGCCTTTTGTTAGCCGATGACCACGCCGTTGTACGGGCAGGCATCCGTAACGCATTAGAAGAACTTCCCGATCTGGAGATTGTCGGCGAAGTGGGGGATGGTCCAGCACTCTTTACGGCTTTGGACCGCTTGCATCCGGATTGTCTGTTGATAGACGTGACCATGCCCGACTTCGAACCGATAGCTGCCATTCGCCAGATTCGCGCCCTTTATCCCGGCATGAAAATTCTGGTCGTCAGCGCCTACGATGACGACATTTACGTGCACGGGTTACTGGGAGCAGGGGTTGACGGGTATCACCTGAAAGATCAACCCCTGAGCGATCTGCGGCTGGCAGTACAACGGGTGCTGGCTGGTGAGCGCTGGGTTTCCAGTTCATTGGTTGACAAGCTGGTCAGCTATAGGGATACTTCTCTGTCCTCACCTTTGCTGACGACGCGCCAGCGTGACATCCTGCTTTTGTTGAAACAAGGGCTTGATAATCAGACCATCGCCAGGCAACTGGATTTGAGCGTCAAAACCGTCGAGAATCACCTTACTCGCCTTTATCGGCAACTCGGTGTTCAGAGCCGCCTGGAAGCAGTTAATTACGTCATGCAACATCCTGAAGTGCTATCTATGCCGAGGCAAGCCAGTTTGGCGCCCCCCGTTTCTTCCGAGGTTGCCGTGCAGCAGCGCGTGACAATGTTGCTGGTGGATGATAACATGCGCTATCGCAGCCAGTTGCGGCGGATGATCGGTCGGATTTGTTCTCAGGCCCTGATTTACGAGGCTGAGAACATCGCGGAGGCTCTGGACCTGACTCAGCGGGTCGCGCCGCAGTTGGTACTCATTGACGTGATCCTGGGAGAAGAGGATGGCATCCGTTGTACGCGGCGCATCAAGGCCCTGTTGCCGAAGACGCGCGTCGTCTTGATCAGTGCCTATCCAGATCGGGAGTTCCATCGGCTGGGCCTGGAAGCCGGTGCCATAGCTTTTCTGGATAAAAAAGACCTGGATGCGGCCACCCTGCGGCAGATGATAAGCGATGTGATCGAGTAGGATTTACACCGAAAACGGGTAATGATATGGATGATGAAGTTGTGACCTCATCACAAGCCGGAGAAAGATTGGTTTACCCTGAGCCTTTGCAAAGGGTCTGGCGGGCGCTGATTGGTCGTCATGAGGTGGTTGTCTTCACCCTGGTGCTGGTCATCAGCGCTTTTTTGAGTTTGCGGACAGATACTTTCTTTACCTGGAGCAATCTGTCTAACATTTCACGAGCTTTCTCGTGGATCGCTATCGCCGCCTTTGGCGAGAGCATGGTTATCATCATCGGTGGCATTGATCTCTCCGTTGGGGCGGTGATGGCCCTGGCCGGGCTGATCAGTGCGCTTTGCTTGCAACACGGTTTCCCTGAACCATTGGCCGTCATCGCCGGCATCCTGACCGGTGGGCTGGTCGGCTGGGTGAACGGCACTATGGTCGGGCGAGTGAGGTTACCTCCCTTTATTGTCACCCTGGGGACAATGAGCATCACCCGGGGAATTGCTTTTGGCCTGACCGGCGGGTGGCCGGTGCGCAACCTGCCCCAGGGGTTTCGCGCCCTGGGCCAGTACGACCTGCGGGTAGGCTTCATGTCTTTGCCCTTGCCGGTTATTTTTATGTTAGGCCTGGCGTTTCTGACCGGTTTGCTGATGAGTAAGACGGTGTTGGGCAGTTATATCTATACACTGGCCAGCAGCGAACGCGCCTTGCTCGTTTCCGGTGTCAACGTGATGCAAATCAAGGCGCTGGTTTACACGCTTTGTGGAGTGTTGACGGCCACCGGTGGGGTGCTGATGACCGCCAGGCTGGGGGTCGCCGCCCCTACTGCGGCTTTGGGTTACGAACTGGACATCATCGCTGCTGCCGTCATTGGGGGCACCAGCTTGTCCGGTGGCGAGGGAAGTATCCTGGGCGTGTTGTTGGGGGCAGCCGTCATGCAGATGTTGCGCACCGGCCTGGTGCTCTTGGGGTTCTCCGCCTACTGGCAGACAGCGACGCTGGGCACCATGATCCTGGCGTTCATTCTGTTAGATCACTGGCGACGACAGAGTTGAAGGGGCTTTTTCAAGATGAAGCCGCTGTTGAGAGCTGTTAATCTTTCCAAAACCTTCGGCACTCTGCCGGCTGTCCAGCAAGTGAGCCTGGAGGTTTATCCTGGTGAGGTAGTGGGACTCGCTGGCGCGAGCGGGTCTGGTAAGTCGGCGCTTTTCATGTTGTTAGCCGGGCTTTACGTCCCTACTGGAGGTGACATCTATTTTGAAGGCCGGCGGCTGCAGTGCCCTTTTCGAGCGCGGGCGCTGGGCATTGAGATCATCCACCAGACACCAGACCTGGCCGAACGTTTGGATGTCACCAGCAATATCTTCTTGGGCAACGAAATCGGCTGGCCTTTGGTCAGCAAGTGGTTGAAAGTGCCCAACCGGCGGCGGATGGATAAAGAGGCGGCGCGCATCTTAGCCCAATTGGATGTGCACTTCGATTCCCTGCACGAGAAGGTGACCAACTTATCCAGTGAGCAGCGCCAGCTTATTGCTATTGCCCGCGCGATGATCCGCCCGGCCAAACTGATTATCATTGACGATCCGACTTTGTTGTTGAGTTACTCCTTCCAGCAGAAACTTCTTTCCCTGATTCAGGCATGGCAATCGCAAGGGACGGCTGTTATTTTCAGCAGTAACAATCTCGACCATCTATTGGCGGTGACGGATCGCATTATCGTGCTGCGGCAGGGGCGGCAGATAGCCGAATACCGCACCGACGAAGCCGGGCGGGAGGAGATTGTAGCGGCCATGGTGGGCACCACTGACCGGCAACAACTCACCCCGATTATATGGGCATTGGATAGCTACTATCGCGCCCGTGAGCAAGCTGAAAAATTGCGCCAGAGCCAGTTGCTTTTGGAGCGAGACCTGGCATCGCAGGATACGCTGAAACGACAGCTTATTGACCGGTTGGCCGAACAGATCAACGCCCTCGATAGTGCCAATGCGGCCTTGCAGGACGCCCAACGCCGGCTGTTGACCGAACTTGAGCAAGAACGTAAACACCTGGCCCGTGAAATTCACGACCAGGTGATCCAGGACCTGTTGAGTGTGAACTACCGACTGGAGGAACTGGAAACCGGTGAGGTAGTGACCCCGGCGCTTGGAGCTGAATTGGCGGATATTCGCAATACCATTCGGGTGCTGGTGGATGATCTGCGGCACATCTGCGGCAACCTGCGTCCGCCGACCATTGATAGTCTGGGCTTGGGCGCGGCCCTTCAATCGTACACTCACGATTGGGCTAACCGAACCGGTATATCCGTAACCCTTGACCTGGATGCCAATCTGGGACGTTTGCCGGAGGCCATTGAACTTTCCATTTTCCGCATCGTCCAGGAGGGGTTGAGTAACGTGCGCAAACACGCCCGGGCCAGCACTGTACAAATTGGCCTCAGACACACGTCGCCGCGCACGTTGATGATCTCCATCGCCGATGACGGACAGGGTCTCCCGGACGGGTTTGATCTCTCAACGCTTTCCGCTAAGGGGCACTACGGTTTATTGGGGATCAGCGAGCGGGTGGCTTTGTTGGGAGGGCGTCTGAAATTGCAGAACCAGGCCGGAGGTGGTCTGCTCATCCAGGCGGAGATACAACATCCCCGCGTAGCCCAATCGGGCGGGGGGTAAGCTATCGAGGGACAAACCAGGCAGGGACATTTATTTCAGGCTTCGGAACCGTTCTCGTACCTGCTCCGGCGTCGCCGTGCCGGTAGTGCCTATTTGCTGAATGGTGATGGAGGCCACCAGGTTTCCCATCAGAGCCGCCTCGTCGGGTTGCGCACCACTGCACAGGGCGGCCACAATCCCGGCCATGACGCTATCCCCGGCGCCCACGACATCTATCTCCCCGCTGACCGGCACGGCCGGAATGTGCTCACAGCCCGCTTCAGTAAACAACAAGATGCCCTGGTCCCCTACGGTCAGGAAAACCGGCTTGTGATTCCGGCGGAAAAGCTCATCCCCCATCTCCCTGGCCAATTCCAGGCTGATCTCTCCCGACCAGCCCGGCCGTACGGCCATAGCCGCCTCGCGGGCATTGGGCTTGACAATGACATGTTGAAACAGCCCGATCCGGGTCCGCGAATCGGCGGCGAAAACCACCCCAGGATAGCGTAGTGCCAGCTCTCCAATCTCCGTGCGCACCCGGTCGGTGATCACCCCGCAATTGCGTTCCTGCACCTGATCGGCCACGATCACCCCGTCTACCTGGGGCACCAGCGCTCGCAAGTAGCCGATAATCAGTTCTTCCACTTCCGCTGGCAGCGGAGACCGGTTTTTGATGTCCAGCCGTTGAATTTCGTGCTCCCGGCCGTCTCTTTCCCGTAGCATGGGTTTGGTGTAAGTCGGCGTGAAAAGATCGGTCCGCACGATCAGGGGTTCAATGTTCACACCTCTTGTCGTCAGGCCTTGTCTTAGCTCATAACCTTGCCCGTCGTCGCCGATGACGCCCAGGGCGGTCACTTGGACGCCCAGGGCCCGCAGGTTGGAGGTGACCGTTCCGGCTGCGCCTGGGCTGTGGCGGACGTTCACCACCTGGTAGGCTTCCAGACCGGTCTCCAGCGAGACCTCGCTGAGCTGCCGGTCAATGACCAGATATTTGTCGAGAAAGAAATCGCCCACCACCAGCACGTGGCGCTGAGGAAAACGGCCCAGCAATTCGTCGAGTCGTGCCTGGTTCATAAGCGGTCAGTCCCCCCTAAACCCGGCCAAGCCGGAACCAAAAAGTCAAACCACAAAGGTCACGAGGAATACCACCTCTCTGCCTTTGTGTCCTTGGTGTCCTTTGTGGTTCATTATCCTTGCCCCAAAAGCAAAGATTTCACTGGTCAGGTACCAACAATGCCAGCACCTGCCGATACAAGTTCGGCAGCGTGGCCCGGTGGTCGCCACGGATGTAGAAACTCTCCCCGCCGTCCTGGACGGTGCGCACCAGGATAGTCTTGTAGGGTCGAAAATAGTAGTGCGGTTCAGACTTGGGCGCTTCATGGTGATAATCGGGGCCGAGGTCCAGGAGATCAAAGACGGCAGTGGTGAACCGATTGATGCGCCGTCCTTCCTGATGGGCCACGTTACGAGCCATTGAAAGAGCTTTCAGATACACCTCGGGGCCCATGACCGCCGTGCCCAGGTTCAACAACACGCCGCCCTGCAATTTGGATACACTGTGGGCCAGGATCAAAAAGTCCCGGTATGAGGTATCGCCCAATGCAGCCCCGTCGCAGGAAGGGTGCTCGTGGATGATGTCATAGCCAATGCCGACATGGACCGTTACTGGTATCCGCAGCCGGTAACCGGCGGCCAGTATGCTGACCTGCCGATATGGAAATTGCTTTTTCTCAATCATCCGCCCGACGGCTTCGCCCAGGCCAAGACCTTCGCGCGCGCCCTGTCGGATGGCCTCGTTGATGCGACCGGTTTCTGTCCACAATCCAAACTGACCTTCCCCGATGTAGCGGGCCACGCTTTCGGTGGTCGCCCCGATAAGCGCCAGCTCAAAGTCGTGGATGGGTCCGGCACCGTTCATGGCCACGTGGGTGATGATTCCCCGCGCCATCAGGTCTATGACAAAACGGGACAGGCCGCGCTTGATGACGTGGGCGCCCATCATCAAGATCACCTGGCTGCCCTGCCGGTGCGCCCGCGCGATCCGTTCGGCCACCCGTGCCAGGTCGGGATGATCAAAGGGTGGAATATCATCATCCAGGTTCAAAACCTCGGCCAGGGTCATATCGTGCTCGCGTTCCGCAAGAGGCTTGAGCTTAAGTCTGCTCCGGTCGAAAAGGGGATAAGGCATTAGTCAATCCTCCGCAAACAAGTAGTTTACCAATTGGGTGTGCTGACGAAAGTCAGGGATGATGAGGTCGGCACCGGCGCAGATCAGCCGTTCGCGTTTCCATCCATCAATCCCCCGCCGGTTGACCTCATCGGAAGCGACGCCCACCGCGATGCCCCCCACGGCCTTCGTGTCCTCGATCTCGACGTAGCCATCGCCAAAGGTCACGAACTCCGGGCCACGCAGATGGTTTTCGTTGAGGATGCGCTCAATCACCATCTTTTTGGAGTAACTCTGGTAGTCGTCCAGCGCTCCGTAGATTCCGGCAAAATAAGGCGTCAGTCCCAGGGCCGCCGCTTCATCCAGCACGTACACTTCATCCGTGCCTGAAGCCAGGTAACAGATCACTCCGCGGGCCTGCAATGCTTTCAACATCGGCACCGTACCAGGCACCATCATCTCTTCCGGCTGGATGGTGCCGTTTTTCAACCCGGCCACGCGCCCCTTGATGCGTTCCCACAGCCGATCCAGATATATCCATTTGTATTCCAGGGGGTCCAGGGGTTCTCCGCCGCGCTGACGCACTTCTTCGCAAAGCTGGATCATTTGATAGATGGTTTGCTTGCCCGTGAGTCGGGTCACGAACTCGCTGACTACAGCGTAAAGCTCTTGTTCAGACTCGTGTCGGGGGGTGTCCAGCAGGATTTCGACCATCATGGGGATCATCACCCCCTGCCATCCCTCGCGGATCAGGGACACCGTGCCGTCGAAGTCGAACAGGGCATAGCGGATGTGGCCGCGTTGGATGTATGGATTGATTATTTCGATCAGGTGCGACGCACTTTCCAAGTGCGTCGCACCTGAATTCGGTATTGAGTTGTACCCTATCATTTTTCTCAAACACCCATCAGGTGCAACGCACCTCCGAGGTGTGTTGCACCTATAGGTCTTCTGCCAGGGCGATGGCGCCCCACAGCGGCGCATCATCGCCCAAGGCGGCAGGCACTATCTCAAAGTGAACCTGGGGCAGGGCCGTTGCGCGGGCGACGCGGCGCACCACGTCCCACCAACGCTCACCAGCCTTGGTCACGCCACCGCCCAGCACAAATCGCTCCGGGTTCAACAAATTGGCCGAGTTGCCGATACCCATGCCCAATCCCCGGGCCGCGACCTCCAACGCCTCCCAGGCCAGGTCATCTCCTTGCGCCGCTGCCTGGGCTACCAGTTGGGCGGAGATTGTCTCCAGGTCGTTCCCGGCCAGAGCACGCAATAGCGAACCCCGCTCCGGTTGCGCTTGTAGCCATTCGCGGGCTCGTTGCGCGATGTATGGTCCCGAGGCCAGCCGCTCGACGCATCCCCGTTTCCCACACAGGCAAAGCGGACCATCCGGGTCCACGGCCATGTGGCCGATTTCGCCAGCCATCCCCTCAGCGCCGCGCCACAGCCGCCCATTTAGAATCAAACCCCCGCCGACACCGGTGCTGACGGTGATGTACATCAGGCTATTGCAACCCTGCCCGGCGCCAAAGCGATGCTCGCCCAGGGCAGCGGCATTGGCGTCGTTGTCCACGGCGGCGGGCACCCCTAACCGCTTTTCCAGCCACTGCTGGAGTGGCATCTCCTCCCATCCGGGCACGTGGTGGGACAACCGCACCAAACCCCGGGCGGCGTCCACCGGCCCGCCGAAGCTGACCCCCACCGCAGCCAGGGGTGATTTCACGGTATCCAGCAAATCCCGTGCCAGCTCCATCATAATTTCCAGGTCGCTTTGGGCGTTGCTGGCGGACGGTGAGGGGACTCTCCTGTGGGCCAGCCAACGAGCCTGGCCGGACTTAGCCAGGCCCGCCGACAGTTTGGTACCGCCAAAGTCCAGGGCCAGCAGAAGCCGTTCTTGCTTCATGTCGCCTTCATCCCGTGCCGGATGGCGACGAAGATGGTGTGGAGAACTACCCATTGACCGTCCTCAGCGTGTTGCATACCATCAGGGTGATGGGCCTCGGCGGGCACGATCACGCACACATCTACCATTTCCTTGAGTTTACCACCCGCAAACCCCGTGATGCCGATGGTCGTGAGGCCAAGTTTGCGTGCCATTTCCATAGCCTGCAACACGTTGACCGAATTGCCGCTGGAGGAGATGGCGATGGCCACGTCGCCCGGTTCGGCCAGCGAAGCCAGTGGTTCGGCAAAAACCGTCTCGTAGCCAAAATCGTTAGCATAGGCCGTCAACAGTGGAACGTTGTCGTTCAAAGACATGATTTTGAAGCGCGTCTCTCCCTCTCGCACCGTTCCTTTACCCAGGTCACAGACGAAATGTGAGGCCATAGCCGCGCTGCCTCCGTTGCCCATGACGAAGATGCGTTTTCCTTCGATTCTGGCCTGGGTCAGGATGTCAATGACCTGGGCGATTTCGGCCTGGGGCAGGTTCTGCAAAATCTGGCCTACCTCATCGAGATATTTCTGAACGTATTCCATCTTTACTCCTCATTTGGGCGCGACATCCGCCGCTTACCGAACAGTTTTTACCGCTGAGCGCGCAGAGACCGCAGAGATTATAACCGAAAAAGCTGGCGAAGCTTCGCCTCAAACCGACAAGTTTATCTCGCGCCAAGCCGCCAAGGGCGCAGAGTTCTTTATTTTCTCTGTGATACTGTACTGGACTCTGGCGTTTTGGGCTCGTAGTGACGACTTTAGTCGTCTGCAGGCGGAAAAGAGCGACTGAAGTCGCTACTACGAATCTACATCTTGTGGCAATGAAACAACTGCCTACAATGTATAGCGGTGCTCAAAATTCGCCAGACTCCAGTACGGTATTTAGCGCTGGCGCACGATCTCCCTGAGATTCCGCTCGTAACACAGGCTGAAGCCCGTGTTATGCAGGGCTAAACTCCCAGCCAAAATATTTTATAGCTGTAGACAAGAAAAGAGGCATCCGGAGATGTCCCATCCTTTCAAGACGAGTTCCCCCAGTCCCCCCGAGTTCCCCGTAGTTCACCCTTTCAGCGACCCGGCCATCAGCCCGCGCATGAAAAAGCGACCCAGGAAAATGTATACCAACAGGGTGGGTAACGCTGCGATCAAGGCCCCGGCCATCTGCACGTTCCACTCGACAATGTAACTACCGGCCAGGTTGTTCAGACCAACGGTGATGGGCTGGGCTTCAGGGTTACTGGTGACCGTGGCTGCGAACAGAAAATCATTCCAGATAGAGGTAAATTGCCAGATCATCACTACCACAAAACCCGGCATGGACAGCGGGAATAACACGTGGCGGTAAACGCTAAAGATGTTGGCTCCATCAATGCGGGCCGCTTCGACCAATTCAGTGGGCACGCTGGCGTAGTAATTGCGGAAGATCAAAGTGGTAATGGGGATGCCATAAATCACATGGGTTAGGATCAGGCCGGGAATAGAGCCATACAAGCGTATCCCGAAGATGTTGATCTTCTGGAGAGTCTGCACCAACGGGATGAGAATACTCTGATAGGGAATAAACATCCCGAACAAAAGTAATGGGAAAAGAACATCCGAACCTCGGAACTTCCACTTGGTTAGGATATAGCCGTTGATTGAA
This sequence comes from Anaerolineae bacterium, assembly GCA_024653325.1. Classification (GTDB taxonomy): domain Bacteria; phylum Chloroflexota; class Anaerolineae; order JACIWR01; family JACIWR01; genus JACIWR01. The sequence goes on from JANLFX010000022.1 coordinate 26,578, forward strand.
CCCCACATGGCCGAGATAATGGTAGCTGGAATGGTGAGGTACACACTGTTCATAAAATTCACATTGAGTCCGCGAAACCCTTCTGCTTCACTGCCGAACCAGGCTTTGATGTAGCTATCAAAGTGCAGCCCTGATGGCGGATACCACATCCTATACAGACTTACCTCGGCAAAGCTTTTCAGGCCGGTGACGATCAGGACGTATACTGGCATGAGATAAAAAATGGCAAAGGCGATCAGGACAGTGTAAAGCATCACCCGCTGCCAACGAATTGATGAGATTCTGGGTCTTAGAACGTGTTCTCGGGCGGTCATAGTTCGGCCTCCGTGCGGATGCTATGTACCAGGTATGGGACGATGAGGATAGCGACCATAATCAACAGGACGGTGGCAATCGCTGCACCTCTGGCGAAATGGTTGCCGCGGAAAGTGGTATCCCACATGAAGTAGGCGGGCACATCGGTGGCAAAGCCGATGCCAGGGCCGGTCATGGCCACGACCAGGTCGTAGATTTTGAGCGAGATGTGTCCCAGGACAATGACAGCGCTGAGAGTAACTGGTTGTAGGATGGGTAAAAGAATGTACCGGACAATCTGCCATTCGGAGGCTCCGTCCACCCGTGCTGCTTCGCGTAGCTCATCAGGTATGGCCCGCAAACCGGCCAGGTACATAGCCATAGTGTAGCCGGACATCTGCCAGGTGGCGGCGATAGCCACAGCGATGATCCCGATCTTGGGATCGGTGTACCAGCCCGTCTTGAGAAAGCCCAGGCCCAGCATGTCGAACAGCAGGTTGATCCCTGTGCTGCCCAATTCAGGACTGCCCGGGTTCAGCAGCCATCGCCAGACAACGCCGGTGACGATAAAAGAAATAGACATCGGAAACAGATAGACGCTGCGGAAGAATCCTTCTCCCCGGATGCGCTGGTCCAATAGGATGGCGAGTGTCAGTCCAATGATCAGACAGGAAACCAGGAATACTATTGTAAACACAACGGTGTTGCGCAGGTCAATTTGAAAACGCTGGTTAGCGAACAATTTTTGGTAATTGCTCAACCCGGCCAGAGTGAAATCAGGGAGCATTTGATCCCACTTGGTCAGCGAAGCATAAGCGGTCCAGCCGATAAAGCCATACACAAAGATAGCGACGGCAATCACCGCTGGCGCGAGTAACAGGATGGAAACAACTCGCTCCCAATTCAAACGTCGCATCAATCCCTCCGGAAGATAAGGGGCTTTTCAAAACAAAGGGTGAGGCAGCCCTTTCGCGCTCTTTCGCGTTTCGTTGCGGGCTGCCTCACCGGTCAGCAACTGTTACTTGCAGATGCCAGCATCCACACAGGCTTGCTGCAAGCCAGCCTGGGCGGCAGCCACATCTTTATTGGCGACGAACAGGGTGATCACGTCCTTGTAGTCCGTGACCCAGGACTCGTAGGCCGCCGCGCCGTGAACTACGCTGGGCACAATGGCGTCCACTGCCCAGTCCTTCATGGCCGACTGCAGGTACTCATTGAACAGAGTCGGATCGCAGTCGGTGCGGGCGCAGATGGAACCCTTCTGGGGGTTAAAGGCTTCCTGGCCTTCCTTTGAGCCGCAGACCTTGAGCCAGTTCTGGGCGTTCTCGGCGTTTGGAGCGTTCTTCGGCAGGGCAAAGCTGTCGGACAGGGCGACGAAGATGCCCTTGGTGCCAGGCGGCGGGGCCCAACCGTAGCCATCGAAGCCCTTGGACGTGAACCAACCGTTGGTCCAGTCGCCCATGATCATCATGCCACCCGTGCCCGCGATCAGGTACTCGCCGGCGCTGTCCCAGGTGTGAGCCGAGTGATCGGGGTTGGCGTAGCTGAGCATCATCTTGAAGTTCTCCAGCGCCTGGGTGACCCCTGGATCGGTCCATGGGGTAGCTCCGGTCCACAGGCCCTTGTACTTCTCAGCGCCTAACGTACCGGCCAGCACGTCTTCGAAGATGTGCCCCGCTTCCCAGCCGTCCTTGGTGCCCAAGACGAACGGCGTGATGCCCTTGGCTTTCAACGCCTCGGCCACGGTCTTGAATTCCTCAAAGGTGGTGGGTGGGGTCAGGTTGTTCGCCTCGAAGACTTTTTTGTTGTACCACAGCACGTTGGAACGATGGATGTTGACCGGGACACCCCAGTAATGGTCCTTGTATTTGAGCAGAGACAGTAAGTCAGCCGGGAAGACCTTCTCCAGTCCCTCAGAGGCGTAGATGGCGTCTACAGGCTCCAGGTATTGCTCCGGGCTGTAGCCTTCGACCTCCAGGCCAGCATGCAACTGGAAGGTATCGGGCGGGTCGCCACCGATCAGACGGGTCTTGAGAATGGCCTTGAAGTTGGTGCCCGCGCCGCCAGCCACGGTAGCATTGACAATCTGGACGTCGGGGTATTTCGCTTTGTAGATCTTGAACATTCCGTTCAACCCCTCGGCTTCACCACCGGCTGTCCACCAACTGCCAACCACGAGCTGGCCCTTGGCGCCTTTGGCGTACAACATCTCAGGCTTGTTCTTGTCATAGGTGGCCAGGAATGCTTCCGCCTCGTCCTTGCTGGGCACATACAGTTTCCAGCCGGGCTCGATCAGGTCAGCGTTGATAATAGTGGCATAGGTGCTGTCTGTGAGGTGTTTCTGGTTGGTGAGGGCCATGATGGCCGGCCAGGCATAAGGGTTGCCCAGGTATTTGTTGGCAATCTTGGCCAGCCAGTCACCGGCCAGTACGATGTAGTCCTGGCCTTTCTGCGCCGGCGGGGCGGCGAAGGCTGTGGGTACGAAGACAGCCAATATGGCCATGATCATGATTAAACTGACGAGCTTTTTCATTGTCGTTTCCTCCTTTGGAAAAACTTGGGCGAGTTATCATAACCGCCGAAATGTTCTGACCGTCTCATTGTGCTGCTCCACATCCCTCCTTTCTCCTGGCAGGTGGCAGGTAGCGGATAGCAGATAGCTGATGGCGAATGACTATTAGCTGTTGAGTACAGCGGGCCATCGGCTATTGAGCGCAGCGGACCATTTGCCACCGGCCACGCTCAGCGAAGTGTCTTACGAAAGGCGTTAATGCTCCTGGCCAGCGCTTCACCTTCCTCGTAGAGCTGCTGATGCTGGTTTTCGATAATGTATCCTCTATCCAATGCCAGGAACAAACCTCCAACGACCTCGAAAGTAGACCCAATGGCTATACCTAACTAGCGATCAAAGGCCCGGTTTGTACCCTGCCCTGATCCCTCGGCGATATTGAGGCTGATAGAATTGACAGCTCGATTCAATTGCGCAGTAAGACCATAGTCCTCTTTCCTGGGGAAATGGCTTGTCGCTCATCTGCTATCTGCCAACTCCTAACGGGCACAGCGGAAACCGAGGTCATCGTTTGCTGCTGTATCGCTGGTGGCATTGCGGGTCGTGGTGCGCAGGAAATCCGCTGTTTCAAACCAACCCCCACCCCGTAGCACCTTGAACTGCTGTCCGTAGTAGGGTGACTGGTAACTGCTGCCAGGATAGGCCTCATACCAATCTGATGTCCATTCCCAGACGTTGCCGGCCATGTCGAGCACGCCGTAGGGACTGGCTCCATCGGCAAAACTGCCTACCGCCGTCGTCCCGCGGATTCCGCTATCCTGGCCGTTCACTTTTTTCGAGTCGTATTCATTGCCCCACGGATATAGGCGTTCATCGGTGCCCCGCGCCGCTTTTTCCCACTCAGCTTCGGTGGGCAACCGCTTGCCGACCCATTTGCAGTAGGCCGTGGCGTCGTTCCAACTGACGTAAACCACGGGATGATTGTCTTTGCCCTCGGCTGCGTCCCGCCAGGTCCTGGAGAGGCCCATTTTCTCGGCATCAGTTTGATAGCCGGTAGCTCCCACGAACCGGGCGAAGTCCGCGTTGGTCACCTCGAACTTGTCAATCTCGAAGGCGGGCACGTCCACCTCATGGGCTGGCGCCTCGTCCTGCCGGCCACTGTTGTTACCCATGATGAAAGGGCCGGCGGGAATCTCGACCATGATATCGGTTACGGCGGGGCCTGCCGCTTTCTCAGCAGTGGGCAGGGGAGTTGGAGTAGGGGGAGGTGGCACAGGCGTGTTGGTAGGCACCACCTGGGCCTCCGTCGCTTCCGGAAGGGGGGTTTTGAATTCCACCGTTGGTTCACTAAGAGGAGTTGCAGTTGCCGGTGATGAGGGACTGCAACTTACAATCAAAGCCAGGAGCAGTAAAAGCGATAGTGGTAACATCCATTTCATATTGCTGATTCTCCTCCTTATAAAACTCTGCGCCCTTTGCGTGCTTTGCGTGAGATAGACTGGCTGGTTTGAGGCTTCGGCGTGAGCTCCGAAGCTTCACTGTATAGTTGCCAACAACTTTTATTATACCATCCTCAACAGGGTCTGTCAATCAAAAATCTGCTTTTGGGGCTGGAATATCCGGCTCTATTCTATCGCGATCCGCCGCGGACTGCCGGTTAGCAATCCCTCGCGCCCCTCGAATCTGCCGGTGACGACCATACCACCCTGACGGATCTCGAAGCTACGGATTTCCTTGTCGTGGTCGCTGCCCCGCATCTTAAGCACGATAATAGCTCTCTGCATGGCGCTTTCGATTTCCACATAGCGCATGAGTAAGATCGCATCTACCACGAAAGCCAATCGGCTTTGGTCGGACGCACGCAGTCCCAGAGTATTGCCCTCGCTGGTCAGAATGCTGGTGATTTTCTCTCGCCTCAAACCATTGATGACCATGGTGTATATCTCGCGTAATTCCTTAGGGTTGCGAGTCAGGCGGGTGAAATGGGTCACGCTATCTAACACGATGCGGCGTACGTTCCACTCCAGAATGGTACGGTTCAGCGGGCTGACGGGCGATTGCAGACTGGACAGAAAAACCTGCGGAGAGGTAAAAATTACCCGCAGCTTTTGTTCTTCTTCCAGCTTGCGCAGGTCCCAGCCGTGGGATTCTGCATCGCGGTACAAAGCGTAGGGGAATTCCTCGAAAGAGATCAGCAGGCCTGGTTCGTCGAACACGGCTGCCCCATTGTAGAGGAATTGGATGCCCAGAGTGGTCTTGCCTGTACCCGGTGCGCCCTCCACTAAAACGGCAGAACCTGGTAGAAATCCGCCGTTGAGCATTTCGTCAAGGCCGGTAATGCCTGTTTTGATGCGTTCTGTCATTTCGTGCCTCCCTTTAACTTTCCGTGTGCAAAGCGTCGGCGATGGTCTCGGCTTCTTGCACCATGTGCGGGTCAAGGTCGTATATAGCTAAGCCACGTCGGTCTGCCTCAATGGCCAGTGGACTGTGGGAAAGAAAACCGATGACCCGGAAGTCTGCCAGATTGGTAGTGATAAATGCCCGGTCATCATCATTGTGCACCTTGTTGCCGACGACGCACACGTGCTTGATGCCGATGTCCGATGCCAGTCCTCGGATAGCCCGGGCTGTCTGCAGGCTGCGCTGGCCCGGTTCGACCACGATGACGAAAGCGTCCACGGCCTGAGCTGTGCCCCGCCCCAGGTGTTCTATTCCGGCTTCCATGTCCATGATCAGCATCTCGTCGCGGCGCAGAAGCAGATGAGTGACCAGGGCACGTAATAGGGCATTCTCTGGACACAGGCAGCCGGTGCCACCCGCTTTCAGCGTGCCCATCACCAGCAGGCGTATGCCCCGGTGGGTGAGTCCAAAGCGTTCAGGGATGTCATCCACGCGGGGATTCATCTTGAACATCCCGCCAATCTGCCCGGGCTTGGCTCCGGTGCGCTCGTAGATCAGGCTTTCCATTTCGGCTATGGGCACGATATTCTTTGCCATCTCGGCCGGTACGCCTAAGGCAGCCCACAGGTTAGCCGCCGGGTCAGCGTCAATGGTCAGGACTTTCTGCCCACGTTGAGCGTATATGTAAGCTAACAGGGCTGCCAGAGTAGTTTTTCCTACCCCACCTTTTCCGGTGATGGCAATCTTGGACATGGCGGAATTGCTCTCCTCTCTATGATTGCGGTCAGTATCGGCGTTTGAAGTTAACTATGATGAGATTCTTGGCACAATCCCCTGTGTGCTCCACTTTCACCTCTGAGGAGACGGCTTTGCCATCCTGGATGACCTGCAGGTGAAAGGTTTTGGTCTGTTTACAATTGAAGGGCACGAATTGCTCCCACCAGGCCGTGGTCCCTCCGAAGTATGACCGGTAGTTGCGGATGACATCCCCGTTGGCCCCTGGGGTCTGATAGGATTCCCAACCCTCACCGTCCCATATTTTGATCTGTACGGAGGTAATGGCTGCTCCGTTAGAGTCCGTCACCTCGCCGGCCAGTCCCAGCCACCAGGTACCGACGTTAGGGTAAATGATTTGCGACGTGTGCGTTGGCTCGCCGTTGAGGTAGAATGGCGGAGGCGGCTTAGGTGTGTTGGTGGGGCGTGGTGTGCGGGTGGGGGTAGGGGTGTGGGTAGGGGTACTGGTCGCCGTAGGCGTGCTGGTCGGCGTACCGGTAGCCGTAGGAGTCCAGGTAGGTGGGAGAGGTGGGGTGTTGGTAGCCGTAGGCGTAACCGCGGGACCGGGTGGCGGAGCCTGTTTGGTCAACAGGGCGGCCAATTGTTCTTCGGCGGAGGGGCCGGGCTTAAACGGGTTGAAGAAGATACGCGGCTGGAAGAAGATGATGCCATAGCACAATAGTACCAGCACAGTGAGAACTACCACCAGAGCGGTCAGCATTTCCAGGGCCCGGTTGTCGTTCCCACCCCTCGTGTTGTAGCTATCCATTGTCTCACCTCCCTGATTTGCCGTATCCCCCCAGTGTAAGGCAAACTTAAGCTTGTCCTACGGTTGGCCAGTCAATACGAAATAGCGCGCATTATTTTGAATGAATACTTGCAAACGGAGGGAACCAACGGTCTGGGCTGTGCCCGTCTGTATTGCATCCGCCAATGCTGCTTCCGGATAATCGGGGTAGAGGCCAAGTCTTCCGGTCAACAATTGCTGGTGGATAAGCGTTGGCGTCTTATCGCCAGTGTAGGTAGCGAGTAATTCGTAGAAAGTCTCACGGGCGATCCGCAACTGTTCACGGATCTCGGTTTCCTGAGCCTCCCACCCGGGTATCAGGCTCAGACCGGTGGCCCGCCGGGCGATCCGGAGTTTAAGGGTCAGCCAGGTCACACGGGCCTGGGCCAGTGCCACCTGCGTCGGCAGGTCAGTGGCGGACATGGCCGCGTCACTGTAAACCTGCTGTTTCACCTGATCCTCGGCCAGCAATGCCTCAGTCACGGCCTGAAGCAAGTACTTGGAGGGCTCGCGCTGTGGGGGAACCAGAACGATCAGCATTCTCTCTATCGCTGCTTTCCGGGCATTCTCTACCTGCTCAACTTCGGCATTGACCGGCAGAGATGGCATTGTGTCCACAGGCATCTGAGGCGGTTGAGAGACGGTTACCTGGCCACCGGTCACCAGCCGGGCCAAGTCCATCCACTTCTCCTCACCCCGGCCCATGGCCGTGTAAGCTGTTTTCAGGCCCTGGAGGATTTGCTGACGGTGGGCTGGGGTCAGATAAAGGCTGTAGAGAGCTACATCGTGCGCCTGATCGCAGGCCAGTTCTGCATCACCGTAGGCCTGTATGGCGACCAGGCCTGTTCCGGCCTGGAGAAAGGTCTGCGCTCGAGACAGGTCGGTCATAAACGGACTGAGGGCGGCGATCTCGGCAGCGGTCCGGTAACATAAACTCGCCAGTTGCCGCTCTCCACTTTCCTGGTATCGCTGACCGAGAAGCAGCCATTTGCCGGCCCGCTCACTGTCGGATAAAGAAGTGCTGTAAACCAGGATGCTGTAGGCCGTGTCCAGTTCGTTGGCAAACAATGCGCGGGAGATGGCTTCTGCCTCGTCTATGCCGGTTAACGGCAGCAGCCCCAGGTCCGGTGCGATAGATTGCTCTCGTACCGCGGTGGTCGGGTCACGCCAGGGGGTGAGGGCCATCTGGCTTTTGGTCTTTAATGCATACACGCCAATGGATGCCAGCCCGATCACGGTTAACAACAGTGTGCTTAATCCGAGGATGGCGAGTAATCGAGTTCTGATCTTCTGCAATCCGTACCTCCCGCTTAGTCTCAGGCTTCGGAAGTCTACACTAACCTAGTACTCGGTGCGAAACACGTAGCGGCGGGCGGCCCTTCGTCTCTGCTCAGGACAGGCTCTGCCCGCTTATAAGGCCGACGCCCTTCGATTCCACTCAGGGGCTGTCTAAAAATTCGGTTCGGCGACTAAAGTCACACCTGTAGGGCTTGCAGCCGAGCGTCCATCTGCATGGACGCGCTTTCGTCCGCGCAGGCGGACGGCCAGCCGGAGGCTCACCAGGCGTGATTTCTAATCGCCAGCCTAATTTTCAGACATGTTCTCAGGGCGCAGCAGCGGTCGGCCGCTACGTTTTGTACCGGAAACTAACCTACGTACCGTTCGATGGTGGCCGCAGCCCACAGTTCATCCACCCACTGCCGGAAGGCCTTATCCCGCAATGCGCCCAGGGCATCCTCTGAAAGCGGGCGATCGGTCACTCGTTCCAGCACCTGGACGATGTGATAGCCGAACTGGCTTTGCACTATTCCGCTGAGCTGTCCTGGCTGCAGCGAGAAGGCTGCTTCCTCAACTTCAGGAGCCAGGAGTATCCCTCTGGGGAAGAATCCGAGGTCGCCACCGTTAGCCTTAGTTGCTTCGTCCTGGGAGTATTGCTGGGCCAGCGCAACGAAGTCGGCACCGGCCAGCAATTGGTTGAGCACGTTCTGCGCCTCGGCTTCGGAGGCAAGCAGGATATGACGGGCATGGACCTGCTCCGCCATAGTAGGCACGTCGGCGGTCACCCGCTCGATCATTTTCGAGGTCAACAGTTGGGAGCGCAGCCGTTGGCGATAGTCTTTTTCGGTCCAACCGTTGGCCTGCAGCCAGGCGGCGAACTTTTCCGCACCACCCCCTTCCTCAATGTCGCGCTGGATGATGGCGTCCAGTTCGGCGTCCGTAACCGTTACCTTCTCCCGTTCCGCCGCCTGTTCGATGAGGGTTTGCTCGATCATCACATCCAATACCTGACGGCTGGCCTGGGCCAGCATCTGTTTCCCTTCCTCGGTGTCCAGGTCAAAACCTCTGCCGACCAGGGCTGCTTCGTATTCGGCCAGGAGTTGCTGGTAATCGGCCAGGAAGATGGGTTGGCCGTTCACTATCGCGGCCAGCGGTTCGCCAGGGGGAGGTGAGGAGGTAGGGATAACTGCCGGTGGTGTGGGGGACGCTGGTTCCTCACCGCCCTGGATCGTCGTAGGGGAACTCTGGCAAGCAACCAAACCGGTGGTAACCAGAATGGCGATCAACAGAACGCGGATTGCTTTCGGCATATTCGTTTCTCCTTAACGTACTGGCTGCTGGAGCAGAAACTGCAACGCTGTGGCGTATTATACACCACAACCCGATTTATGCAAACCCAGAGGGATATTTGCCAAAACACCCCTCTTATGATAGAATACGCCGCACGTCTGCGGGTGACACAGACATAATTTGGCGTATGCCTTTGCTCTCGCAGAAAACTACTCGCTCTTGGAGCGAAACAGGAAAGGAGAGAGAAACACCTATGGTGGAAAAACCTGACCCATTGGCCCGAGTGTTCAACGGCCTGATTAAGAGCAAGTGGGGCACCTGGGTCATCAACCTGGGCCTGGTACCGATCCTCATCCTGGCCGGTGTGTTCTTGCCCCCCATATCGGTTGGAAAGCGTATCGTCGAGGGGGGATACACGCCCATCGGTGAGACCCGCTGGTCAGTGGAGGATCCCGATGGTACGCAATTGACCGTGCTGCCGGCGGGCCTGTCTGGCCGGCTTAGCATTAAACTGAGTTCTGTACCCCGTCTCAACTTTCTGGAAGGGTCAGCAGGCAAGCCCTTGCTCAAGGCAGCCGAGTCTCTGCCGTTGCACCTGGAAGTGAAAAGCCCTCTGTACCTTATCTCCTGGCGGGGAGAGATGCCCCGCGCGGCGACTTTGACCATCCCCATTCCCAATGATGCGGAACCGTACAAAACCCTGGACCTCTACTCCTGGACCGGTACCGAATGGCAGTGGTTGCCCTCCCGCGTCCTGGCGGCTGACGATGTCATCGTTGCCGAGTTATCCTCTTTGCCGCCCACAGTGGTTGTGGTGCAAAGCAAGCCCCTGGCGCAGACCCTTTCTACTGCAGTGTACCCGGGACAGACTATTCCTGCCGAGGGCCGAGATGTTTTGGTGGAAATCAATCCCGTGGGCCTGAGCCTGGGCAGTGACGGGGCTATCGAAGGCCGGGCGTCCGAACTACCGGCTGTGGGCTCATCGGCCACCTACGGCGTTGTGCCCGTTCTGCGTAATTGGAGCGAGGAGGGCGGTATCCGCAGCGACCTGGTGGATAACCTGCTGGTCAGCCCGGAGGCCCAACAATCCCACATCCAGGCCATCGTGGACCTGGTAGTCAGCAATATGTATCAGGGCATCGAGATTGACTACCGGGGTATCAACCCTGTGCTGCGTGACCAGTTCAGTGCCTTCATCGCCGAGCTGGCAAAGGCCTTGCACGCCCAGCAGAAGACACTGGCTGTTCAGGTGAGTCTGCCCACTCAGGTTTCTGAAGACAAGTGGGATACCGGTGTATATGACTGGTCAGCGTTAGGCCGGGCGGCAGATTGCCTGATGGTGCCGGCTCTGCCCGATCCCCCGGCTTATGTTTCCGGTGGCCAGATGGAACAGTTTATGAATTGGGCTGTGAGCCAGGTGGACCGCTATAAGCTCCAGCTCGTCGTTTCCACGATGGGCGTGGAGCATGTGGGGATCAACCGTTATACTGTAAGCTATGATCAAGCCCTGGCACCCTTTAATCGCATCGTCGTTGAAGGGAATCCCCCGGTGATTGACCCTGGCCAGACTATTTCTCTTGACCTGGCTCCTCACGTCGGATTTTCGGACATCCATTTCGACGAGGCCACGCAGGCCTTCTGGTACATTTACGTGGATGACCAGGGCCGCGAACATACCGTCTGGTTGGAAACCGCTTCCAGCCTGGCCTACAAATTGAACATGCTGTCCGCTTACAACGTGCGCGGTGTGACCGTCGAGAACCTGCTGGGAGGGGAAAACGATCCTCAAATGTGGACGGCATTGCGCGGCTTCCGGGACCGCAATGCGATAAGCGTCGCCGGGCAGATGGCCGTGATGTGGCGAGTCCAGGATGAAATGGGTAACCTGGTGGGTCAGGCGATGGCCTCGCTGACCGATCCGCGCTACGAGTGGACTGCGCCGCAAACGCCGGGAGCGTACACTATCATCGCCGCCATTTCTTCCAGTGAGGGACAGTTGGTTGGCGGCGAAAGCAGCGTGGCCATCCAGGTAGCTGAGTTTACTCCTACCCCTTCGCCCACGCCCACCGAATTGCCCACTGCCACTCCGACTCCTCAACCGACGGCCACGCCCACCCCGCAGGCTAAAGCGGCGGCAACGGCCACGCCCAAGCCGGTCGCGGCAGCTCCTGCCGGTACGGGCTTCGGCTACGGGTTGGACGTTTGGATGATGGAGCAGGATCGCGGGCCAAGCATCAACGCCGTGAAAACGCTGGGTTTCCAGTGGGTGCACCAGAAAGTGCGCTGGAGAAACATTGAAGGAAACGGCAAGGGGCAGTATGACTGGGGCTCTTTGGACGCCATGGTGAACGACTGTGCCAACAACGGCATCAAAATCTGCCTGTGCGTCATGGATGCCCCTAACTGGGCGGGCAACAAATCGCCTAATAACCCCCAGGACTTCGCCGATTTCATGGGCGCCCTGGCGGCCCGTTATAAAGGTCGCGTGCAGGCCTACGAAATCTGGAACGAGCAGAACCTCTCCCGCGAGTGGGGACACACCCCCAACGCGGCGGAGTATATGTCTCTGTTGAAGGCCGCTTACAAAGCCATCAAAGCTGCCGATCCCAACGCCGTCGTGGTCAGCGGTGGGCCGACCCCCACTGGTGCGACTGGGCCGGACAGCATTGATGACCGTATGTACTTGCAGCAGATGTACGATAACGGTCTGAAATACGCCTGCGACGCGGTGGGTGTGCATCCCAGCGGCTTCGCCAACCCGCCGGACAGCAAATGGCCGGAGGGCAACGATCCCAACCGTGGTTTCGACGACCATCCGAGCTTTTTCTTCCGCAATACCATGGAGGACTACCACAACATCATCGTCCGCAACGGCGATAACAAGCGGTTGTGGGCCACCGAGTTTGGATGGCCTAGCTGCCAGAACATGGGCTCGCCTGTGCCGGGTTGGGAGTACGCTGGCGAAATCACTGAACAACAGCAGGCCGATTACATCGTCAGGGCCTATCAGATGGCCAAGAGTTGGGGCTGGGCAGGCGTGATGTTCCTCTGGAACCTGGACGTGGCTCCCTGGCTGGGTAAAGATCACGAGGCGGCCAAGTACTGCATCGTCTATCCCAACTGGAATCCGCGGCCAGCATTCTATGCCCTGGCCAACATGCCCAAATAATCGTTCAAGGCCGGATAGTTTCAATGGAGTCTGGGTGCGACGCACTTACGAAGTGCGTCGCACCTTTTCGCACCTTTGTCGCATTTTCTGGAGGACGACTTATGAGCAAATATTTTGGAATGGGAGATACCCCGTGGTTGACCTGGGTAGCTGCCCTGCTGGTCGTGCTCGTCATCGGTTCGGCGGCCTTTGCTGGCTGGGCGTTATTCATCTACGAGCCCGCGCCGGTGTCTATTGCCCGTGTTTCACCCGTGCCCAGCCCGCCGTCTCCGACCGCTATCCCGGTGGTCACTGAAACCCCATCTTTGCCGAGTCCCACGTTCACGCCACCACCGGTGAGCGATACCGCCACCCCGACTCCCACCGAAACGGCTACATTCACCCCCATTCCTACCGAACCACCTCAGGTGCCTACACCTACCCCGCAACCGCCGTCGTCTCCCTCACCGGATACCGGGTTCGGCTACGGGATTAACATTCACCTTTTCGGTCAGGATGGCCAACCTATCGCCGATGCAGTGAACGCCCTCGGTTTCCGGTGGGTCAAGCACCAGGTGCGGTGGAACGAAATCGAACCGAAAAAGGGCGAATACGTGTGGTGGGAAGTAGACCGGCTGGCCCGCACTTGTCAGCAGGCCAATCTGTACCTGCTGGTCAGCGTGGTCACATCGCCGAACTGGGCCCGCAATACCACGGAAGCCGAGGGCCCGCCGGCAAATTACCAGGATTTCTGGAATTTCTTGGCGGAGATGGCCGAGCGTTACGACGGCGACGGCGACCGGGACGCGCCGGATTCGCCCCGTATCCATGCCTACGAAATCTGGAACGAACAGAACCTGCGCCGCGAGTGGTGTTGTGATGGATTGAGCGCGTCTCGCTATGTGGAACTCCTGCGCGGCGCCTATCAGACTCTTAAGCGCGTGGACCCGCGCATTATCGTGGTCAGTGGCGCGCCCACCCCTACCGGCACCGATGATGGCGTCAACGCTATTGATGACCGCAAATATCTCCAGCAGATGTACGATGCCGGTCTGCGCGGCGTGTGCGATGCCATCGGCGTGCATCCCAGCGGTTTCGCCAACCCGCCGGACGCCCTGTTTACCGGCGGGGACTACGATCCCGCACGGGGTTGGGACAATCACCCTTCCTTCTTTTTCCGTAACACAATGGAAGATTACCACAACATCATCGTCCGCAACGGCGATAACAAGAAGCTGTGGGCTACCGAGTTCGGTTGGGCTTCCAACGATGGGCTGGGGGTAGGATCGTGTGAGGGTTGGGATTACGCTGCTGATGTCACCGCTCAGCAGCAGGCAGATTATCTGGTGAAAGCTTACCAGATGGCTAAGAATTGGGGCTGGGCTGGGGTGATGTTCGCCTGGAATCTGAACATGGGGACGGTGTACGGGCTGGAGTGTCCCCAGGGCGAGGTGGGACGCTTCAGCATTCTTACCCCCGATTGGCAACCCCGTCCTGCTTTCAATGCGTTGGCCCGCATGAGCAAATAACCGGTCAGGTGATGATCCCATGGGCGCCGCCAATCACCAGTCCCGGAGGAGGAGTCCCAGCGAGAAGTGGGTTCTTGCCCTGGTGCTGGTCTTTTGCACTCTGGCCGTGGTGATGGCGGCGGTTTTCGCGGCCTGGGCAGTGCTCATCTACGAGCCTGTTCCCTTGCCCTTGCCCACCACGTCAGCCCAGATCATTCCCTCCCCTGTCCCGACGATGGCTGTCCCCATTCCAGGTACCGTCTTACCCTGGCACACTCCATCGTGGCTAAACCCGGCCCTGCGCATGGAATCCCCGGAGTATGGCATGTGGGCCTTTTTATGGGATCAGCCGGAACAGGCTGAACGGGACCTGGCCCTGATTCGCGAGACCGGGTTCGAGTGGGTGAGTACGGACTTTCCCTGGCGTGAGATCGAGGGCGCGGGTAAAGGCATTTTCGATTGGAGCCACACCGACCGCATCGTGGATCAGGCGGAAAAATACGGCCTCGACCTAGTGGTGCGGCTGGATCACCAGCCTTACTGGGCTGCCGAGGGGGATAACTCCCCGCCAGAGCATTACGGCGACTTTGGTGATTTCGCGTATGCCCTGGCCAGCCGCTACCGGGGCCGCATCCGCGCCTATGAGATCTGGAGCGAACCTAATCTGGCCCGTCAGTGGGGTCAGCGCACGCCCAGTCCAGAGGAGTACACCGCTCTGTTGCGGGTGGCTTATGTGCACATCAAGGACGCTGACCCGAAAGCCATCGTTATCTCGGCGGGCATGGCTCCTACCAGCCGCTGGGATGCCGTGACCATGCCCGATGACGAATTCATCCGCCAGATGTACGCCGCCGGCGCCCGTCCCTACTTCGACGTGCTGGGAGTTCACGGCACGGGCTACAAGGCCCCTCCAGAGACCGACCCCGCTGTGGTCGCCCGCGATCCCGCGCTCAACAATAACGATCCCATCCCCGATGAGTCTCGCCGCCGGGTGTACTGTTTTCGCCGGGCGGAGGACCTGCGCCAGATCATGGTCGAGAATGGCGACGCCGACAAACAAATCGCCCTGTTGGAATTCGGATGGACCAGTGATCCTATTCACCAGGATTATGCCTGGTGCGCTGTGACGGAGGAACAGAAGGGCGAATATCTGGTACGAGCCTACCAGTATGCCAGGGAACACTGGGCCCCGTGGATTGGCCTGATGAGCGTGGTGTACATTTGCGATCCAGGCTGGACTGAGGAACGCCGGGAGTATTGGTGGGCGATTACATACCCCGATTACCCTGAGACCCGCGTACGCCCGGCCTATGACATGCTCAAAGCCATGCCCAAGTAATCAGGTGACAGTCACCTCCGAGGTGACTGTCGGGTGTATTTCACTTGGGGGGCGAGTTGCTGCTGTGCCCTGGCCGCGGAGACCT
>JANLFX010000023.1 GCA_024653325.1 Anaerolineae bacterium
CCGGTCTAGTCTGCTCTTAATCTTACACCAATTTTACCGGTTGTCGAACAGTCACTGAATTTCAGTCCTATTGCGGATATGCGCAAGGTGTGGTAATATATAAACCGGCCAAGGGCTTGATTCGCAGGCATATTAGCCGCCTGGTCACTATCGGGGAAGGGAGGAAAAACGATTTATGAATGAAACCGTTATCCGTGTGAACAATTTTCGCAAACTCTACGGCGATTTGGTCGCTGTGGACGGCATCAGCTTTGAAGTGTACCGAGGTGAGATCTTTGGTCTGTTGGGACCTAATGGTGCAGGCAAGACCAGCACATTGGAATGCCTGGAAGGAATTCGGCAGCCTAGCGGCGGCACCCTGGACGTCCTGGGCGTAGACCCTGCCCGCCAATCGCGCAAGCTGCGCGATCTGATCGGCGTGCAACTTCAGGTCGCCGGGCTGCCGGACACGATGCAGGTCAAGGAAGCGATGCGCTTTTTCTGTGCCTATCACCAGGTCACGCCACGCTACGATCTGCTGGACCGGCTGGGTTTGCAGGAAAAACTAGACAGCCAGTACCACGAACTCTCGGCTGGGCTGCAGCGTCGGCTGGCGTTGGCGCTGGCGGTGGCTCACAATCCCCAGGTACTCTTTTTAGACGAACCCACCGCCGGATTGGATGTGGGGTCGCGCGTCGAACTGCACGCGCTGATGCAGGAATTGCGCGATGCAGGCACGACCATTATTCTGGCTACGCATGACATGGCCGAGGCAGAGAAGATGGCCGACCGCGTGGCCATTTTGCTGCGAGGCAAAATCGTGGCCACCGGCAGCCCGCGCGAACTGACGGCCACTGGCGCAGGTTTCACCAAAGTATCCGTCCGCACCGAACAGTCAATACTCGCCACTGACAGCCCAAATTTTCCCGCCGTCAACCAGCGCGTGGTTAAGGAAGACTATGTCATTTACTTCAGCACCGATCCCGGCCCTACTGTATCGGCCATTTTGGAATACATCGGCGCGCGGAACGATAAGTTGATTGATCTGCGGGTGGAGCGCCCTTCTCTTGAGGAGCGATTCCTGGAAATCACCAACACCGGAGGTGTACAATGACAGCGTTTATCAATCACTTTGCCTTTGAATTTAAGACCGGTTTGCGGAACCCAACCCTGTTGTTGATGAACTATCTTTTCCCGTTAGGCTTTTACGCGCTGGTGGGTTTGGTAATGACCCAAATCAACCCTACTTTTACCGAGACAATGCTCCCGGCAATGGTGGTCTTTGTAGCCATGGTCAGCACCCTGTTGGGATTGCCCGGCCCGCTGGTCGAGTCCCGCGAGGCGGGCGTCTACCGGAGTTACAAGATCAACGGCGTACCGGCTCTCTCAATCCTGTCTATTCCGATGCTCTCGACACTTTTCCATGTGTTCATTGTCGCTGCCATTATCTCCTTCACCTGCGCGCCGTTCTTTGGCGGTGCAGTGCCCGAAAACTGGGGCTACTTTGTGTTGATTACGCTGGTGACTGCCTTTACCTTTGGCGCTATCGGCGCGCTAATCGGCGTCGTCGCGACCGGTGCGCGCTCAACAGTGCTTTACTCCCAGCTCATCTTTTTGCCCTCGATGTTGCTGGGCGGCTTGATGGTGCCCCTGGATTATTTGCCGGGGTCGGTACGATTTTTTTCGGCGTTGTTACCCGCCGCGCAGGCGATGGAAGCGTACCTGGGATTGGCCTACAATCAGATGACTCTGATTAATCCCCTAGTGTCTGTTGGCATCTTGCTGGTCGGCGGTATCCTGGCTTTTGTCCTGGCGATCTACCTCTTTAACTGGGACAGTCGCAACGACATACGTCGTGGCAACCCATTGATGGCGTTGCTGGCTCTGATACCCTATATTGTAGGAGCCTTTTTGATGGGTAGTGGTTAAACGCATGGCAAGCTCGGAAAACAGATCGGTCGGACGTATTGCGAGGATGGTTGACCTCATTGCAAAACCTCACCGCCGAGGCTTCGTCGTGAGCGCTCAGCCGAACGACGCCGGGAGCGCAGAGTTCTACACTAAAAGGTCTCTGCGTGCTCTGCGTCTCGGCGGTAAAACAGCCTCTTTGCAGTGGACTCATGGTTTATTCCTCAGAAATCCGCGAGGCCTTCAGCCGCTCCCAAAGCCCGGCAATGGTGCGGGCCAGGCGCGCTCCTATCAGCCCCGTCGTGCCAAAAGCCCAGGGAAACCATAGAGGGATACCGAGAAAAGTGGGATTAGAATACCGCCACATTGATCCATGATGACCTGGTGGACAAATCCGTCCTGCGCCGGGGACAGGAGACGTTGCACACCATCTGGCCGGCAGGGGCCACTGTGCTGGCCGGCGATTACCTCCTGGGCCAAGCGACATTGTTGATAGCAGAACTGGATCATTCCCGTGTTTGCAGGGTTTTCGCCGACGTTCTCTGCACTATGTGCGCCGGGGAGATAAGGCGGATGCTCAGCGCCCCAAATGCACCTGAGCGGTGGCAAGATTACTACCAGGGTATTGAAGCCAAAACAGCCTCATTGTTCGCCGCCTCGGCGGAAATGGCGGGCCTCCTGGCCGGAGCCGAGGAATCGCAGATTGCGGCCCTGCGCTGCTTCGGTCGAGAATTGGGCATGGCTTTCCAGATTGTGGACGATGTGCTGGATTTGACCGGCGATGAGGCCCTCCTGGGTAAGCCCCAGGGCAGCGACCTTCGTCAGGGATTGCTCACCCTGCCTGTCCTTTACTATCTTGAGCGCAGCGAGAATCCCAATCCGGTCAGCGCGGTGCTGGCAGGCCAAAGGGATGAGGCCCAAATACTGGCGGCGATAGAGGCCGTTTGCTCCTCGGGAGCCATCGAGGCATCATTGCGGGAAGCGCGGATCCATGCCCGACGTAGCCAGGAAGCCTTGATGATCCTGCCCGACAACGCTTCCTGTCAAATGTTGCATTCCCTGGCCGAATACATAATAGAACGCAGGAAATAAAAGACGAGAGGAGATTTTCATGAAAGCAGTGATTCTCAACGGGATGGAAGCAGGTGACAACCTGACAAAATCCGTCCACGACATGTTGTTTGGCGCACTACGGGCCAGGGGCTGGGAAGTTGAACCGTTCATCTTGCACGAGATGGAAATCGCTTTCTGTGCGGGCTGCTTCGGCTGCTGGGTCCGCACACCGGGACGATGTGTGCTCCAAGACGGTGGACACACCGTGACCCGCGCTTTCATCCAGAGCGATTTGGCAGTCTTCCTCACCCCCGTCACCTTCGGCGGGTACTCGTCGCAGCTCAAAAAGGCCGTGGATCACCTGCTCCCCAATATCCTGCCCTTCTTCAGAGCAGTTAAGGGTGAGACCCATCACCAAAAGCGTTATGCCCATTATCCCAATCTGCTTGTGCTGGGAACGTTGCCTCACGCCAACGATGAAAGTGAGCGCATCTTCATCAGCCTGGCGGAGCATAACGCCATCAACATGAACTCCCGGAACTATGCCGCTGGCATTATCACCCAAGCGCAAAGCGACGAGACAAAGCACCAGATTATCGAGAACCTGCTAGCCCAGATGGAGATGTCCAGATGAAAGCGTTGTTGTTGGTAGGAAGCCCACGATTGGGGAGGAGTGCGTCGGAGACATTGGGCGGGTATCTGCTCGAGCAGTTGGCCGTGCGCGGCGCGGAAACGGAGAAGCAATACATTTACCCGGCCCTCAAGTCCGGGGAGAAGTTGGATGCGCTGATCTCCGCCGTCGCCCGGGCTAATCTGGTTATCCTCGCCGCGCCGCTTTATGTGGGCAGTCTTCCGGCGGCGGTGATCAAGTTCCTGGAGACCCTGGCCCAGCGGCTCGGCGCATACGAACGGCCTGACGGGCAGCAATTCCTGGCGATCTCCAACTGCGGTTTCCCCGAAGCGCATCACAACAATCTGGCCCTGGAGATCTACCGTCGCTTTGCTTACGAGGTCGGCTTTGCCTGGGCGGGTGGCATGGCCATGGGCGCCGGGGAAGCTATCAAGGGGAGACCACTGGCCGAATCTGGGGGGATGGCCCGCAACGTGATCGCCGCGTTTGACCTGGCGGCTGCGGCGCTGATCGAAGGAAAACCTGTGCCTCAAGAGGCCCAGGACTTGATCGCGCGGCCGCTGATGCCGGCATGGCTTTACCGTTTCATGGGCAATCTGGGCTGGTACCTGCAGGCCCGTCAATACGGCACGTTGTGGAAACTTCGGACACGGGCATTATAGGGCGCAACATGCTGTGTTCCTACAGCAGGTTCACCGGGTCTATATCCACCTGCCAATGGAGGGGCAGGTGGGGCACGCTCAACAGTGAGCTGGGGTCGGCAGCGCGGACGATGATCTGCCAGCGATGCTGTCCTCGCCAGCGGGCGAAGAAGCAGGGCAACGGTCCGCTGATTTCCACAGGCATGTTCAACCGGGCGGCAGCAGCCTCGATCTCAGCGCGCAGCACTTCACCCTCTTCCTGGCAGCAGTCAGCGCTGGAGTGCACGCCTACCAGCCTGGCCAGGCGGGAGAAGGGCGGGTACCAGTGCTCACTGCGGAAAGCGATTTCCCTCTCGTAGAAAGCGAGGTAATCGTGACGGGCGGCGGCCTGGATGGCGTAGTGCTCCGGTGAGTAAGTTTGCACGATCACCTGGCCACCCAGGGGGCTGCGTCCCGCCCGTCCGGCGACCTGCGTCAACAGTTGGAATGTGCGCTCGCTGGCGCGGAAATCAGGAAAGTGCAGCGCGGTGTCAGCAGCCACCACCCCCACCAGAGTGACTAACGGCAAATCCAGTCCCTTGGCGATCATTTGGGTGCCGATCAGCACGTCCGCCTGGTGGGTGATTAAACTTTGCAGAAAGGCCTCGTGAGCCTCCTGGTCAGTGGTGGTATCCCGATCCCAGCGCAAAGTCCGCGCCTGGGGAAACATGGCTTGCACCGTCGTCTCCACCTGCTCGGTGCCGACGCCGAAGTAGCGGATGCGCGTGCCATTGCATTGGGGACACACTTGTGGGACAGGTTCCTGCCGCCCGCAGTGATGGCAGAGCAGGGACTCATTGGCAGTGTGATAGGTGAGCGGCACATCACAGCGAGGGCAGCGCAGCACGTGCCCGCAGTCCCGGCAAAGTACAAAAGTGGCCGTACCCCGCCGGTTCAGGAACAAAATGGCCTGCTCGCCAGCTTTCAATATCCGGGCCAGTTCCTCCTGCAGGGCCCGGCTGAAGATACTGCGATTGCCTGCCCGCAATTCCTGGCGCATGTCTACCACTCGCACCGGTGGCAGGTCAGTGTAGTGCACGTCGGGAAGCGGAGCCAGAGGCTGGTAACGCACGGTGCGCAAGCCATAACTTTCCCGCTGCTCCTCCAGGCGGCGGCGGTGACCTAAAATGCGTTGAGGAAGTTCCAGCAAAACGTACTCGCCTTGCCGGGCGCGGTGATAGGAAACCAGGTCGGGAGTGGCGCTGCCCAGGATGACCGCTGCGCCGCTCAGGCGGGCCAACTCCATGGCTACCTCGCGGGTGTGGTAACGGGGTGAGCGGTCTTCCTGCTTGTACGTGGTCTCGTGTTCCTCGTCCACGATGATCAGACCCAGGCGAGGCAGGGGAGCAAACAAGGCCGAGCGAGGGCCGATGACCACGTCGGCCAGGCCGGCGCGGATCCTGCGCCAGGCGTCGAAGCGTTCGCCGTCCGAAAGGCCGCTGTGCAGGACGGCGATCCGTGCCGGAAATCGGGCGGCAAAGCGACGGATGGTCTGCGGGGTGAGGGCGATTTCTGGCACGAGGACGATTCCCTGCCGCCCTTGCGCCAAGACCTCCTGCAAGGCGCGCAAGTAAACCTCGGTTTTGCCACTACCTGTTACCCCCCGGAGTAGGAAGATTTTCGATTTGCGATTTTCGATTTGCGGTTTGATCCTGTCCCAGACGGCTTCCTGGTCGGGTGTCAGGCGGGGCTGGCTTTCGAGGACGAACTCCCGTCCGGCCAGAGGGTCGCGCCACACCTCCTGTTCCTCCAGGGCAATGAGTCCGCGCGCTTCTAAGGCCCGCAGGTCTGCCAGCGAACAGCCGGTCTCGGCGTAGACCCAACTCACCCACACGGCGTCGCGCTGGCCTTGCAGGCAGTTCAGCACCGCCGCCTGGCGCTCTCCACCGCGCAACTCCAGTATCTTGCCGATGATCTCCTCCTCTGCCAGCCGCAGAAGGACGTGCGGCTCTTCGCGGATGCGGTGGACAAGCCCCCGTTCCTCCAGAGTGTGAATAACCGAACTGTTGGTTCCGGTCCCGTCGTAGACCTGGGTTGCTTCCACAGGGCTGGGGAGACCGCGCAGATAAGCCAGCACTGCCGCCTGCCTAGGCGAACGAAGCTGTTCCAGAACCTGGTCAACCTCGGCGGGAGGTATGGAAAGGGCCACCAGGTCCCGCCGTTCGGTGATCTCCACCCAGCCGCGTTTGGCCAGGGCGCGGACCGTGGCCGGCGTGCAATTCGCCCAGGCGCATACCTGATCCGGCGTGGGCAGAGGGTCCTCGCTGGTGGCCAGGGCCAGGAGCGCGTCGGCCTGTTTCGAGGGATGGCCCAGGTGAGGCAGTGCTTCGGCGATGCGGGCCTCGTTGGCCAGCAGGCGAACGAAGCGCACCCGACGGGGGCCGATGCGTGGCGGAGGCAATTCCCAGCGCTTGATAACCATTCCCCGGTGTACGAGGTTCTCGGCCACCGCAATAATATCCCGGCGGCGTATTCGCTGGCGAATTTGCCGATAAGTGAGAGGGCCCTCTCGCCGCAGCAACTCGAGAAGCGCCCGCTGTGGGGATGTCAGTGAGCTGAGGTCAAACTCCGTCGGAGCAGATTCCACCACCAGGCGGGCACGGCGCAGCAGGCCGGGGGGCAACATCTGGCGCAGGCAGTCAATCAGGGGGGCCAGGTAAGTAACACTCATCCAGCGGGCCAGGTCGAGTTGTACCGGCAAAAGGACGGGGTCTGGCCGCACCAACCTGTCAATCTCGCGTACCTCGGCGACCGGAGTGCTGTCACTAAGCGCAATCACCACGCCGTACTCATGTCTGGAGCCGAAAGGTACGACGACCAGGTGGCCGGGGGCAAGCTGGTCTTGCAGTTTTGCAGGGATGGCGTAGTGGAAAGTCATGCCCAGGGTGTTATCGGTTCCCTGGGCACGTATCTTGGTGAAATCTGCGCCCCCTGACCAGCGCACGGGAGCGTTGACGGCCACCTCGGCGTAAATCACCTTCGCGCCTGCCTGCACTGCGTTATCTCACAGGGCACGGTACAAAGCCCCGGCCATATATCCCACCACTTGGGAATGATCGCCGGTCACATCGCCGGAATTGGCGTAGTGTAACACCCGGCCACGGTTGGCGCCCAATGCCTGCGCAGCGAGCATCACGGCGATGACCGGGCCGCCGCCACAAGCCTCAGTACGCTCGGTGGCCAGAGCCTGGGCCAGACCTTCGGGATCGAAGTTGTCAATATAGCTCAACATTACCTGGTCCAACTGTACGGCCCGGCGATAGGGGTAGAAGTGTGAGAGGTCTGTCGAAGCTACCAGAAGGGCCTTTTTCCCCTTCAGCACCTTTGCCAGTACTGCCCCCAATTGCCTGCATGCGGGCAGGCTCTGGTCGCCCAGCATCACCGGTAACAGGCGGAATTCGCCCAGAGCGACTTGCAAAAAGGGCAGTTGAATCTCCAGGGAGTGTTCCCCATCGAAGCCCACGCGGGTCACTTTGATCTCCTGGCCCAAAGCGACGACCAGTTCCTGATCCAGGTGCACCAGGCCCAGGGGTGTCTCGTAGGCGTCGGCAGCAGTTACCGCGAAGGTGCCCATGGGCATACGGTGCACAGGCGAGATGACGGCGACCACGTCGTAGCTCGCCCCTTCTACCTGCTTGTAGGCGTAGGCTGCCACCTGACCGGAGTAAATATACCCGGCGTGCGGGCTGATCAGAGCCACCAGCTCGCCGCCTAATTCCACCAGTTCGGCCCGATTCAGGTAATCCTGCACAGTTCGCTGCAGTTCGCCTTTGGTGCCAGGATACCAGGTGCCGGCAATCACCGAACTCCGAACCGTTGTCATCTTAGACCTCCTCCTGTAGCAAATCCCAATGGCTCAATGACCAAATCCCAAAAGGACCAAATGACCAAAGTCGGTTCGTTATCCGTTGGTTCATTGGTTTAAAAGCCAAATCAGAACCGCTGCGCTCACCAGAGCCAGGGCCAGAAAAAACACCCCTGCCTGGCGCAGGCGATGATAGCCCACTACTGCCCGGCCATGTCGTTCATGTCCGGCGGTGCCGGCCTCCATCGCCTCCACATGTGAAGAACGATAGCCTAATACCCGGGCCAGCCACCAGGCACGGGCGCAATAAGCATATTGACCTATCTCGCTGGCGCGGATCACCTGGCTATCCTGTTTGCCCATGATTGAGCTTCACCTCGGCTTCTTTTAAAGCAGCGCTCAGCCGCTCCTGCCGCATGGCCATGGTCAGATCCCCGCGAGTGCGCTCCAATACACCGCGTACCATGTCCGTAGTGCGCCGCAAACCGGAGGTCAGTGCGTCTGGGAAATCCATCGTGACCAGCACGCCATAAATGTCATCCATGGCTTGCAGGATGCGCTCGGCGCGTTCGGTGCGGTCGTGGCGGATGGTGTCCAGAACATAGCGGCGCAGTTCCCCCACCGCTTCCCCCAGGCCGTTGAGATAAGCCGCGTCCTCCACACCCAGCTCCGCCGGACCAGGAAGTGGGCTGTCGGTGATCAGTGCGTAGGTGATGCTGGCTTCGGCGAACTCCTTGAGCGCATCCTGAGTGTATCCAGCATAGTAGAGGTCGGGATATGCCCGCACTCCGCTGACCATCTCTTCGGCGGCAGCGCGAGCAGCGGCCAACAGATCGGCAGCAGCCGCGAACTCCCCCCGGTGGGCAGCCCGGATCGCCAATGAACAATCCCGGATCAGGGCCCGGGAACGGCGAAGGACTTCGTCACGGGCATCGTTCTTGGCCTCCAGGTTGGCGCGGATACGTTCGGCGATAGCGTCCAGATTGTCCAAATCACTCCTCCCGTAGGGTTTATTTTTTGAATCCCAGGGGTCGCTCTTCATGAAAACTCATGTCCGGGGTCTTAATTTCCCCATATTGTTCTTCGAATTTGTGTAAATTATCGCCCAATGCTTTATGCAGAAGCTTGGCATTCATCGGGGTCATCAGCACCCGGGCATAGATCTTAGCTTTGGGCACGTTGGGCAAGATACGGGCGAAGTCAATAACCACCTCAGATGGTGAGTGGGTGATCAGGGCCAGATTGGAATACACGGCCTCCAGGTCGGCGGGAAGCTCAATATTCAGTTTCTGCGGTTGTACTGATTGATTGTTGGCCACGGCATCTCCTCCTGATTGGCTGAGGTATACACGAATCGCCTACTTGCTATACTACTCCAAAACGTGTCCCTTGTCAACACAAAAATGCCGCCCACAACACGGGATGCGGGCGGCGAGCAGACAATAGAGTACCAGGTCCAGGTTAAAAAGGAATTTCATTCTCTTCCATGAACCCTGCCGGCGGTTCCTCTTCCTCCACGCCAGGGACGCCCGGAGTCGGTTCCCCACGCGAGGGCAGGAATTTGACTGTGCGGGCGGTCACTTCGAAAGAGGCGCGAGCCGTCCCATCATTCCCGGTCCAAACCCGCGGACCGCCTGTCTGGGGATCGGGACGCATTACCCCTTCAACCAGGACCGGTCGTCCTTTAGTCAGGTACTGGTTGCACGTCTCGGCCAGTTTCCGCCAGGCAGTAACGCGCCACCAAATGGTCTCCTGTCCCTGAGACCCATCCTGGTTCACCCATTTGCGGTCGGTGGCCATGCTGAAAGTGGTCACCGGCGTGCCGTCCGGAGTATAGCGCATCTCCGGGTCACGGCCCAGGTAACCGACGAGAATCACTTTGTGATACATTCCCCCTCCTTAAGCTTATCTGCAAATGACAGCGCTCCCATGAGCGCCTGACGAACAGAACCCATTAGCAGTAAGACAGGCTTGAAGCCGTCCTACGCCGGGGTCAGGAGACCACGCCGAACACAAGCCCTGTCTCCTTGCTGGTTAGAGAGCATCCTCTTTCAATGTGCTCAGGAATTCGGCATTAGACTTGGTGCGACGCATGCGCTGTAACAAGGCCTCTGTGGCCGCTGCCAGGTCCATGCCGGCCCCGTTAGGAGGCGGAGCGGTCATCAACGAAATCATGCGCCGCATAGTCCACACTTTGGATAGTGTATCCGGATCCAGTAACAGTTCTTCGCGCCTGGTGCCAGAACGTTCAATGTCGAAAGCCGGGAAGATGCGTCGCTCTTGGAGTTTGCGGCTCAGGTGCAGCTCCATGTTGCCCGTGCCTTTGAATTCCTCGTAGATCATATCATCCATGCGGCTGCCGGTGTCCACCAGGCAAGTGGCGATAATGGTCAGGCTGCCACCTTCCTCGATGTTCCGCGCCGCGCCGAAGAAGTGCTTGGGGGGATATAGCGCCGCCGGATCCAGACCGCCGGAAAGCGTCCGCCCACTGGGCGAAACGACCAGGTTATACGCCCGCGAAAGACGGGTGATGCTATCCAGCAGGATGACCACATCGCGGCCGCATTCCACCAGCCGTTTAGCTCGTTGCAGAGCCATTTCTGCCACGCGCACGTGATCTTGCACCGGTTCGTCGAATGTGGAGGCCACGACTTCCGCTTCTACCGAACGGTCCATGTCGGTTACTTCCTCCGGCCGTTCTCCGATCAGGCAGACCATCAGGTGCACGTCATTATAATTGGCAGTGATGCCGTTGGCAATCATCTTAAGCACAGTGGTTTTGCCTGCTTTGGGTGGGGAGACGATCAGGCCGCGTTGTCCCCGGCCAATGGGAGCTACCAGATTCAGCAGACGGGTGGTCAAGATTTCGGGTTCGGTTTCCAAATTGAGTAGCTGGTTAGGAAAGATGGGAACCAGGTCCTCGAAGCGAGGCCGTTTCTTAGCCTCCTCGGGGTCCATTCCGTTCACGGCTTCTACCCGCAGAAGGCCGTAATACTTCTCCGTTTCTTTTGGGGGTCGTACCTGCCCCACCACCATATCGCCGGTCCGCAGCCCAAAGCGTCGAATCTGGGACTGAGATACGTAGATGTCATTGGGGCCGGGCACCATGTGATCAGAGCGCAAAAAGCCGATGCCCTCTTCCACAATTTCCAGTACGCCGCCGCCAAAGATATAGCCCTGTTGCTCGGACTGAGCCCGCAGCAATCGGAAAATAAGATCGTTCTTCTTCAAGCGGCTGAACCCGGAAATCTCCATTTCCCGGGCAATCTCACGCAGTTCTTCCAGAGTCTTTAATTCCAAATCAGCGATATTCACCGGTTCTCTCCTACAAAAAATTACAACCTCGATCCTTCTGCAATGTTGATAAGGTGAATTTGCAACATTGTGAAGCAATATAAGTTTGGATAACTGAAAATGGGTGTATTCTCTAATAAGGTGCTGCTTCTACACTCAAGCGGCTACGGTCCAAGACCATGGGGACGCGGATTATGATTCACCTCGAACAAAGGGGCACGGTTTTGTCACCACGGTTGCGAAATAACGGCGTTGGGATCGTCCTGTAGAGAGGAAGTTGATGAGACCTACTGAGGTAGCAACAGATGTCAAACTTAAAAAATATTATAGCACCTTTTAGCTGAGTGTCAAGTGGGTTTCGAAGAGTACCATTTGACGAAAAGGCCAAAGTGCACTAAAATGTACACTCGCATTCCCTCCTCCTGGCTGGGGTTCGTATCAGTGAAAAAGTGAGGCATCAGGCCGGTGTTTGAGAGTTTAACCGAGAAGCTGCAGGGCATTTTTGACAAACTGGCCCGGCGAGGCAAGCTCACCGAGGAAGATGTTGATGCTGGTCTGCGCGAGGTGCGCCTGGCTCTGCTGGAAGCCGATGTCAGTTACAAAGTGGTCAAAGACTTCATCGCCCGGGTCAAGGAGCGGGCCGTCGGCGCGGAGGTGATGCGCAGCCTGACCCCCGCTCAACAGGTGATCAAGATTGTCCATGAGGAGTTGATTGCCACTCTGGGTGAACCCAGTAAGGTGGACCTTTCTGGAACACCGCCCCACGTGATCATGCTGGTGGGCTTGCAGGGCTCCGGAAAAACGACCACCGCGGCCAAACTGGCCTTGCGGCTGCGCAAGGCTGGACAGCGACCCCTGTTGGTTGCTGCCGATACTTACCGACCGGCGGCTGTGACCCAACTCGAAATATTGGGGCGACAATTGGATATACCGGTGCACAGCGAGGGAGTGGAGGTCCCGCCGCCCACGATTTGTGTGAATGCGCTCAAACGCGCTGAAGCGGCGGCCTATAACGTGGTTATCATGGATACGGCCGGGCGGTTGCACATTGACGACGAGATGATGAGCGAGTTGGAGCATATCAAGCGGCTTACTCGTCCGCGGGAAGTGCTGCTCGTGGCCGATGCGATGACTGGTCAGGATGCGGTGCGGGTGGCCAGCGATTTCCACCAGCGGGTGGGTCTTACCGGTCTGATTCTCACTAAAGTAGATGGCGATGCCCGGGGAGGAGCAGCTATCTCCATCCGGGCGGTCACTGGGGTGCCTATCAAGTTCCTGGGTGTTGGCGAAAAAACCGACGCCCTTGAACCGTTTCATCCCGACCGTTTGGCCTCGCGGATTTTGGGCATGGGTGATGTGCTCAGCCTGATCGAGAAGGCCCAAGCGGAGATGGATGAAACCCAGGCGATGGCTATGGGCCAGAAGTTGCTGCAGGGAGAGTTCAACCTGGAGGATTTCCTGGCGCAACTTCACCAGGTGAAGAAATTGGGTCCACTGAGCCAGTTGCTAGAGATGATACCCGGCTATTCCAATATCAGCAAGGAAATATCGCCAGAGCTTACCGATAAGCAGATGAAACGGGTAGAGGCGATCATCAGCTCGATGACGCGCGAGGAGCGTCTGAACCCGCTGATTATCAACGCCAGCCGCAAACGGCGTATCGCCCGGGGCAGTGGTACCACCGTGCAGGACGTAAATATGCTCCTATCCCAGTTTCGCCAGATGCAGCGTATGGTGAAGCGTTTGGGGCAGGGACGGGGACGGCGGGGATTGATGTCGCTGTTCCGCTAAGTAAGGCATGGTGGATGAAAGATTTTGCCACGGAAACACATAGATTTTCGCAGAAGCTTCTGCGCGGTCCTGAAGCTGAAAAGTTCCGCTTCTGAGCGAGGGAGAAAAGTGCACGTATCTATCAGGGATCTGCTGCGGGCGTTACGGGCTCCATTCTTTGTAGCCACGGCTACCCAGACACTGGTAGGAACAGCAGTGGCCTGGAACGAAGGCACGTTCCACCTGGGATACTTTCTACTGACAGTTCTCGGCGTGGTGCTGGCCAACGCGGGGACCAATACGGCTAACGATTATTTCGATCACCTTTACGGTGATGACGAGGCTAATCAGGAGTTGACCCCGTTCAGTGGCGGTAGCCGGGTGATTCAGGAGGGTGTCGTCCCATCCTGGGGGATGCTGGTCCTGTCCTTGCTTTTCTACAGCATCGTGGTGGTTATCGGGTTGTATCTGACCTGGGCACGCGGCTGGGGGGTGTTCGCTTTTGGTCTGATTGGTGTGGTATTGTCCTTTCTGTACAATGCCAAAATTGCTTACTGGGGGCGAGGCTGGGGCGAGTTGGTGACCGGTATCTTGTGTGGCCCAGTCATCGTCGGCGGGGCATATTACGTCCAGGCTCAACGTGTTACTCCAGAGATTGTTTGGGTCTCGCTGCCGATAGGCTTGCTGGTCTCGCTTATCCTTTATGTGAACGAATTTCCAGACTATGCTGCCGACAAGGCGGCCGGCAAACGAACCATTGTGGTCATGCTGGGTCGCCGGCGGGCCATGCCCGGTTACATTGCCATTATTGTGACTGTCTATCTGAGCATCTTGCTAGGCGTTTTGATGGGCTTGCTGCCCTGGCCAACATTGCTGTCCTTCCTGACCTTGCCACTGGCTTACAGAGGGGTTCAAGGTATACGCCAGTTCTATGACGAAACGCCCAGGCTCATCCCCACCTGTGCGGCTACTATCCAGATGCATATAGTCACGGCCTTGTTGTTCACCCTGGGGTACGTGATTGACAAATTTCTGGTCTGAACGCAGGTGGCGAGCAGCGAGTAATGGGTGATGGGTAATGAGTAACGGATTGTGCAGTGATAATGATACATGAAAGGAGGTGAGACAGACGCATGGTAAGAATCCGATTGCGACGTGTGGGTGCTAAGAAACAGCCTAGCTATCGAGTGGTGGTTGCCGACTCCCATTCTCCCCGCAATGGCCGTTTCATTGAAAACATCGGCTTCTACAACCCTCGTACGGAGCCACCTACCGTTGAGATAAACGAGGAGCGAGCCCTGTACTGGCTTGCGCAGGGTGCGCAACCCAGTGACGCGGTCGCCAGCTTGTTGGAAAAGAAGGGGATTTTCACCAAGTTAGCCCAGATGAAGGCTGGCGAGGCACAGGGAGCTATGTTGGCAGAATCGAATGCTATGGCTGAGTGAAACTCGTGAAGGAGGTGCTCTCGTATGGCCTAATTTGAGCCGCCGTATACAGGCGACTCGCGGGAAGATATGTTCTTGATTAG
Source organism: Anaerolineae bacterium (assembly GCA_024653325.1). Taxonomy (GTDB): domain Bacteria; phylum Chloroflexota; class Anaerolineae; order JACIWR01; family JACIWR01; genus JACIWR01. The sequence goes on from JANLFX010000023.1 coordinate 14,649, forward strand.
CGTGACACCTAGATTTCCTATCCGAGGGGGAATCTAAGTGATGGGCGCTGGGGACATTGGGGGTTGTCCTCTTACTTTTACCGTTCTCCCCATCCCGCCCGCAAGGGTGGGACTTCTATCAGGAAAGGAGTACAACCGTGAAAGAGCTCATCGAATACATCGCCAAGTCTCTGGTGGATGATCCCTCGCAGGTGCAAGTTACCGAAATCGAGGGCTCCAACTCCATCATTTATGAGTTGCGTGTCGCCCCAGAGGATATGGGGCGGGTCATAGGCAAAGGGGGGCGTGTGGCCAATGCGATGCGCACCTTGTTGCGAGTGACTGCAGCCAAGCAAGGCAAGCGAGCAACGCTGGAGATCGTCTAGATGCGGCGAAAGGCGCGTGAATGGCGTCCGCGCGGAAACCAGGGCTCAGGGGCAGTACCATCGCCCGCTGAGCCCTCTATGTCTTCCCGTCCAAACACCCTCTCATATCTGGCTATCGGGAAGATCGTGCGCCCCTGGGGTGTGCAGGGGGAGGTGAAAGTGGAGGTCCTCACTGACTGGCCCGAAAGGTTTGGGCTGCTGGAGTACGTGTATCTGGGGGAGCAGGCAAAGCTCTATCGTTTGGAACGGTTCCGGTTATATAAGGGATATGCCCTGCTCAAGCTGGCTGATTGCGATGACCGCGTCACTGCCGAGGCCCTGCGCGGACAATTGGTGCAGATTCCGTCCGAAAAAGCTATGCCCCTGGATGAGGGCGAGTACTACGTGCACCAGATCGAGGGATTAGAGGTATGGACCGATGAGGGGGAATCCCTGGGACACGTGGTGGAGGTGCTGTTCACCGGTTCTAACGAGGTGTACGTGGTGCATGGACCTCAGGGTGAGGTGCTGATCCCGGCTATTGCTGACGTGGTACTTCAAGTTGATTTGGAAGAAGGACGGCTGATTGTACACCTGATGGATGGCTTGCTGGGAACTTCTCAAGACTTTACCGGGAATAAACCGTCTCACGCCAAGACGCAAAGCACGCCAAGTCATTAGCCGGAAAAAGGCCTATTGACTGTGACACTCTATTCGCCATCTGTCATTCGCTATTCGTTGCAAATACCGGGCCATCACGACAGACGAGCCACGGCCCGTAGTGGCACGATCCACACACCCCCAACCCACAGCGCATGTATCCCTCACGGCTTACCTGACCGGGCAAATGACGCCCGGTGCATAGGAGTTCCACTGCCGAAAGCATCCCCTCTGGACCACAGGCGTACACTGCGGCCACGGTCTCCTGCTGGGCCACGTTCCAGGCCACATCGGTAGCAAGTCCCCTTACACCTGCTGAGCCATCCTCGGTGGCGACGATGACGGTACAGCCCATCGCGGCAAAGCGCGTTTCCAACAGTAACTCTGTCTTCGTCTTCGCGCCGATAATGGCGACGACCCGCTGCCCGGCAGCCCGTAGCCGCCGGGCCAGAAACACCAGCGGCGCAGCACCGTACCCTCCGCCAATGAGCAAATGCACGCCATCGGTTTCTCTGATCTCGAAGCCTCGTCCGAACGGCCCCCGCCACCACAACCGGTCACCTACGTGCAGGGCATGCACTTGCCGCGTGAACAGTCCCACGCGGGCGATGGTGAAGGTGAGGGGATGATCGTCCACTAGGCTGAACGGCTTTTCATCTACCCCAGGCAGCCAGACCATCGCAAACTGCCCGGGTTGAGCCTGGGTCTCCGCGTCCAGCACGAAGGTCTTGACGCGGGTGTTTTCCTCCGCGATGCTGATGATGCGTGCAGCGCTGGGTAAATCACCGCTCATGGGCTATCCCTCGAAAATCGGAAAGGCTGGTGTAGCCGTGGGCACTCATCCATTCTGCCAGTTCGTCCCGGATGCGGCCGAAGACCTCCGGGCCACCCCGGTACACCGCTGATCCCACGCCCACCGCCGTGGCCCCCGCCATCAGCATCTCCACCGCATCGCGTCCGCAGGACACCCCACCGATGCCCACAACCGGCACGTTCACCGCCGTGCAGATGTCGTACACACAGCGTACGGCGATGGGCCGGATGGCCGGTCCCGATACCCCGCCCACTCGATTGGCCAGGATAGGTCGCCCGCTCTCCACGTCAATCACCATTCCCGGCCCCAGGGTGTTGATCGCGGCAATAGCATCCGCCCCTGCCCCCTCCACCGCACGGGCGATGGCGACGATGTCGGTGACGTTGGGCGAGAGTTTGACGATGATGGGGAGTTCGGTGGCGGCCCGCACGGCGGCGGTGACCTGGGCGGCGCTGACCGCATCCAATGCGAATGGGCGGCCCAGCTCGGCAGCCACGTTGGGACAGGAGATGTTGATCTCGATGAGATCGGGACGGGCAGCGCTGATGCGTTCGGCTACGGCGGCGAACCCGGCCACGGTGTCGGCGAAGATGCTGGCGATGAGAGGAACGCCCAAGGGCGCGAGTAGTTCCCTGGCCACGGCGATGATCTCAACCTCGGCTTCCACTCCAGGGTTAGGCAGCCCGACGGCGTTGATCAGTCCGTGGCCCCAGTCTATCACGGTCGGATTTGGGTGCCCGGTGCGGGGCACCGGTCCACAGGATTTGGTGGTGACCGCGCCCGCGCCACAGCGCGCTACCCGCTCCAGGAGCTGCGCACTCGTGCCCAGGATGCCGGAGGCCAGCACCAGCGGGTTGGGCAATCTGACCCTGCACAGGTCTACGCGCAGATCGGGTGATGTAGTGCGCATTTTAGTGCACTCCGGACGCGCTGAAGCGCGTGCTACGAACCCAAACTTCCATTCACGAATGGCACGAATGCACGAATCTTACGAATGTTTTTGAATCATTCGTGCTGTTTGTCCATTTGTGATGAATGGCTGTTGGGTAATGAACTCTGGCTATGAGTCGCTGTTTTCCGAGGCCAGGAATTCCATAACCGTGTTATACTGTTGATCCGTAATACGTCCCGCGACGCGCAGCGTGTTCAGCATCTCCCGCAGAGTGAACGCCGCGTGCAAGCGATAACCGTGGGCGGCCAGCTCTTCTCGACCGCCCTGCTCGCGGTCTATGAGCACGACGATGTCCTGCACCTGTAAGCCGGCTTCTTCCAGGGGGGTGATGGCTTTTATCTTGCTCCCGCCAGTGGTGATGAGATCATCCAGTACAACGGCGCGCTCACCAGGAACGAATTCGCCCTCGATGGCGCGTCCGGTACCGTAGCTCTTAACCTCTTTACGGGGGTACACCAGTGGTTTTTCCAGGTCCAGAGCGACCGCCGTGCCGATGGGCAGCGCTGCGTAGGGGATGGCAGCGATGCGCTGGTACGGGATATCGCGCAGCAGGTGGGCATAAGCCCGGGCGACCTCGCTCAGCACGCGAGGATGTGACGCCAATAGTCGCAAATCCAGGTAGATCGGCGAGTGCCGGCCTGAGGCGAGGGTGAAATCACCAAAACGCACACAGCCGATGTCAAACAGGTCGAGGGAAAGTCTGGGCAGAAATGGAGGCAGGTTGGCTGTGCCGGGGATGGAAGTTGGGGCTGCAGCCCGGGCGCGATTGATCCGCTCCCGCCAGGCCATCGCCGCAGCCCGGGGGTCGGTGGCAAATATCACCCCGCGTGAGACGTTAACGATCACCCCGTGGCCATCTGCATCCAGCCCGGCAGCCAATGCTGCTTCCAGGTCGCCGCCCTGGGCGCCGATGCCCGGCAGCAGAATCCACATCCGGGGGGCGATCTCCCGCACAGCTCGCAGGGCATCTGGAAACGTGGCCCCCATCACCAGGCCGATATTTCCATGCGTGTTCCATTCCATGGCTCGCCGGGCCACAGCAAGATACAACGGATCGCCACGCACAGGCAGGGTCTGCAGGTCATGGGCGCCGGGGTTGGAGGTGTGGCACAACAGAAACACGCCCCGGTCAGTGTAGGCAGCGAAAGGTTCGACCGCATCGCGCCCCATGTAGGGGTTCACGGTGACCGCATCTGCGCCCCAGGTCTCGAAAGAGGCCCTGGCGTAGGCTTCCGCCGTGCTTCCGATGTCACCGCGCTTGGCGTCCAGGATCACCGGGATACCGGCGGGCACGCAGGCGATGGTGCACTGCAAGACCTCCAGACCGGGCGGGCCCAGGGCCTCATAGAAGGCGAGATTGGGCTTGTAGGCGCAGACCAGGTCGTGGGTGGCATCAATGATCCGCCGGTTGAAATCGAGCACGCTCCCGGCGGGAATCTGCTCCGGACGAGGGTCAAGCCCCACACACAGCAAGCTGTCGTTGCGCTCGATGGTCGCGTTCAGTTTCTCGTAGAAGCCCATAGGTGACCTAAGCCTTGCCCAGCACCGCTGCCAGCAGCGCCATGCGGACGTACATCCCGTTCTCCATTTGACGGAAGTAGGCGGCGCGCGGATCGTTGTCCACGGCATAGCTGATCTCACCCACCCGGGGCAGCGGGTGCATGACGATCATTTTCTGTTTGGCCTTCTCCATCAGTTCAGGGGTGATGACGTAGTAGTCTTTCACTGCTTCGTAATCGGCCATGTCCTCGAAGCGCTCCTTTTGCACGCGGGTCACGTAGAGCACGTCCACCTCGCCGATTACGTGGTGCACGTCATCCGTCTCCCGATAGCTGTGACCTGCCGCCTGGACTTCGGCGATGATCTCGGGTGGCATGCGCAGGATGTCAGGCGAGATGAAGATGAACGAGACGTCGTAATTCAGCAGCAGACGGGTGAGGGAATGGACGGTGCGTCCGTATTTCAGGTCGCCCAGCATGGCTACTGTGAGCCCGTCTACCTGGCCCAGTTCACGCCGGATGGTGTAGAAGTCCAGCAGGGCCTGAGTGGGATGTTCTCCGATGCCGTCGCCGGCATTGATCAGCGGTTTGCGAGCATAATGTGCCGCCTGGGCCGCTGCTCCGACCTCCGGGTGGCGCAGCACAATCACGTCGGCGTAGCTTTCCAGGGTGCGCACGGTGTCCGGCAGGGATTCGCCTTTGCTTACCGAGGAATAGCGCACCTCGTTGATGCTGATCACTTTGCCGCCCAGGCGCATCATCGCCGCCGCGAAAGATGAACTGGTGCGCGTGCTGGGCTCGTAGAAGAGATTGGCCAGCACCTTGCCCTGGAGCAGGTCAGCCGACCCAAAGCGCTCCACCATTGAGCGCATCTCGTCCGCCACCCGGCAGATGTAGTCTAGCTTCTGGCGGTCGAATTGCCTGACAGAGATCACGTCCTGGCCGAAGAAGCCATTGTCGGTTAAGTCGGCAGGTACGGGGCGGGTTTTAGTTCCGTTAGTCTGTACGTCTGTCATTTGGTTTTCCTCCTGTTTTTATGATTGTGGAGGAACCCCACACCCCTTTGTGCCGAGGTTCCAGCCGATACTATGCGGTCCGGCGCAATGGCTGGCCAAACCCGGGCGGGATGAGTATGTCGCCATCGCGGCAGGCAAGTTTTCCGCGAAGTGCAACCTTTCGCACTTGGCCCCACACTAACATCCCTTCAAAGGGCGTCCAGCCGCATTTGGTGTGCAGTCCCCGGCGCGAGATGGTGTGCTGCGCAGTGGTATCAATCTCGATTTCGCTATCCGGCGGCACAAGGCCGAAGATGCGTACGGGATTATCGTGCATGAGCTCGACCAGCCGTTCCAGGGAAAGTCGTCCCTCATGAACGGCGGTGAGCATAAGGGGCAGCGCAGTTTCCAGTCCAGGGACACCGGGCGGTGGGTTTTCACCCCCTTTTTCGGCGATGGTGTGCGGTGCGTGGTCGGTAGCGATGCAGTCTACCACGTCCAGGTTGGCCCACAGCGCATCACGGTCGGCGGCGGTGCCCAGGGTGGGCTTCATGTACCCCAGGGGACCTAGCCGTTTCGCGTCGGCGGCGGTGAGGAACAGGTGATGAGGTGTGACCTCGCAGGTGATGGGAGCGCCGCGCTCTTTCGCCGCGCGGATGAGGGCGATGTCGGCAGCGCGGCTCACGTGGCAGAGGTGCACCCGTTGGTTGTGCGCCTGGGCCAGGGCAATGGCCCCGGCCAACACCAGCCCTTCGGCATGAACGGCTATCGGCAGGTGAGCAGGCCACCGGCGGAAGTGAGCCATCACTGCTGATAGCTGTGCCAGTCGCAGCGGGCCGTAGGTCTGGTCCAGGTACATCTTCAGACCACAGGCCTCGGCGTGCAGGCGGAAGACCGTGTCTGCGTTGCTTTCGTTGGCCCCCAGGTACAGGCCGTAGTCACAATGGGCTTTCTCCTCGGCAGCGGCCAATTTGGCGTGCAGGCTGTCGGCGTCGGTCACCGGTGGGGTATTGTTTGGCATGTCCAGCACGGCTACGATGCCGCCCGCCAGGGCTGCGGCCGTGCCTGTGGCGAAGTCCTCTTTGTGCGTGCCCCCCGGATCGCGCAGATGCACGTGGATGTCAATTAAACCAGGTAAATGCAGTATGCTCATTGCCGCCATCTCGTATAAAAAACGGGTGCCTTGCTGACGCTATTCGCGTCAACCGGCACCCGTGGTATCGCGTTCTTCCCTAAACAACCGGGGTCTTGTTCTCACTCTCTCTTCACCAGCCTCTTATTTCGGGGCTGGATTTTACCACAAAATCGTCCAAGGCGCAAATCCAGGTGCGACGCACTTCGGAAAGTGCGTCGCACCTGGACTTAGCGCAACAACTGCCTAGCGATCACCAGCCGCTGTATTTCACTCGTACCCTCGCCGATGGCGCACAGCCGCTGATCGCGATACATGCGCTCGACTTCGTACTCCTTCATGTAGCCGTAGCCGCCGTGGATTTGTATCGCCTTGTAGCACACCCGCTCCGCCATCTCGGAGGTGAAGAGTTTGGCCATAGCCGCCTCTTTGGTGAAAGGCAGGCCCTGGTCTTTGAGCCAGGCAGCGCGGTAGACCAGCAGGCGGGCGGCGTCTATCTCGGTGGACATGTCGGCCAGCATCCACTGAATAGCCTGGAAGTTGCAGATGGGCTGGCCAAATTGCACGCGCTCTTTGGAATAGGCCAGTGCTCGTTCGAAAGCCCCTTGGGCCAGGCCCAGGGCCATGGCCGCGATGGCAATGCGCCCCCCATCGAGGGTGACCAGAAACTGCTTGAAACCCTCGTTTTCCCTGCCCAGCAGGTTCTCCGCCGGGATGCGGCAATCCTCGAAGAACAGTTCCGAGGTGATGGAGCCTTTGAGCCCCATTTTCTCCTCGTCGCGGCCAGGACGGAAACCGGGAGTACCCTTTTCGACGATGAAGCTGGAGATGCCCCGCGTGCCCCGTCCTGGATCGGTCACGGCGGTGATGATCACCACATCGGCGATGGAGCCATTGGTGATGAAGCATTTCTGGCCGTTGATCACCCATTCGTCTCCATCGCGCACAGCGCGGGTCTTGGTGGCCCCGGCATCGGACCCGGCTCCCGGTTCGGTCAGCCCGAAAGCGCCGATCCATTCCCCGCTGCACAGTTTGGGCAGGTACTTTCGTTTCTGAGCCTCGGTACCGAAGAGATAGATGGGCTCACTGCACAAAGAGGTATGGGCGTCCAGGGTGATGGCCGTGGAGCCGCAAACGCGGGCGATTTCTTCCATAGCGATGGCCAGGCTGACATTGTCCGCCCCGGCCCCGCCGTATTCCTCCGGAAAAGGCAGGCCCAGGAAGCCCAGTCTGGCCATCTTGCGGATGATCTCCCAGGGGAATTTGCCCTCGGTGTCGGTCTCTTTGGCGATGGGGGCAATTTCCTTCTCGGCGAAATCGCGCACCATCTTGCGGATCATTTGCTGCTCGTCGGTCAGTTGAAAGTCCACAGTTGTCTCTCCATTGAGCAAATCGGCAAATCGGCAAATCAGCAAATCAGCAAATCGGCAAATCAGCAAATCGGCAAAGCAGCGAATGAAACCAGATCATCCGCCATTCGTCATTCGCTATCAGTGTGTGATGGTGATCCGCGCCTCGCACCCTGGACGGTAGTTGCCGGTGCGATCTACGACGGCCAGCCGCAGCCAGTACACGCCGTTGGGCAGGGGCGAGGTGTTCCAGACGGCCAGCACGCCGTCGTGCACAGGCGCGTAGGCACTGTAGATGTACCGCCAAAGGTTAGGTTCGTTGTCGAAGCGGAATTCGATTTTGTAGTACCAGAAGTTCTGTACATCCGCCGTGCCACGGATCTCGATCTCACCCTTCACTACGGCGTTGTTAGGCGGATAGGTCAGGTCACGACAGGTGGGTGGTAGCGTGCCCACAGGTGTAGGTGTCACGCACACCACTGCTGGAGTGGGAGTAACACACACCACTGCCGTGGTAGGGGTGACACAAACCACCGCCGGAGTGGGCGTGCAGACAACCGGGGTCGGAGTGGCGGTCACGCATACCACCGGTACTGGCGTGGGCGTGCAGACGGGTGGAGTCGGAGTGGGGGCAGCCGCCCCGGGGATGAACAGGCGCTGCCCGACGTAGATGCGCGATGGGTTGGCGATGTTGTTTGCCCGCACGATGTCCCAGTAGTTCACGCCGAAGCGGTAGGCAATGCCGATCAAGGTATCGCCAGGACGCACGGTGTAATACACACCGGTTCCACTCACCGGTGGGACCACGGCGCCTGGAATGAACAGTACCTGGCCGGCGTAGATGAACGAGGGATTCTGCAGGTTATTGGCCTGCACAATTGCCGCCACGGTGGTGCCAAAGCGGGCGGCGATCAGGGTCAGGTTGTCGCCGCGCCGGACGGTGTAATACGTTCCACCGGGCAATGTGCCGGTTCCTGTCGGAATGATTAGCCGCTGGCCCACGTAAATGTAATTGGGGTCACGCAGGTTGTTCGCCTGGACGATGCTTTGTACGGTGACACCATAGTGTCGAGCGATCATGGTCAGCGTCTCACCCCACTGCACGACGTGGATGATCGGGTCAGAACGGGGCGGCGCAGCCTGCACCACTGCGAAGTTCAAAGTCAGCATGGCGATCAGCAAGACCATTGCCAGAAGTTTGGTTCTCATCTCTCAGCCTCCTTACCACTTTCCTGCCCTCCCGCAACCCTCTAACCCTCCCGCAGGTTCTAAACCTGCGGGAGGATCGGAGCGTTGGTCGCCAGCGGGAGGGTTGGCCCTTCGACTTCTAGTTTACATAGTACACCAAATTAGCCAATATGTCAAGTTAACTCTACTATGGCCCTCAATGCTCGTCGCTCGGCAGGGGTCAGATCGCGCCACTGGCCAGGCTGCAGGTCACCCAAGCGCAAGGGGCCGATGCCCACCCGCACCAGGCGCAGCGTCGGATAACCGACGGCGGCGGTCATACGTCGCACCTGGCGGTTGCGCCCCTCGTACAGCACCAGGCGCAGCCAGGCCGTGGGCACATTCTTGCGGTAACGGATAGGGACGGGGCGGGGCGGCAGGTCTGGCTCCTCGCGCAGCAATTCCACCTGGGCCGGGAGCGTCCGCCGTCCCTGGATCACTACCCCGTCGCGCAGGGCTTGCAGTGCCTCTGGGGTTGGTACCCGTTCCACCTGGGCCAGGTAGGCGCGCGGATGCCGGTAACGCGGGTTGGTCAGGCGATGGGCCAGGTCGCCGTCGTCGGTGAGAAATAACAGGCCCTCGCTGTCCTGATCCAAACGCCCGGCGGCGTAGACTCCCGGCGGCAGGCCGAAGTCGGCCAGGGTGGGGCGGCCTTCCGCATCGGTGAACTTGCACAGCACACCATAGGGTTTGAACATGATCACGTAGCGATGTCGTCTGATCAATACTGCCCTCCAACGGTCTAGGGCGACAAGGCCGTCCGCCGCTACAAGTTAATGGCGTCTATGTATTCGAACGCGATGGCAGTTTGATCGGCAGGGAGAAGGAGCGCAGGCCAATGGCGGCGTGCACGGCGTTGGCAATGGCCGGGGCCGTGGGAATGGAGGTGATCTCGCCTACCCCTTTAGCGCCGAAAGGCCCGTCGGCAGCGGGATGTTCGACCAGGATGGGCACGATGCGCGGCACGTGAGTGATCCGAGGAATTTTGTAACGGGCCAGGGAATCGGAGCGGACGATGCCCTCCTCGACCTCGAATTTCTCCAGCAGGGCGTAGCCGATGCCCATCACCACCCCGCCCTCGATCTGTCCTTCCAGGGCCAGGGGATTGATGGCCCGGCCCACGTCGTGGGCGGCGATGACCTGCAATACCCGTATTTCGCCGCTTTCGGTGTTTACCTCCACCTGGGCTGCCTGGGTAGCGAAGCCGTAGGCGAAGTGCATGTCGCCCACCTCGCCCAGGGGCACGGTGTGCGGCGGGGTGTATACGTATTCCACACGCAGCGGACGCCCCTCCGCCTGGGCCAGGGTCGCCGCCTGGGCTAGTGAGACGGCCTGGCCTCCGGGGGCGGTCACTTTCCCGTGGGCGAAGGTCAGTGTGTCCGGGGCCGCGCCCAGCTCCTCGGCAGCAGCTCCGGCCAGGGATGAGCGCACCTGTCGGGCGGCGTGGCGTACCGCGTTGCCGGTGACGAAGGTCTGCCGCGAAGCAGTGGTCGCCCCGCCGTCCAGGGTTTGGCTGGTGTCGCCCAGGATGACCTCCACGGCGGACAGGTCCACGCCCAGTTCCTCGGCAGCGATCTGGGCCACTACGCCGGCCAAGCCCTGTCCCACTTCTGCCGCCCCGGCGCGGACGATGACCCGTCCCTCGCGGGTGACCTCTACGGAAGCGCCGGCGCTGTCGGCCAGTCCTTCGCCCAGGCCCACGTTCTTGTAGGCGCAAGCCATGCCCCATCCACGGCGGATGTGCGGTGGCAGGACGATATCCTTTTCCGCCTCCTGTGCCTGGCGCATGGCCGTCTCCACGCGGTCAATGGTTTCCAACAGGCCGCAGCTTTCGCGCAGCACCTGACCGGTGGCTGTGGTGCCGCCCACGCGCAGGGCGTTGCGGCGGCGCACCTCGAAAGGTGAGAGGCCCAGCGTCTCGGCCAGGATGTCCATCTGGCTCTCGGCGGCGAAGTGGGCCTGCGGCGCGCCGAAGCCGCGGAAGGCACCGGCGGGAGGGTTGTTGGTGTGTATCGCGTAGCAGTCCACCTTTACATGAGGCACGTCGTAGGGGCCGATGGCGTGAGTGGCCACGCGGGTCATCACCTGCTCGCCCAGGGAGGCGTAGGCTCCCGTGTCGCCGACGATTTTCACCTGCACGGCAGTCAGGCGGCCGTCGCGCTTGGCCCCGCTCTTGACGGTGATAGTCGTGGCGTGGCGTTTGGGGTGCACGCGCATGGACTCGGCGCGGGTGAGCACCAGTTTAACCGGGCGACCGGTGGCCTGGGCCAGCAGGGCGGCGTGAATCTGGGCGCAGACGTCCTCTTTGCCGCCGAACGCGCCGCCGGTGAGCATGTGCACCACCCGCACCTTTTCCACGGGCAGGGCCAGGCAGGCCGCGATCTGTTCGCGGTCGGCGAAGGGGATTTGGGAGCCGACGTAGACGGTGACGCCGACCTCACCCCATCTCCCCCGGCCCCCCTTCCCCTCTCCGTTGCGGAGAGGGGAAGGGGGGTGCAGGGGGGTAGGGGTGAGGTCAGGCACTGCCACCGCCGCTTCTGGTTCCAGGAAGGCGTGTTCGCCCGTTGGGGTGTGATAGGTGTTTTCGATGATCACGTCGGCCTGGGCGAAGCCGATTTCCACGTCGCCGCGGCGGACTTTGGTGTAGCGCAGGATGTTGCCCTCACGGTTCTCGTGGACCAGCGGCGCGCCGGGGGCCAGGGCCTGCTCGGTGGTGGCGACCACGGGCAGCAGCTCGTATTCGACCTCGATGAGCTTCAACGCTTCCTCGGCGATGGATTCGCTTTCGGCAGCGACGATGGCGATGGCATCGCCCACGTAGCGCACTTTATCGTAGGCCAGCACCGGCCAGTCGCGGTGGATCACGCCGTGGTTCTTCTCGCCGGGCACGTCGTCGGCGGTGAGCACCGCCGCCACGCCGGGCAGTTCGCGGGCGCGGTTGACGTCCACCCGCCGCAGGCGGGCGTGGGGGTATTCGCTGCGCAGCACTTTGGCGTGCAGCATGTTCGGGAAGAAGAGGTCGGCGGTGTAGCAGGCCTGTCCGGTGGCCTTGGCCAGGGCATCCGGCTGGGGCAGGGGGCGACCGACGGTGGTCAGTGGTAGGTGTGGGGTCTGCGGGGCCGAGAGGGGTCTCTTACCCTCCCCGCGCAGTTCCGCCGCGGCGGCCTCCACCGCCTCGATGATTTTCACGTAGCCGGTGCAGCGGCACAAGTTGCGCTCCAGGGCAGCCATGATTTCCGGGCGGGTGGGGTTGGGATTGCGGTCCAGCAGGGCCTTGGCGGCCATGATCTCCCCTGGTGTGCAGAAGCCGCACTGGATAGCCCCCCGCTCAATGAAGGCTCGCTGCAAGGGGTGCAGCTCCCCGTCGCGGGCCAGGCCCTCGATGGTCTGCACGGACTTGCCGTCGGCGCGGCGGGCCAGGTAGACGCAGGAACGTACGGCCTCGCCTTCCACGATCACCGTGCACGCTCCGCAATGTCCCTGCCCGCAGCCGTTCTTGGTGCCGATCAGGTGCAGGCGGTCGCGCAGCACCTCCAGCAGGGTGGTCCGCCGCTCGATTTCGAGTTCGTGCCATTGGCCGTTGATTTCGATACGGATGGTTTCCGTCATTGGCATTGACCTCCTTGTAACACGGGCTTCAGCCCGTGCACCCGTCGCAGGCTGAAGCCTGCGTTACATTGCGCAATAGGTAAAGGCCCAATCGTCTGCATTTTCTACCAGCCCGGCTTTGACAGGGTTGTTGATAATATAGGCGACGATGCGCTCCAATTCTTTTCTATCTCGGACCACATGGTCGTAACTTTCCGGGGTCCAAAATGATCCACTGCGTCCTAAAGCCTCATTACAAAATCGCGCCGTACGGCCTTTGAGCAGGCGCAGGGCGTGGTTCAAAGAAGTACAGCGTTGGCCTGAAGCCGGGCGCGGTGGTTCAGGGATGCCTTGCATGTCAACCAGCAGATGAACATGGTTGCTCATGATGCAATATGCCAACAAGGCGTAATATGTCGGATGCAGAGCGTGGATTTCGCGGGCAACGATGTTCGCCAGACGCGGGTCGGCGAGCCAGCAAGGGCCGTTGGCGGCTTTGTCGAGAACGGCATCGTAACGGGCAAAGATTTTCTTCTGGAGCCTGTGACGTTCCTCATCCAGGGATTGACCTTGAAGACGCTGACTCAGCAAGCGCTCCTCTTGTTCATACTCCTGTCGCAGGCGTTCGAGAAACTGGCGCGGCAGACTTCCCGCCAGGCGGAAGGTGACAAAGTATGTGGCATCAGGCGGGTGATAGTGTGGTAAGTTACGGCGATAGAAGACATCGGTCATGGTATGTAGCATTCCGCTTGCAGGCTGAAGCCTGCATTACACCTACGCCTGTGCACCCGTCGCAGGCTGAAGCCATGTGTGAAGTGGGTCAGCCGATTAAGCCGATTGAGCGGATGGGGTCAGCCGATGTATCCGATTCAGCGGATAGGGTAAGCGGCATATCGGCTCAATCCGTTTAATCGGCTGACCGAAAGGACGAGGTAGGCTTGGTTGCAGGCCTTTGCCCTTCGTATTAACGGACAGGTTTACACCTCCCTCTTTGCTTATGATAGGGTTCGCCATGTATACCTGGTTCAAAATTGGCCTCAAGCCAATTCAGGAAATCCCTCACAGTGTCAAGGTCATGTTCACACTTACATCCTTGCCTTCTCCATATAAGCTCTCTGTATTCTGGCGGGATCTCTATTGCTCTATCGCCAAAATAATAGAAAAGCTCGGCAATGAAAACGTACGGGTGTTTTAGGTCTTGCTCTACCTGTTCTGGTGTGCAGTGATAAATTGAGGGGTGTTGTTTCCATATCCCCGCGTCGTCTTTATAATACATGTTATCTCCACAACGCTGACGCCAAGTTCCATCAATAATCGGTTTCTTTTGTTCAAACCTTGGATCATTGTAGTAGTGTTCAAAAGGTAATACTTCGGACACTTGCATTGCGAAAACAAGTCTATTACCTCTATTGATAGCTGTTATGCCGATGAACCAGTCTCCTTTCTGAGCCCGAATGCCCATGTGGTTGGGTGTGCAAACGGCGAGTGTGCAGTAGCCCCAGAAAGGATTGGGAGCAAGGCCCGTGTCAGATTTGACCACGTAAGAACATAATCTCATCTTCCTTCTCCTCAATGTTACTGGCACCGATTACAGATGTGAGGAGCTTATGTCTTCCTTCACTTTTCCCCCTCCTCCCACCACGTGTGCCGGGGTCCTGTAGCTGAGGGGCACAGGGCTGGCGCGGAACAGAATCCGCGCCTACCTCCTACTGCGCCTTTCCCGTAGCCGCGCTTTCTATAGCGCGGGCTTTCCTACCAGGCGGGCGTGTCGTAGGATGGGTTGTCAACCCGTCTTACCCTCCCACCACGTGTGCAAGGCGATGAAGGGCACGGCGGGCTGGGCCGGATTCTTGGGCCGTCCCGTGTTCCAGGTGATGATCAACTCCTTGCGGGCACGGGTGATGCCCACGTACAGCAATCGCAGGCGCTCGGCGGTGTAGTCGTGCCGGGCGCGAAGGGTGGCCTCGCCCTCGGTGTAGTTTCCGGCCTCGCCATTGGTCAGAATATTTAACTGGGCTAGCGCTTCCTCCACCAGGTTGAGATTGTCGCGGACGAACCACTTTTCGGCGATGTAGTTATCGTGGGGCAAGGCGGAGGGGAAGTCGTAGTTGTTCACCGACATCAGGTACACCCGGTCCCACTCCAGGCCCTTGGCTTTGTGCATGGTGGCCACTACCACCTGCCCGCGGTGTTGGTCGGGGTCGAAGCCGGTGTCCTCTTCGTCGAAGCCCAGGAAGCGGCGCTGGTTGCGGGCGATGGTGGCCAGCTCTTCGACCAATTCCGGCAAGCGCCAATCAGGGTGGTCATCACTGGCCGCGCGCAAAGCGACGGCCAGTTTGTGGGCCAGGGCCAGGTCCGTTGCCTCGTGGAAGAGGTCCTGGGCCAGGGTGAGGATGAGCTGGTCAATGGGCAGAACGACCGCCTCCTGCCAGCGGCGCATCAGGTCGCGGAATTCGGCCAGTAGGGGCGAACCCTCGCGGTCGCCCGTCTGGTCAGGTGCAAGACCTGCCCCTGCGTGGTCAGGCGCGAGGCCTGCCCCTACGTGGGCGGGCGCGAGGCCTGCCCCTACGTGGGCGGGCGCGAGGCCTGCCCCTACGTGGTCAGGCGCGAGGCCTGCCCCTACGTGGTCAGGCGCGAGGCCTGCCCCTACGTGGGCCAGCCAATCGCGGTCCAGGCGGGGCCAGAGGTAATCCTCCACCCGCGGACAGCGGCTCAGCAGCTTGGCGAGGTTGGCCGTGCGTTCGGCCAGCTCCGGGTCGTCCCGGTCGGCGCGACGCCACGCGCGAAAGGCCGCGGCCAGCTTCTTGGACGAGCCAGGGTCGGCCAGGGCACGCAGCACGTTGGCCAGCACGCCGGCCACCTCGCGGGTAGAGGTGGTGCTGCGTAGGAGCTCCACGTAATCAATGCCTGCCGCCTTCAGCGCGCGGGTGACCTCGAAGCCGCGTTTGTTGCGCGGCACCAGCACGGCCACCGTGGAATCGGGGTGCTCGGGTAGCCAGCGGGCCAGGGAGTCCACCACGGCCTTGATCTCGGCGTCGGGGGTGAATTTGCGAGCCACCAGGCGCACCGCCGCCGGATTGTCCGGCGGGTTGGGTTGCGGGTCGCCAGGGAGGGTGGGCTGGATGTGCTGCTGGCGGAAGGCGTTCCGCGCGATCTCGCTGGGATGCTCGTTCACCGTCCAGTCCACCAGATAGTTGGCCAGGGCGATGATGCTGGGCTGGGAGCGGCCCGAATCGGGCATGGTGATGGATTTCACGTCCGGTTGATTGAGGAACTCGCGCAGAAAGCGGGGATCGGCCGTGGTGAAGGTCTCGTAGATGGCCTGGTTGGGGTCGCCGACGCGCACCCAGTTGCCGTCCGGCCCGACCAGGCGGCGCAGTATTTCCTCCTGGAGCTGGCTGCTGTCCTGGGCCTCGTCCTCCAGGATGTAGGGCCAGCGGTGACGGAGGCGGGCGCAGAAGTCGGGGTCCAGTTCCAGGGCGCGGAGGGCCAGGCGGATGAGGTCATCGAAGTCCACGCCGCCACGGTAGGCCAGGCCACGCTGGTAATCCAGGTAGATTTCCGCTCCCATGCGGGCCAGGGGCAGGTCATCGGGGTACTCCTGCAGGCTGGCCAGCAGGTACTCCGGGCCAAGTTGCAGGTCCTTGGCCCGTTTGATGAAGGCCGCGGCGATTTCGATGGCCAGTTCCGGCCAGTCGCGGTCGCGGATGCGGCGTAACATGCCTTCGCTGAACTCGTCGGCGGTGAGAAAGTCGAGCAGGGCGTCGGGATGGGTGTGCAGCCAGGCCCAGACGGCGTCCTCCAGAATCTGGCGGGCTTCGCGCTCGTCCACAATCTGGAAATCGTCGGCCAGTCCGACCAGGCCGGGCCGTTCGCGGACGATGTCGTGGGCCAGGCCGTGCAGGGTGCGCACCCGATAGCCGAAGCGGGGCAGCAATCCCCGTTCCCGCGTCAGGAAAATGGCGATGCGGCTGGCGAAGTTGCCCACGGCGGAGTTGACCAGGGTGACGATGAGCACTTCCTGGTCGTCATCAATGGCCTCGTCCACCAGGCGGGCGGCCAGGGCGGAGAGGACGTGAGTCTTGCCGCTGCCGGGCACGGCGGAGACGCCCATTTTACCGCCGGCGTAGGACAGTATTTCTTTCTGGGCCAGGCGTGGTATTAGTTGTTTGGTGGTTTGGTGGTTTGGTGGTTTGGTCATGGTTATTTAGTCATTGGGATTTGCGCGCAACACTCTCTGGATGGCCACGGGCAGGGGACCGTGTAATTCCTCGTAGCCCTGTTCGCCAATTTCGCTGAGCCCCAGATAAAGGCGTTTTCGGCAGCGGCGCAGCAGTCCCAGCACCAAGCGGCACAAGGTGGTCTGCTGAGCCTCCATCTCGTCGCTTTCGGTCCACAACGCATTGCGCGGCCAGGAGCGGCTGAGGACATAGGGATGGGTCAGCGGCTGATTGATGCGCCGCCACCAGCCCTGGCTGCCGGCGTTGATCCAGAACTGGATGTCCACCGGGCGATTGGCCGTCAGGAAAGTGTAGGCCGGGGCCAGGAACACCGCCTCCTCGCTTATCTGCCAACTGGGGACATATTGGGCGGCCAGCACACCGCGTTCCACCATGTCCACGTACTCCTGACCTAACCTCCCCCACAAGTTCCCAGAGTTCCCCCCAGCTCCCCCTGAGTTCTCCTCCCCTTCTGCCCCAGTCACTTCCGGGATTGTTCTGCCCACCGTCTGCCGGAATTTTCGCGCCGACTCGATGAGCTTGGCCGCTGCCTCCCCAGCCTCCAGGTTATGGTGAAAGCCGAAGCCCGGCTGGGAGAGCACCTCCCCGAAAAGGCGGCTGAAGAAGTGATCTAACTCGACGGGCGGCTGGGCGGCGTAGGCCTCCAGCCAGCGACGCAGTTCCTCGTACCGCCCGCCCAGCAAGTAAGTGATGCGCTGTTGCATCTCCGGGATCAGGGGGTCGAAGCTGCGCAAGGCAGGTGCGCCGTCTTGGACGTGGTACACGATGTCGGTGAGTAGTTGCGCGCGCACCAGGTCCAGCTCGTGGATGGCCTGCTGCAAGGCGTAGGCCACGTCGAATCTAGAGGGACAGCGTCCCCAGGCGGGATGGGCGATGGCCGCCAGGGTGAGCAGACAGCGCACGGCGGGCTCTTCACGCAGGGCCCGCGAGGGGCGATGCGCGCGGACGGGGATGCCGTGGCGCTTCAGTTTCTCGGTCAACGAGAAGCGGAGCGCGTCGCCGAGGAAGGGGGCCAGCACGGCAATCTCGCCGGGAGGCACGCCCTCGTGCACCACCAGGCGGGAGATCTCGTCGGCCACCCAGTCCAACATCTGCGGGTGATAGCGCCAGGTGGCGAATTCCAGCGCGGCGCGAGGGTTGCCTTTGACTGACTCGGTAGGGGCGTCGCGTGGGCGCAGAGTTAATCCTGCGCTACTGCTGCGTACCGTTTCCACGGCCAGGGCCTGCACGTCGGGTGAAGCCACGAGACAGTCCTCCAGCGAAACGTGCTGGTGGCAGGCGTCGCGCAGCGCGTACCCGCCGTCAGGGTCCGCACCCAGAAAGACGCGGTAACCTGCGTCCCGATCGTAGACCACCAGCGCCGAATCGCATTCCGGCAGCCACTGCCACAGTAAATCGTGGGCCACGGGCACGTCTTCCTCGACGTTGTCCACGATGAGGTGGCGATACCGTCCCAGCAGATAGTACCTGCAGAGGGGCAAGGGCCACAGATGATGAACGAAGACCTCTATCTGCAGCGAGAAATCGAGGAGATTGTGCTGCAGACAAGTCTGGCGGAAGCGCAGGGCGCAGGCCTGGGCCTGATCGAAGATGCGCAGGCGGCTGCTTTCCCCGGCCCAAGCTTCTTTCAGTCGCTGGGCGATCTCGTCCACGGGGAAGCCGACCACCGCCGCTTTGTTCAGGTTGTCAATGATCTGGCTGACCAGCCGGTTAGGGGCGATGGTCACCCCGTCGAAAGCGCCGGAGCGCAGGGCCGGCTCGACGACGCGGGCCATGTAGTATTGGGCCGTCTCCAGGGTGAGGAAAGTGGGGGGGCGGGTGGGATCGAAGCCGGCCTGCTCGGCGATGAGGGGCCAGAAGAGGTCCACCATGCGCCGCGCCAGCCCGCCGATGGTGACCACGTCCACTAGCGCGCCACCGGGCAGGTCGGGAGTGCGCAGGGCCTGGTAGTAGGGTCCGGCCAGCGTGCGCTGCGGAACCCATACCAGGATGTTTTCGCCGGGCACGCCAGCACTCAGCAAATGACGCAGGCGCTGCACGGCTAAGGTGGTCTTACCAGCGCCAGCCGGGCCCTCCAGAAAGATGGTGTGGTTGCCGGTGTGGGGAACGTGGATTAGTGTCTCCGGGTCGGGTACGGGCATCGCTTCTCCTGATGGCGGGTCTGCTTCATGATTGCGGGTTTCGGGCTTAAGGCTTCAGGTCGGGCGCGATGGCAAACCTGAGACTTTGAACCTGAAACACACTTCCAGTATACCACGACTTTGCGTCCGGGGCAAAGGGGTTCAGGGGAGTTTAGAG
This sequence comes from Anaerolineae bacterium, assembly GCA_024653325.1. Taxonomy (GTDB): domain Bacteria; phylum Chloroflexota; class Anaerolineae; order JACIWR01; family JACIWR01; genus JACIWR01. The sequence goes on from JANLFX010000023.1 coordinate 33,748, forward strand.
GAACTCAGGGGACTCAGGGGGATTCGGGGGCGCGTTTGACATGGATCGCGATTTGTAGTAAGATAGCAATTAAATATAAGTGATACATCAAGGATATTGCAAATCTGATCAACGAAGGAGTACCGTATGGAAAATAGCTATGGCATTGCACCTCACGGCGGTACACTGGTGAACCGGCTTCTGCGGGGCGAGGCCCGTCAGGCGGCCCTAGAACGGGCAAGGGAATTACCCAGGGTTTTTCTCAGCCCGATGAACGTTTCGGATTGTGAACTCATCGCCATCGGCGCTTTCAGTCCGCTCACTGGCTTCATGACCCGCGCCGACTACGAGAGCGTGGTAGAGACCATGTACCTGACCAACGGGCTGGTGTGGAGCATTCCCATCACTCTGCCGGTGGATGAGGAGTTTGCCGCGGACATCCGCGAAGGCGACGAGGTCGCCCTGTATGAGCCGGACGGCGGTGAGGGGCACTTGTTGGGCCTGATGGAGGTCCAGGAGAAGTTTACTTACGACAAGGAACGCGAGGCGCGGGAGGTGTATCGCACCACCGAGGACGCTCATCCGGGGGTGGCTCGCATCTACGCCCAGGGACCGGTGCTGCTGGGTGGGCCCATCACCCTGGTCAACCGCCCGCTGGATCAGCGTTTTCCCGAGTTCCGCCACGACCCGGTTCAGACACGGCGCATGTTCGCCCAGCGCGGGTGGCGGCGTGTCGTCGCTTTTCAGACCCGTAACCCCATCCACCGTGCGCACGAGTACATCCAGAAGACGGCGCTGGAGGTCGTGGATGGGCTGTTGCTGCATCCGCTGGTCGGTGAAACCCAGCCGGGCGACATACCCGCCGAGGTGCGGATGCAGAGCTATCAGGCCATCCTGCGTGATTACTACCCCCCCGACCGGGTGATTCTGGGTGTGTTCCCGGCGGCCATGCGCTACGCCGGCCCTCGGGAGGCTATCTTCCACGCGCTGTGTCGCAAGAACTACGGTTGTACGTACTTCATCGTGGGCCGAGATCATGCCGGGGTAGGCAATTATTACGGCACCTACGACGCCCAACTCATCTTCGACGAGTTCAAGCCGGAAGAGATTGGTATCATGCCCCTGTTTTTCGAGCACGCTTTCTACTGCCGGAAATGCGGCACGGTGGTCACGGCCAAGACCTGTCCTCATGACTCCTCTGAGCACGTGTTCCTCAGTGGTACGCAGGTGCGGGCCATGTTGGCGCGCGGCGAGGCTCCCCCGCCGGAATTCACCCGTCCCGAGGTGGCGCAGATTCTCATCGAGGGGTATAAGTTATCGAACAAGGAGTGCAAATGAGCAATAAACTTTTTGTCATCGGCCTGGACTGCGCTGACCCGGTGCTGATTTTCGAGCGCTGGGCCGATGAGTTACCCAATCTCAAGAAACTGATGGAGGCCGGCACTTACGGTGAGCTGGAAAGTACTGTGCCGCCCATCACTGTCCCGGCGTGGACGTGCATGCTCACTGGCAAAGACCCCGGCGAATTGGGATTTTACGGTTTTCGCAACCGGGCTAACTACTCTTACGACCAGATGAGTATTGCCACTTCTGCGGCGGTCAAATTTCCTCGCGTGTGGGAGCGGGCATCGGCGGCGGGCAAGAGGGTAATCGTCATCGGTGTGCCGCAGACTTATCCACCACGACCGGTCAATGGGTTGTTGGTCACCTGTTTCCTCACCCCCAGCACCTTCAGCGATTACACCTATCCCAAAGATTTCAAGGCTGAAATAGCCCGGGTGGTGGGTGATTATTTGCTGGATGTGCCCGACTTCCGCACCGAGGACAAGGATTACCTGTTGCAGCAGATTTATGAGATGACCGAGAAACGCTGCAAGCTGGTCAAACATCTGCTGCGCAGCCGGGCCGGACAGTGGGATTTCTTCATGTGGGTGGAGATGGGCCCGGACCGCATCCATCACGGTTTGTGGAAATACACCGATCCCTGCCATCCCAAGTATGAACCGGGCAATCCTTATGAAAACAGTATCCGCGACTATTATCGCTACCTGGACTGCGAGATTGGCGAGATGCTGGAACTGCTCCCTGGGGATGCGGCAGTGCTGGTCATGTCGGACCACGGCGCACAACCCTTGATGGGCGGCATCTGTATCAACGAGTGGCTGATGCGCGAGGGTTATCTGACCCTCGTGGACGAGGAGTACATGCCCGGCAATCGCAAAAAGATCGTTACGGATGAGCTTTGCGACGTCCAGAATCCGCAGGCTGGCTGGCCTATTCCTCTGGAGAAAGTGGAGATTGACTGGGCGAAAACCAGGGCCTGGACGGCGGGTGGTTACTACGGCCGTCTGTTCCTCAATGTGCAGGGGCGAGAACCCAACGGGGTTATCCCCGCCGACCGGTATGAAGCTACGCGCGATGAGCTCATCGAGAAACTAGAGGGGATGATCGGTCTGGATGGCAAACCTCTGGGCACGCGCGTTTTCCGTCCCGAGGATGTTTACCGTGAGATCAACAACATCCCGCCGGACCTGATTATCTATTTCGGCAACCTGGCCTGGCGCTCGGTGGGCAGCGTGGGTCTTGGCCGCATCTACACTTTCGAGAACGACACCGGCCCCGACGATGCCAACCACGCTCAGCAGGGGATGTTCATCCTGGTTGAACCTGGCAAACGAGGCGGCGGGCGAGTGCAGCGCACCTGGCGGGCCATCGCCCCAACGATGCTAGAGCTCCTGGGCCTGCCGGTGCCGGAGCATATGAGCGACGAACGACTGCGATAGCTCCTGGTTTCATGTTCCGGGTTCAAAGTCCCAAATCCCTGCTCTTGACCTGTTCCTCGATCCCGAAACCCTGAACCCTGAAACCTGGAACCTGGAACCTGAAACCCTGAAACCCTGAAACCCTAAACCTTTGAACCTTACGCTGACTTGGAGGAAGCATGGCAGAACAAAAAGGATTCACCCTGTGGTTCACCGGACTCTCAGGTTCAGGCAAGACGACCTTGGCCAAAACCGTGGAGCAGGAACTGCGTAAGCGCGGCCTCAAGGTTGAGCGGCTGGATGGCGACATCGTGCGCCAGGGGCTGACCCGCGATCTGAGCTTCAGCAAAGAGGACCGGGACAAGAACATTGAGCGTGTGACTTTTGTGGCCAAGCTGTTGACGCGCAACGGCGTGGCTACTTTGTGCTCGTTCATCTCGCCGTACCGTGAGGTGCGCGCTCGCAGCCGCGCGGAGATCGGCAACTTCATCGAGGTTTATTGCGCTTGTCCCCTGGAGACGTGTATCGAGCGCGATGTGAAGGGCTTATACAAGAAGGCTCTCAACGGCGAAATCGAGAACTTCACCGGGGTGTCTGACCCCTACGAGCCGCCGGAGAACCCCGAGATCGTGGTCCACACCGACCGCGAAACCGTTGAGGAGAGCACGGCTATCATCCTGCGCCGTCTGGTTGAGCTGGGCTATCTCGAGCCGGAAGCTGACGAGGCTGTGGTTTACACCGCCGAAGAGGAAGCTGAGATCGAGGAAAGGTTGCGGGGGTTGGGTTACATGTAACCGTGTTACGTGCTTCGTGATGGCCCGAAACACGCAACACATGCTTAATCACTTATTGGACATTGGCGTTTTTTTGTCGTAGTGACGGCTTCAGCTGTCCAGGAAGGTGAAAAAGTGAAAAGGAGAGACTCATGGGAACCACCATTTTTTTCTTGCTAATGGTTGTCGTGGGCCTGGTGGCCCAGTTCGTGGACGGCACTCTGGGCATGGGCTACGGGGTGTTTTCGACCTCGTTGCTGGTGGGCATTGGGCTGGCACCGGCTATAGCCAGCGCTTCGGTGCACACGGCTGAAATAGTCACTACATTGCTCTCCGGTGTTTCCCACCACTATTTCGGCAATGTCAAGAAAGGGATTTTCTTGCCCCTTGTGATTCCCGGTGTGACCGGTGCCGTGGTCGGGGCCTATTTGTTATCCTCCATCCCCGGGGCTAAGATCAAGCCCTATGTATCTTTGATCCTGGTGGCGATGGGCTGCCTGATGCTGTACCGCTTTCTGCGCCGGGAGCGTCCTGAACCGCAAGAGCAACTTTCCGCCTGGAAAATCAGTTTGCTGGGCCTGGTAGCCGGCTTTCTGGACGCGCTGGGTGGGGGAGGTTGGGGACCAGTGGCTACACCTACTTTGATCCTGGCCAGGAACGGTCATCCCAGTGAAGTGATCGGTTCGGTGAATCTGGCGGAGTTCTTCGTCACCGTGGCGGCAGTGGTGACTTTCCTTTTCACCATCGGCGCGGAGAGCTTCAACTGGACGGTGGTGCTGGCCATGCTTATCGGTGGAGCTATTGCCGCGCCTATCGGGGCCTGGGTGTGCAAGAAATTTCCTTATCGCGTGTTGGGTTTGGCCATCGGGGTGCTACTTATCGGCCTCAATCTGCGCACCCTCGTGCAAGTTTGGCTGTAAAAAGTTTAACCGATCGCCTCTGGTTTGAGCACGGCCACGAAAGGCAGCTCGCGGTATAGCTCGTCCAAATCCAGGCCGTAACCAAAGACAAACTTGTTAGGGATGTCGAAACCCACGTAGTCCAGAGGAATATCTACCTCGCGGCGTTCAGCCTTGTTCAACAGCGTACAGATGCGTAACGAGGCTGGCTGTCGGGCGCGGAGTAGGCGGGTGATATAGGCCAGAGTATGGCCGGTGTCAATAATGTCCTCGACGATGAGCACATGCCGACCTTCGATGTTGGTACTCAGGTCCATGAGAATGCGCACCACGCCACTGGACTCCCGTGCAGCGACGCCGTAGCTGGAGACGGCCATGAAGTCAATGCTGTGTGGCACGGTGATATGTCGCATCAGGTCGGTCAAGAACATCACTCCACCTTTAAGCACGCAGACCAGCAGTAAATCCTTTCCCTCGTAATCGGCGGAGATCGTTTGCCCCAGCTCGGCGATGCGTGCCTGCAATTTGTCCTCAGGGATCAGTATCTCACCAACATATTCCTTCCACCCCACCGGGTTTCCTCCTTAAACAAAAACCTATTGGGTCCTGCTATTTGCTCTGGGCTTGCCTAAAAACTCACTTGCTCCCCCTGTCGTGGCACCTCGTGACAGTGCCGGCAGCGGGCTTCGTAGACCTCACTGGCTCCCACCAGGATGATCGGGTCATTGTAGGCGGCCGGCTGACCGTTGATCAGCCGTTGGGTACGGCTGGCCGGCGCGCCGCATCTCACGCAGATGGCCTGCAGCTTGTCTACCCGTTCGGCCTGGGCCATGAGCAGGGGCATGGGGCCAAACGGCTCGCCCCGGAAATCCAGATCCAAACCGGCAACGATGACCCGCACCCCGCGATCTGCCAGCCGATTGCACACCTCGGCAATCTGCCAGTCGAAGAACTGCACCTCGTCCACGGCGACCACAGTAGTATCTGGTTCAACCAGAGATAGAAGCTCAGCGGCGTCCTGTACCGGCCTGGCCTCGAAGTGAATGCCGTTGTGCGAGGTGACTTTCTCCACGGCATAGCGGTTATCCAACACGGGCTTGAAAACCTGAACCTTCTGGCGGGCAATCTGCGCCCGTCGCACGCGCCGGATGAGTTCTTCTGTCTTGCCGCTAAACATGCTGCCGCAGATAACCTCGATCCAGCCATCACTCTGACCGTGATACATCGTTGTTCCTCCTCCTCGACATAAGACACACCCGAAAAATAGCCCTTCGCAAAGAGTAATCCGGAAGAAAGTCGTCAAGTTTTACGCTTCACGGCTCATGGCCGTGGAGATTTGCTCTTCCATTATACCCCAACCCTGCTAAAAAACAAAGCGGCGATACGCTTAAAGGCCGACGTATCGCCCTTACATTTGGAGAAGGCGTGTTGTTTTATCTGTCCTGGCAGTTAACGAATCTGAAGACTACGTCGCGTAATGCGCGGTTGGGTGTCAGGTGGTAGACAATCTGGCCGTTGACACGGGTCTGGCGTAACAAACCGAGAATGGCCAGATCGCCCAGGCTCAACATCACGGCTTGGGGATTGCGGCCGATAAAATGAGCTATGCTGGTGGCAGTATCGTGGGTATGAGGATTACGTCCAAAGAAGGTAATAATATCCCACTTCAGCAACTCCGTAGCATATCGTCCAACAAAGGCCAGCAGCTCCACGTCTATTTCCTGGTCGTCCGGATGCCGCCTTTGCTCCCAGGAACGTTTTTCGTCTCTCACTTCTTGTTCCATAAGTCTCCACCTGGTCCTGAGGCCCCAAGAATTTCTGCCCCATGTATAGCACCCCTCTCGCGGAAAGTCAATAGTACCGAACTCCCACGAATTGTTCAGGGTGGGTGTATTTCACTTTGGGGGCGAGTTGCTGCTGTGCCCTGGCCGCGGAGACCT